>CAIVAR010000168.1 GCA_903904005.1 uncultured Anaeromyxobacter sp.
CCACGTCGCGACCAGCCCTTCATCAAGGTGAACTGCGCGGCGCTGTCCGAGACCCTGCTCGAGAGCGAGCTCTTCGGCCACGAGAAGGGGGCCTTCACCGGCGCCATCGGCCGCAAGGAGGGGCGCTTCGAGCTGGCCGACGGGGGAACCCTCTTCCTCGACGAGATCGGCGACATCTCCCCGGCCCTCCAGATCAAGCTCCTGCGGGTGCTCCAGCAGAAGGAGTTCGAACGGGTCGGGGGCGTGTCCACCCTCAAGATCGACGTCCGGCTCGTGGCGGCCACGAACCGCGACCTCGCCACCGAGGTGAAGACCGGCAAGTTCCGCGAGGACCTCTATTACCGGCTCAACGTGGTGGCGGTCACGCTGCCTCCGCTGCGCAACCGCAAGGGGGACATCCCCGCCCTGGTCAGCCACTTCGTCGAGAAGTACGGCAAGGCCTACAACAAGGAGATCCGCGGGCTCGCCCCGGGTACCCTGAATGCGCTTCTCGCCCACGACTGGCCGGGCAACGTCCGCGAGATCGAGAACGTGGTGGAGCGTGCCGTGGTGCTCGCCAAGGGCACCGAGCTCACCGCCGACGACCTGCCGCCGACGCTGCGCGGCCCCCGGCCGCGCGAGCGCAGCCCCGGCGCCCTCATCCCCGGCGCCACCCTCTACGAGATCGAGCGGGAGGCCATCCTGCGAACGCTGGAGATGGTCGGCGGCTCCACCTCGCGCGCCGCCGAGATCCTCGGCATCAGCGTCCGCAAGATCCAGTACCGCCTGAAGGAGTACGCCAACGGCGGCGCCGGACACGGCGGGCACGACGACCTGGCCGAAGATTCCGCCGGGTAGACCGGCCGCCCGCGCCGCTCAGCGCGCCCGGGGTACGCGGAGCGCGAAGCGGGCGCCCCCCTCCGGCGCCTCCTCCACCGTGATCGTCCCGCCGTGCTGGGTGACGATGGCGTGGACGATGGGGAGCCCGAGCCCGGAGCCCTCCGCCTTGGTGGTGAAGAAGGGCTCGAAGATGCGCTCGCGGATCTCCGCGGGGACTCCGGGACCGCTGTCGTCGATGAGGATCTCGACGACCTCGGGGTCGTCGGAGACGCGGCAGGAGACCCGGATCCAGCCGCCCTCGCGGACCGCGTCGAGGGCGTTCAGCCCCAGGTTCATGACCACCTGCTGGAGCCGCTCCACGTCCCCGGCCACCGGCGGGACCACGGCAAAGTCCCGGGTCACCCGGACGTGACGCTTGTCGGCGGGGCCGCCGAGCAGCGTGAGCACCCGGTCGAGCACCGGCGGGAGCTCGACCGGCTTCGGGTAGAACTCGCGCGGCCGGGCGAACTGGAGGAAGTCCTCGAGGATGTGGTCGAGGCGACGGATCTCGTCCCGGACCAGGTGGAGCGGCTGGAGGAGGGGGCCCTGCTCGGCCGCGGGGAGGCGCCCGACGCGTCGCTCCAGGACGGTGAGCTGGAGGGCGGCGGCGTTCAGGGGGTTGCGGATCTCGTGGGACAGGCCGGCCGTCATCGTCCCCACCGCGGCCAGCTTCTCGGCCATCGCCGCCCGCCGCGCCAGCTCTCGCTTCTCGAGGTGGAGGCGCACCTGCCGCATGGCCGTCTCGAGCGTCATGAGCAGCTCGGGCGTGTTCACCGGCTTCTGGAGGTAGGCGCAGGCGCCGGCGCGCACGGCGTCGAGCGCCGACTCCATGGTGGCGTGGCCCGTGAGGAGCACCACCTCGCTGTCGGGCGCCCCCTCCTTGAGCTGCTGGGCCAGCTCGGTCCCGTTGCCGTCCGGGAGTCCCAGGTCGACGAGGGCCACGTCGAACCCTGCGCGCGCCCGCGACTGGGCCTCGGCGCAGGAGCCCGCGGTGACCACCGCGAAGCCGGCATCCTCCAGGATGGTGCGGAGGTTGTCGGCGAGGGCGGCGTTGTCGTCCACGAGCAGGACGCGCGGCCGGCGGGCCGGGGAGGGGTGTTTCACGGGGAGTCCTTCCTCTCGGCGTGGATCCGCTCCACGGCGTCGAGCAGGGCGGCGGTGTCGAAGGGCTTCGGGAATACGGCGCGGGCCCCGGCGGGTGCGCCGGCGGGGAAGGCCGTCACGGCGACGACGGGGAGCCCGGGGAAGAGGGCCTCGAGACGCCGCGCCGCCGCTCCATCCGGTCCCCCCGGGAGGCGGACGTCGGCGAGCGCCGCGAAGGGGCGGGTCGGGCCGAGCCGATCGGTGTCGAGGACCGTGCTCGCGGTGACCGTCGCGAAGCCGCGGAGCCGCAGCGCCTCGGTGAGGTTGTCGAGGAGGGCCAGGTCGTCCTCCACCACGGCCACGAGCCCGTCGCGCCGGGCCACATCGAGCAGGGCGAGGAGCCTCCCGATGGGCGCGGGCTTGGCCAGGACCGCGAGCAGCCCCTCCCGCCGGGCCGCGGCCAGGTCGGCGTCGCCGGCGTGGGCGGTGAGGACGACGGCGGGCAGGCCCGGGTCGACCTGCCGGATGGCGTGCACCAGCTCGGCCCCGGAGAGCCCGGGCATGCGCATGTCGGTCACGACCGCGTCGAAACGGGATCGCTCGACGCGGGCGAGGGCCTCGGCACCGCCGCCCGCCAGCTCGCAGGCGGCGCCGTGGTCGGCCACGATCTCGGCGAGGTTCTCGGCGAGATCGAGGTTGTCGTCGACGAACAGGTAGCGGCGCATGGGTCAGGCGGCCGGGATGAGAAGCGTGAAGCGGGTGCCGCCGCCGGGCCGGGGCGCGTGGCCGACCGAGCCGCCGTGCCGCTCGGCGACCCGCTTGACGAACGCGAGCCCCAGGCCGTTTCCGTGCGCCTTCGAGGTGATGAGCGGTTCGAAGAGCCGGTCCCGGACCGACTCGGGGATCCCAGGCCCGTCGTCGTCGACCTCGAAGGCCACCATCCCCGCCTCCGGGCGGGCCACGAGCCGCACGGCGCCACGGGGCACGGTTGCCTCCACGGCGTTCATGACCAGGTTCAGGAGGGCCTGCCCGAGCTGCACCGGGTCGCCGCGGACCGTGAGCCCCGGCGGCGCGTCGGTCGAGAGGGTCACGCCGGTCGGGGGGGAGAGCGCGGCGGCGCTGGTGCGGACGAGCGCCTCGACCTCCACCGTCTCGGGCACGAGCGGGCGGTCGCGGACCATGTCGAGGAGCCCGGTGATGATCTGGTTCGAGACCCGGACCTGGTCGGCGATGCGGTCGAGGTGCTTCGTCACCCGCTCGTCGTCGCCGGTCCGCCCCCGCAGCAGGTAGAGGGAACTCTCGATCACGCCGAGCGGGTTGCGCAGCTCGTGGCCGATCGAGCCGACGAGCTGCCCGAAGGTGGCGAGCCGCTCCGAGCGCGTGGCGCGGGAGAGCAGATCCTCCCGGTAGGTGTGGAGCATGATGGCGAGCTCGAGGTCGAGCACCTTCCCGACCGCCTCCCGGGTCCGGCGCCGGCGGTCGGGATCCGCCGGCCAGAGCCGGTCCACGGACGCCCCGAGGGCCTCGCGGACCACGTTCATGGCGCCGAACATGTAGTGCTGGGGAAGGTCGATCCGGACGTGGACCCGACCGATCCGGGAATGGGCCTCCCACCAGGCGTCGTCCCAGGGGCCGCCGATCGCCTCCTCCATCCACCGGACCAGGGTGGTTCGGAGGTGGCCGACCTTGCTCTCCCCCCCGGCGAGCGCCCGGCGCGCCCCCTCGTGGGACAGGATCCGATCGTAGAAGAGGACCGCGATGGCGGGGAACTCGGGAGCGGCGGCCGCCCGCAGCTCGCGCAGGGCCGACTCGTCGTCCGGCCCGAAGTCCACGTAGCGCTTCAGCTCCTGGAGGAGGGACTCGGACATGCGCGCGGGGAATCTAGGCTCGCCGGGCCCCCGGATCAACGCAGCCGGCATGGGGAGCGCCCTCGCCGGGATCCCATCCGGGAGGCCCGGACGAGGTAGCCTCTCCACATGCCGTCCGAATCGTCCCCCTCCGGCGGGAGCGTGACCCTCCTCGCCGGGGGCCGGGAGGCGTTCCCGCGGATGCTCGAGGCCATCCGGGGGGCGCGCCAGTCGATCCACCTCGAGATCTACTACCTGGCACGGGAGGGGGTGGGGGACCTCTTCCGCGAGGCCCTCTCGCAGGCCGCCCTCCGCGGGGTCAGGGTCCGGGTGATCCTCGACGGCTGGGGCTCCGCGCTCGACGGCCGGTGGCTCCAGTCGATGCTCGAGCCGGACGGCGCGGAGGTGCGGATCTACCACCCGCTCCTGGCGCTCTTCACCGGCCGCTTCCGTCGCAACCACCGCAAGATCCTGCTCGTCGACGGGGAGGTGGCCTTCCTCGGCGGGATCAACATCGCCGACGAGTACGGCCTCGTCGGGCCGGGCTGGGCTCCCGACCTGGCCGACGAGTCGCCCGAGTGGATGGACCTCGCGGTGGAGATCCGCGGCGCGCCGGCGACCTGGCTGGAGGCGCGGTTGCGCGGGGAGCGCCCGCCGCGGCAGCAAGGGCCGGTCCAGCTCCACCTCTCCGGGATCGGGGGCGGGGGGCGGCTGCGGAACCTGTACCGGCGCTCCTTCGCCGCGGCGCGCTCCGAGATCCTGGCGGCGCACGCCTACTTCCTGCCCGACCGGCGCTTCATCCGCTCCATCACCGCCGCGGCTCGACGTGGAGTGAAGGTCACCCTGCTCCTGGCGGGGCGCAGCGACGTCCCGCTGGCCCGGGCCGGCACCCGGCGCCTCTACCGGAAGCTCGGCGAGGCGGGCGTGGAGATCCGGGAGTGGACCCGCTCCGTCCACCACGCCAAGGTCGCCGTCGTCGACGGGAAGAAGGTGCTCCTCGGGAGCTTCAACCTCGACCCGCTCTCCCTCTCCAACCTCGAATCGCTGGTGGAGATCGACGACCCGACCACCGCGGTCGCCGCCCGCCGGTGGTTCGAGGATCGGGCCGCGCTGGCGCGGCGGGTGACACCGGAGGAGACGGCGCACCGGGGCCTCGCCGGGGACCTGCTCGACCGGATCGGCTCGGCGGTGGCCCGCGTCACCGAGATGGTGGCGCGCCTGATGTCGGGTCGCTGACCCCGGCTACTTCGCCGGCGGGGGCGGGGGAGGTGGCGGCTTCTTGTCGTCGCCCTGCATCTCGCCCAAGGCCTTGCGGAAGCTCTTCACGCTCTCGCCGAGCCCCTGGCCGAGCTGGGGCAGCTTGCTCGCCCCGAAGAGGAGGACGACCACGACCGCGATGAGCAGGATCTCGCCGATTCCGAGTCCGAACATGGGGGGATCCTACCGCGATCAGGCGGTGGCGTCTTCCATTGCGATGGCCGCGAGGCGCCGGTGGTCGATCACCTTCACGCCGCGGGAGGCATCGAGAACGCCGTCCTGCTCGAGGCGGGTCAGGCAGCGGGATAGGGTCTCGGGGCGCATTCCGAGGAGTCGGGCCACCACCTGCTTGCGGACGGCGTTGGGCCGGTCGGCGAGGAACTTGGCGTGGGCCAGCGCGAACCGGGCCACCCGCGACATGCAGTCGCCCTGGCGGAAGTTGACCTCGTCCCGCTGCATGCGCGACTCGGCCAGCATGAGATCGAGGATGACGCGCCCCGGGCTGCGCTCCGGGCCGACCCACTGGGTCATGGCGTCGCCGGCGATCCCGCAGAGCTTCACGCGCGAGAGGGCGCGGACCTCGTAGGCCGAGGGCTCGTTGGTCATGGCCTCGGTGCAGAGGAGCGAGGTGGGGCCGCGCAGGGTGAGCACGAGCTCGGCGCCACGGGGGCTCACCGCCGAGAGGGCGACGAACCCCTCCTTGACGAAGTAGACGGTGCGCGGGCGCTCGCCCTGGGCGCAGAGGCTCGCCCCCGACTCCCGGGTGGACGGGGTGAACCGGCAACGCCCCCCGGAGGCGACGCCGAGGGTACAGGTTCCACAGTCGGTGACAGGAGCGGTCGAAATCATGGGCACCTCCGTGCTTGACCGGCGTCTAGATGCACGACTCAGGCCCGGGTTTTCAGGGGGTTTTGCCGCAGAACCTGCGTATTGCCCCGGATCAAGAGCGACCGGGCGCAAGTGTTGCGGAATTCGTCGGACAGGGAGAGGGCGAGGATGGCATCATCCGCCCGTGGACCGGCTCGAACCCCATCGAAGGACGGTGCTCGAAGCGATCAAATCGCTCGGGGAGGAGCGCGTGACGCTCGCCGAGGGCTCCGGCCGGTTTCTCTCGTCGCCCGCCCTGGCGGTGCGAGCGGCCCCTCCCTTCGACTGTTCGGCGATGGACGGCTACGCGGTGCGTCACGTCGACATCCCCGGACCCGTCGAACTGGTGGTGAAGGGGCACCTCTTCGCGGGTGACCTTCCCGGGGAGCGGCTCCTTCCCGGGGAGGCGGCGCGCATCTTCACGGGCGCCTCCCTTCCGGCCGGCGCCGACGCGGTGGTGCAGGAGGAGGCGACGGAGGCGCGCGGCGCCCACGTGCTCATCCGCCACCGGCCACGCAAGGGGGAGAACGTTCGCATGGCAGGGGAGGACGTCCCCGCCGGCGGGGAGGCGCTGCCCGCCGGGACGCGGGTCGGGCCGCGGCAGGCTGCGCTCCTGGAGGCGGTGGGCTGTCGGGAACTCCGGGTCCATCGGCGGTTGAAGGTGGCGCTCCTCTCCACCGGCGACGAGGTGGTCAAGGGGCGGACGCCCGACTCGAACGGCGCGGCGCTCTCCGGACTCCTGGGCGCCTGCGGGTTCGAGGTGCGGCGGGGCGCGGTGGGCGACGACGCGGCCGCGCTGCGCGATGCGATCGCCAGCACACTGGCCGGCGCCGACGCGCTCGTCACGATCGGGGGTGTGTCGGTGGGCGAGAAGGATCTCGTGGCCGGAGCGCTCCGGGCCCTCGGCGCCGAGATCCGGGTTCACGGGGTTCCCATGAAGCCCGGGAAGCCCTTCCTCTTCGCGCTCCTCGGGGGGAAGCCCGTGCTGGGGCTGCCGGGCAGCCCGTCGGCCTGCCTGGTCGCCTTCGAGGTCTTCGCGCGGCCGGCCCTCCTCGCGCTGGCCGGCTCGGCCCGCATCGAGCGCCCCCGTGCCTGGATGCCGATCGCCGAGGCCTGCGAGGGGCGCCCCGGCCGCAGCCGGTTCCTCTGGGCGTCCATCACGCCGGACGGACGGGTCCGACCGGTGGGACGGGACGCGGCCCAGGTGCGTGGGCCGGCCCTGGCGCAGGCGCTCGTGCGGATCGCCGAGGGGGCCGGCGACGTCCCGGAGGGGGAACGGGTGGAGACGTGGCTCCTCGAGGAGTGAAGCGCGGCGCCCGGCGCCCGGCGCCCATGGTCGCCTTCTCCGGGCCGAGCGGCGTGGGCAAGACCACGCTGCTCGTGGCGCTCGTCCGGGAACTCGGGCGGCGCGGGCTCCGCGTCGCCGCGATCAAGCACTCCGGCCATGCCCACGGGTTCGACGTCCCGGGCAAGGACAGCGACCTCCTCCTGCGGGCCGGCGCGCACACCGTGGCCGTCCAGGGCCGGACGCAGCTCGCGACCTTCGGGGCGCCCCGCCCCGGCGGTGCGCGGGCGCTCGCCCGGATGCTCCCCCCGTCCGACCTGGTGCTCGTGGAGGGATGGAAGGCGGAGCGGCTGCCCCGGGTCGAGGTCCACCGGCGCACGGTGAGCCGGGCGTTCGCCTGCGCCCGCGGCCGCGGTTTCATCGCCGTCGTCTCCGACGAGCCCCCGCCGCGCGACCTTCCGACCTTCGCGGCAGGGGAGGTCGGGGCGATCGCCGACTTCCTCTGCGAGCGGCTCGGCGTCCGGCGGCGCGCGCGCCCGAGGGCACGCTCCTCCATGTGAGCGGAAACTCCTCCGCTATCTTGACCGGGAGCCCTTCCTCCCTCTAGATTCCGCCTTCCCGTCCTCGCGCGCGGCCATGCCCTTCGCCGAAAAGCCCCCCGATCCCCTGGCCCCCGCGCGGGCCGCCTTCATCGCGCCCGAGACCCGCTTCTACGTCCCCACCGGCCCGTTCCTGCTCGAGTCGGGGGCGAGGCTCGAGCGGCTCCAGGTCGCCTTCCGCACCTGGGGACGGCTCTCGCCGGCGGGGGACAACGCGGTGGTCGTCTGCCACGCCTTCACCGGGTCGGCCGACGCCGATCGCTGGTGGACCCGGATGTTCGGTCCCGGCCGGGCCCTCGACCCGGAACGCGACTTCGTCCTTTGCGCCAACATCCTGGGAAGCTGCTACGGCACCACCGGTCCCGCCTCCATCGACCCGGCCACCGGGAACCCCTACCTGGGCACGTTCCCGGCCATCACCGTCCGTGACATGGTCCGGGTGCAGGGCGAGCTCGCCCGGGCGCTCGGGATCCGGCGCATCCGGTCGGTGATCGGCGGTTCGCTCGGGGGGATGCAGGTCCTCGAGTGGGCGCTGCTCTTCCCCGACCTGGTCCAGTCGATCGTCCCCATCGCCAACTCCGCGCGCCACTCGGCCTGGGCCATCGGGCTCTCCGAGGCCCAGCGGCAGGCCATCGCCGCCGACCCGAGGTGGGCCGGCGGACGCTATGACCCCGCCGATCCGCCCACCGCCGGCCTGGCGGCGGCGCGCATGATGGCGATGTGCACCTACCGCGGCTTCGAGTCCTTCGAGGAGCGGTACGGGAGACGGTCCCAGTCGGCCGACCTCTTCGCCATGGAGAGCTACCTGCGCTACCAGGGGCAGCAGCTCGTCGACCGGTTCGACCCGGCCACCTACTTCGCGCTCACCCGCGCCATGGACACCCACGACGTGGCGCGTGGGCGAGGCGACTTCGAGGCGGTGCTGCGCGGGATCCGGCAGCCGGCGCTGGTCGTGACCATCGACACCGACGTGCTCTACGTCCCGGAGGAGCAGCGGGTGATGGCGCGCCACATGCCGGGGGCTCGCCTCGAGCGGCTCGAGTCGCCCCACGGACACGACGCCTTCCTCATCCACGTCGACGAGCTCTCGGCGATGGTGGCCGACTTCCGGGACAGGGTGGAGGGGCGGAGCACGACCCGGCCGGCGGCCCGGCCGGCCACCGGCGGCCAGGGCGTGAACCTGCTCGTCCTCGGCAAGGGGAAGGTGGGGGCGCCGCTCCTCGACCAGGTTCGCGAGCAGGCCCCGAGCCTCTCCTCCGACTACGACATCGCGCTGCGCGTGGTGGGGGTGGGGGACCGGCACGGCCTCGCCTTCGACGAGCACGGACTCGACCTGTCCCGGTGGCGCGAGGACGTGGCGGGCGCGCCGCCGACGGGCCCGTTCCGCATGCCCGGCGCGGCGGAGGTGCTCGACCGGCTGGCGAGGCTGCCCGGCGCGGTGCTCGTGGACCTCACCGCCGACCCGGCCCTGATCCCGGTCTACGCGGAGGCCTTCCGGCGGGGGATCCACGTCGTGGGGGCGAACAAGCTCCCCCTCGCCGCCCCCACCGCCGACCGGGACCGGCTCTCGGTGGCGCGCCGGCAGGCCCACGTCCACTTCCACTACGAGACCTCGGTGGGCGCGAGCCTGCCGCTGCTCGGAACCCTCCGCAACCTGGTTCGCACCGGCGATCGGGTCCTCACCGTGGAGGGATCCCTCTCCGGCACCGCAGGGTTCCTGCTCGCCGAGGCCGAGAAGGGCACGCCGCTCTCGCTGGCGCTCCGCTGGGCGCGGGAACTCGGCTACACCGAGGAGGATCCCCGCGACGACCTGTCGGGGCTCGATTCGGCGCGCAAGGCGGTCATCCTGGCGCGCGAGCTGGGGATGCGGCTCGACGTCGCCGACGTGGCCCTCGAGCCGCTCCTGCCCCGCGAGGCGCTCGCCGCCACCTCGCCCGCCGATCTCGTCGAGGCGCTGCGGCGGCTCGATCGCCCGTTCGCCGAGCGGGTCCTCGGCGCCCGCGGCCGGGGCAAGGTGCTCCGCTTCCTGGTCCACGTCGACGTCGACGGCGGCCGCGTCCGGGTGGGTCCGGAGGAGGTCGGACCGGATCACCGGGCCGCGCGCCTTCGCGACGTGGAGGCCTACGTGGCCGCCACCACGCTGCGCCGCTCCGGCTCGCCGCTCGTGGTCCAGGGGGCGGGGGTGGGTGGGGCGCTCACTGCCGGGGGGGTCATCACCGACGTCCTCCGGGTCGCCTCCTCCCTGGGCGTGCGCACCGGCTGGAGCGGGTAGGCGGGGGAGAAGGGACCGCGTCCGCCCGGATGCCCCCTCGCCGTGCTATTCCACCCGCAGGGAGGAACACCGCGCATGCCCGCTCCGCCGCTCCCCGTCGCCAAGGGGGAAGAGATCCTGTCGCTCCTGCCCGGCATGGCGAACCGCCACGGCCTGGTGGCCGGGGCCACCGGCACCGGGAAGACCGTCACCCTCCGGGTGCTCGCCGAGCGGCTCTCCCGCGCCGGCGTCCCCGTCTTCCTGGCCGACGTGAAGGGGGACCTCTCCGGGATGGCGCTCGCCGCGGAGCCCGACGAGAAGATGCTCGAGCGGGTGAAGCGGCTCGGGGCCACGCTGGAACCCTCCGGCGCTCCGGTGGTCTTCTGGGACGTCTTCGGCGAGCAGGGGCACCCGCTGCGCACCACCGTGTCCGAGCTCGGGCCCGTGCTGCTCGCGCGCATGCTCGAGCTGAACGAGGTCCAGGAGGGGGTGCTGGCCCTCGCCTTCAAGATCGCGGACGACGACGGGCTCCTGCTCCTCGACCTCAAGGACCTGCGCGCCGTCCTGCAGCACGTGGCCGAGCGGGCGAGCGAGCTGCAGCGGACCCACGGCAACGTCTCCCCGGCCAGCGTCGGGGCCATCCAGCGGCAGCTGCTCGCGCTCGAGCAGCAGGGCGGCGACCGGTTCCTGGGCGAGCCGGCCCTGAAGCTCGACGACCTGCTCGAGGTGGACGGCCGGGGCGAGGGGATCGTGAACGTCCTCGCCGCCGACAAGCTGCTCCTCGCGCCGCGCCTCTACTCGACCTTCCTGCTCTGGCTGCTCTCCGAGCTCTACGAGCACCTGCCCGAGGTGGGGGACCCCGAGAAGCCCCGGCTCGTCTTCTTCTTCGACGAGGCCCACCTGCTCTTCCGGGACGCGCCGCGCGCGCTGCTCGAGAAGGTGGAACAGGTGGTGCGGCTGGTGCGGTCGAAGGGGGTGGGGGTCTACTTCGTCACCCAGAACCCGCTCGACGTGCCCGAGACCGTGCTCGGGCAGCTCGGCAACCGGGTCCAGCACGCCCTGCGCGCCTTCACGCCGCGCGACCAGAAGGCGGTGCGAACCGCCGCCGAGACCTTCCGTCAGAACCCGAAGGTGGACGCCGGCGTTGCCATCACCGAGCTCTCGGTGGGGGAGGCGCTGGTGTCCCTCCTCGACGCCAAGGGAACCCCGGTCCCGGTGGAGCGGGCCTTCGTCCTGCCGCCCCGCTCGCGGCTCGCGCCCCTCACCGCCGACGAGCGGAAGCGGGTCATGCGATCCTCGCCCGTGAAGGGCAAGTACGACGAGGCGGTGGACCGCGAGTCGGCCTACGAGCGGCTCCAGGCCCGGGCGGCGGAGCGCGCCGCGGAGCCGGCCCCGCAGCGTGGCCGGGCCGCCGAGCCCCGCAACGAGTTCGCCGACACCCTGGGTGCGATGGCGAAGAGCGTGGCCCGGTCGGCCGGCACGCAGATCGGGCGCGAGCTGGTCCGCGGCTTGCTCGGGAGCCTCTTCGGCGGATCGCGGCGCCGCTGAGTGTCGGAGGATCGATGAGACAAGAGGAACCGGGGTCCCCCATCCGCATCGGCGTCTCCTCCTGCCTGCTCGGGCAGAACGTGCGGTACGACGGTGGCCACAAGAAGGACGACTTCCTCACCGGGCTCCTCGGACGGTACGTGGACTTCGTCCCGGTCTGCCCGGAGGTGGAGGTTGGGATGTCGATCCCGCGTCCGACCATCCGGCTCGAGCGGCAGGGCGATGCGGTCCGGCTCGTCGACCCGAAGAACGGCATCGATCACACCGAGGCCATGCAGCGCTGGGCCACGCGGAAGGTGGCCGAGATCGAGAAGCTCGACCTGTGCGGTTACGTGCTCAAGAAGGACTCGCCGAGCTGCGGGATGGAGCGGGTGCGGGTCTACGCGAAGGGGGCGGCGACGAAGTCGGGCCGGGGGCTCTTCGCCGCGGAGTTGCTCGACCGGCTTCCGCTCCTGCCGGTGGAGGAGGAGGGGAGGCTGAACGATCCGGAGCTCCGGGAGAACTTCGTGGAACGGGTCTTCGCCTACCGGCGGCTGAAGGACTTCTTCCAGGGGCGCTGGACCCTGGGTGGACTGGTGGCCTTCCACACCGCCGAGAAGCTCCTGCTCCTCGCCCACGATCCCGACGGCTACCGGAAGCTCGGGCCGATCGTGGCGCGTGCCCGGGCGATGCCCCGGGACGAGGTGGTCGCCCGCTACGGGGAGCTCTTCATGCGGGCCCTGGCGAAGCCCGCGACCCTGGGCAAGCAGACCAACGTGATGCAGCACATGGCCGGTTACTTCAAGGACACCCTTCCCGACGACGAGAAGGCGGAACTCCACGACGCCATCCGGGACTACCGGCAGCGGCTCGTCCCGCTCGTGGTGCCGCTCACGCTCATCCGGCACCACGTTCGCAAGCTCCGCGTCGACTACCTCCTGGGGCAGACACACCTCGCGCCCCACCCCAAGGAGCTCATGCTCCGCAACCACGTGTAGGGCGGCTCAGGCGCCAGGCAGCCCCGGCTGCGCGCCGAACCGGGCCAGGTACCCCTTCAACCGCAGCTTCCGGACGGTGTTCTCCGAGGTCATGTAGCGGACCGTCCCGAAGATGGGCCGCTCCGGTCCCCAGGGGCGGTCGTAGCGCCCCAGGCACCAGAAGATCCCGGAGGCGGAGTTGGGGTCCCGGCCGTCGAGGGCAAAGCGATCGTTCAGGTCGAGCATGGTGGCGAGCGCCTCGCGGGGCGTCGCGCTCCACTGCAGGATCTTCTTCCCCCAGAGCATGCGCAGGTAGTTCTGTATCCGCCCCCGCTCCCGGAGCTCCCGCTGCGCGGCGTTCCAGACCTCGTCGTGGGTGGCCGCACGCTCCAGGGTGGCGCGGTCGTAGACCGGGTCGCGGGGGTCGCCCGCGTGGGCCTCGAGCGTCCGGATCGCCCAGGGTGGAAGGGAGTCGAAGTCGTGCGCCGCCTCGGGTCGCCGGGCGAGCATGTTGTGCCCCACCTCCCGCCAGGTCACGAGCTCGTCGAGGAACGACTCGGCCTCCGGGCTCATGCCCCAGAACCCTTCCTTGCTGCCGCCCCCCTTGCCGAGTCGGGCGGGCTTCCAGCCCTCGCGGCGCGCCACCGCCCGGAAGACCTCGTGGGGCGAGACGTGGCCGAAGTGGAGCCAGGGGGAGAGGCCGCTCGCCCCGTCCACGTCCGGTTGGCTCCGCTCCAGGTATCGCGGGAGCCGCTCGGTGACGAAGCTCCGGAGCACCGCACGCCCGGCGACGACGCCGCCCGTGACGCCCAGGACCGGTGCCACCGCCGGGTCGATGGGCAGCGCCCGGAGGGCGGACGCGTCGCCCGAGAGGAGTTCCGCCGACGCCCGGGGCCACCGGGAGGCGACCTCGTCTGGCACCGTCGCGCCCGCTGCTCCGTCTGCGTCGAGGGGATCGGTGGAGGGAAAGGTGCCGAGCCGCTCCGGGAGTTCGACCTGGAGGAACCGCCGGAAGGCGTGGGCGGTCGGGTAGGTGGTGCGCGCCAGGCGCACCGGGAGGAGCCCGTTGCCGTCCACGGCCTCGACCCGGACCGGCAGGCGGGCCGCTGCCGAGGCGAGCATCCGCGGCAGGAAGAAGAAGGGGGCGTCGTCGGTGACCACCACGCATGCGCGCGCGGCGAGCGCTGCGAGGAGTCCGCGCCCCGCTCCCGGTGAGGGTTCGACGTAGGGGTGGTAGCCGACGCCGGCGTCGGCGCAGGTCCGGGCGTTGTCGGCCATCCCCTGCAGGACGAAGGCGTGGAGCCTCGCGCTCGCGAACGGGTAGCCGGCGCGCAGCGCCTCGAGGATCAGGACGGGCCGGGACAGCTCGCGCGACCACTCCACCGCACGGTCGAGGGTGAAGCTCCAGGAGGTCCTCCGCAGGGCGGTCGCCCAGAGCAGGACGTAGGCGCCGTCGCGACGGACCGGAGCCTCGTTCGCGGCGCGCAGCCGCTCGGCCGGCACACGGGTCACGCCACTGCCCCGTCCTCCAGGAGCGCGGGGAGGGTATGCCCGCGCTCCGCCACCCGCTTCACGAGGTTGGCGAAGATGGCCGCGTGGATGGGGTAGAGCGCGTACCAGTAGAGGTGGCCGGCCAGGCCGTGCGGCGCGAAGTAGGCGGTCTGGCTGAGCAGGGTCCCGCCGTCGCGCGGCTGGGCCTCGAACTGCAGCCACGCCCTGCCGGGGACCTTCATCTCGGCCCGCAGGCGCAGGAGCCTTCCGGGCTCCACGGCCTCCACCCGCCAGAAGTCGAGGGCGTCGCCGGGGCGCAGGTGATCGGGGTCGCGCCGGCCACGCCGGAAGCCCGGGCCGCCCGCCAGCTGGTCGAGGACTCCCCGGATCTCCCAGGCCCAGTTCATGTAGAGCCAGCCGCGCTCACCGCCGATCCCCGTGAAGGCCCGGAAGATCCGCTCCGGGGGGAGATCGACCGGGATGGCGCGCCGCTCGATGATCATCCCCTCCACCGTGGAGAGCTGCACCGTGGGGACGCCCAGAGGGGAACTCGCGAGGGCGTCGCTCCAGGCGGTCTCCACCTCGCCCCGCTCCAGCCGCTCGAAGGCGCGGTCGAGCGCCTGGGCGTAGGAGAGGGGATGGATGTCGGGGAAGAGGCGGCGCGCCGAGTCGTCCCGGACGACGACCTCGTTCCGGAGCCCCTCCACGAGGGGGCGCGCGATCGACGCCGGGACCGGGGTCATCCAGCGAACCCAGTGGGAGGAGAGGCGGGGCGTGAGCATCGGCACGGGGACGAGGAAGCGCCGGAGCCCGCGCCGGGCCGCGTAGCGAAGCATCATGTCCCGGTAGGTGAGCACGTCGGCGCCGCCGATCTCCACGACCTGACCGGCCGAGGCCGGGACCGAGGGGGCTGCCACGAGGTAGGAGAGGACGTCGGAGATCGCCACCGGCTGGATGCGCTGGTACACCCAGCGCGGGCAGATCATCACGGGGAGCCGCTCGGTCAGCCAGCGGATCATCTCGAAGGAGATGCTGCCGCTCCCGACGACCACGGCGGCCCGGAACTCCGTGACCGGGACCCCTGCGCTCCGCAGCGCGTCGCCGGTCTCCTGCCGGGATTTCAGGTGGTCGGAGAGCCCCGCAGCGGAGTCCCCCAGGCCACCCAGGTAGACGATGCGCTTCACCCCGGCGTCGCGGGCCGCCCGGGAGAAGGCCTGCGCAGCATCCCGGTCGCGCGTCGCGAAGGCTCCGTGGTCGCCCATGCTGTGGACCAGGTAGTAGGCGACCTCCACCCCCGAGAGCGCGGCCGGGAGCGTCGAGGGATCGAGCACGTCCCCGCGAACGATCTCGACGCGATCCGCCCAGGGTCGGCCGGCCAGACGAGCAGGATCGCGCGCCAGCAGGCGCACCCGTCGACCTGCCTCGAGAAGGCGGGGGACGAGCCGACCTCCGACGTAGCCCGTGGCACCGGTGACGAGATCCATCCCGGTGTCCTATCCGGCCGCAGCCCCGGGCGCTCCCGCCGCTGCGGGGCGCTCGCCTACCAGGTCGATTCGAACTGGATGTCGACCTGGATCTCGGCCTTGTCCTTGGCGCTCGCCGGGACCAGATGGGCGTGCACGTGCACCGTGCTGAGGGGGAACTTGTTGCTCGTCATCTCCATCGACTGGACCTGGACCTCGATGTCGCCCCGGTCGCCGAGGCTGTCGCTCGCGGCGAACTTCTTGCCGGCCGAGGTCACGGCCGACGCGCTCGCGGCGCCGAGATCGCGGTGGGCGTAGGTCTGGACGGCGATGGGACCCTTGATGGTGAAGGTGGCCGGCACGAAGGACTTGAGCCCCTTGACGGCGCCGACCGGCTTCACCTGGAAGGCAACCAGGCCGCCGTCCTTCTTCGTCACCGTGACGGTGCAGGTGAATGCGGCCTTGACCGCGCCGGAGAGCGATCCGGAGCAGGGAGAGCCTCCTCCGTTGGTGGTTGCATCGGTGCCGGGGGTGACGGCGGCGGGGACGTCCGCCGGCGCCTTGGGCGCGTCGGCGGCCGAGGCGGAGCCGATTCCGGTGACGAGAGCGGCGACGACGAGCACAGGGATGCGAAGGTTCACATTTCCTCCAAGGAGTGGGGCCCCAGGTGAAGGGGATCTCATGCATGATACCCGGAGTGACAGGCCGGTGGACACGACGACCCCTCAGGGATCGGAGCGGCGGCCACGCCCCGGTCGGGCATGGAGGCGCACCCGGATCGGGACGCCCCGGTCGAGCATTCCGGTGGCCCCCGGGGAGTGGGCCAAGTAAACGTCCGGACGACCCGGAGGTCACCGCATGCCGATTCAGCCCACCGACAGGAACTACCGCCTACCCCGGTCCATCCGGCCGCTCCGCTACGACGCGGCCCTGTCGATCGACACGGAGCGGGGGACCTTCGGCGGCCGGATCCGCATCTCCCTCTCGATAGAGCGGGAGGCCGCCTGGATCGCCCTCCACGCCGTTGGCCTGACAGTGACCCGGGCCACCGTCATCACGGGTGGGGTTCCCCTCGAGGGGAAGGTCGACTCCTTCACGGCCAGCGAGACCATCCTCCTCTCCACCGGCGACACGATCGGGGTGGGCCGGACGGACGTGGAAGTCGAGTGGACCGGCGCCTTCAGCGCCGGGCTGCGCGGCCTCTACCGGGCCGGTCCGCTGGCCGCGACCCAGTTCGAGGCGGCCGACGCGCGCCGGGTCTTCCCCTGCCTCGACGAGCCGGGCTTCAAGGCCCCCTGGTCGGTGACGATCGAGGTCCCCCGCGGGATGCCGGTCCTCGGCAACGGGCGCGAGCTCCGCCGGGAGGCCCGCGGCGACCGCGAGGTCGTCACCTTCGCCGAGACCCCGCCGTTGCCCACCTACCTCGTCGCGCTGGTCGCGGGTCCGATGGGTGGCTGCGCCGAGGACCGGGTCGGCGACGTCCCGGTGCGCACCTGGGCCATCCAGGAGAAGGTGGACCTCACCGCCTTCGGGCAGGAGGCCGCCGTCGCCGTGCTTCCCAGGCTGGAGGACTACTTCGACGTCCCGTACGCCTTCGGGAAGCTCGACCAGGTCGGGCTCCCCGACTTCGAGTTCGGGGCCATGGAGAACGCCGGGCTCGTGACCTACCGGGAGACGGCCCTCCTCCTCGACCCGGCCACCGCCTCGATGCCGGTGCGGAAGCGCGTCGCCGAGGTGGTCACCCACGAGCTCGCCCACCAGTGGTTCGGGAACTGGGTGACGATGGAGTGGTGGGACGACCTCTGGCTGAACGAGTCCTTCGCCACCTGGATGGCCTACAAGATCGTCGCCGGGTGGAAGCCGGAGTGGCGCATCTGGCTCGACTTCGACCAGGGCAAGGCCGCCGCGCTCGCCCTCGACGCGCTCCGCTCCACCCACCCCATCCACGCCGAGGTGAGGAACCCCGAGGACATGGGGGAGGCTTTCGACCTCATCACCTACGAGAAGGGCGGGGCGGTGCTCCGCATGATCGAGGCCTGGCTCGGGGAGGAGCCTTTCCGCAAGGGGATCCGGCTCTACATGCGCCGGTTCGCTCAGGGAAACGCGGTCGCCGCCGACCTGTGGAAGGCCCTGCAGGAGGCCTCGGGGCAGCCGGTGACCGAGCTCGCCACCCGCTGGATCCGGCAGCCGGGCTTCCCCGTGGTGAACCTCTCCCGCGACGGTGCGACCGTCCGGCTCGCGCAGCGCCGATTCCTCTCCGAGCCGGGTGCCCGGGCCGAGGGCACCTGGCCGGTCCCGGTGGTCCTGCGCTTCGAGGATGACCGCGGACCGAGGGAGCAGCGGCTCCTCCTCGACTCCGCCGAGGTCGTCGTCGATCTGGAGGCGGTGGGTACGGTGCGCTGGGTGCTCGGCAACGCCAGCTCCACCGGGTTCTACCGGGTCGACCACGCGGCGGCCGATCGGGAGGCGCTGGCCCGCCACCTCCCCCGGCTGCGTCCCGAGGAGCGGATCGGGCTCCTCGCCGACGAATGGGCGCTCCTGCGCGCCGGCGAGCGGGAGGCCGGGCCGTTCCTCGAGCTGCTCTCGGCCTTCGCCGGGGAAGGGGACCGGGCGGTGCAGGACGAGCTCGTCGGAAGGCTCGCCGCGGTGGAGCACCGTCTCCTCGACGCCGGCGCCCGGGTCCGCTTCCGTGCCTTCGCGGCGGGGCTCCTCCGACCGGCGCTCGACCGGATGGGGCTCGAGGCTGCCTCCGCCGAGGATGGCGAGGCGCGCCTGGGCCGGGCCGCGCTCGTGCGGGGCGTCGCGCTGGTCGGGCGTGACCCGGCCGTGTCGGCCGACCTCGTGCGCCGCCTCGACCGGTTCCTCGCCGGGGATCGGGCGGCGCTCGAACCGAACCTGCACGACGCCGCGGTGGCCGTCGCGGCCAGGGACGGCGATGCGGCGCGGTTCGCCGGGTTCCGGCGCCTGGCGCGGGAGGAGAAGGATCCGGCGCTCCTGCGCCGCTACCGGATGGGGGTCGCGCTCTTCGAGGCTCCGGAGCTGGCCCGGCAGGCCGGCGAGATCCCGTTCGGCGACGAGGTCCCGCTCCAGGACCTTTCGACCTTCGCGGCGGCGTTGCTCGGGAACCGGGCCGCCTCCGGCCCCTTCTGGGCCCTGCTCCGGGAGCGATGGCCGTCCTTCCAGTCCAGGCTCGCCGACGCGCCGCTCATGCTCCGCAGGGTCGTCGAGGGGATCGGCTCCTTCACCACCCGCGAAGGGCTAGAGGAGGCGCGCGCCTTCTTCGCCGCCCACGACGTGCCCGCCGCACGGCAGGCCATCTCGCAGACGCTCGAGCGGCTGGCCCAGGACGTCGAGCTCTGGGAGCGCATCGGTCCGGCGGTGGGGGCGTGGCTCGTGGCGCGGGAGGGGCAACGGTGACCGAGCACGTCGACGTCGAGGGGCAGCGCTGGACCCGTCCCTGGCTCTACCTCCTCCTCGAGCTCCCCTTCGGGGCGGCCATCGGCTTCCTCATGATCGCGGTTCCCTACCGGCTCTCGGCCGCGGGGGTGCCGCTCTCGGACATCGCGACGGTGTCGGCGTTGGGGTTCATGCCCCACGCGCTCAAGATCTTCTGGGTCCCGGTCATCGACATGGTCGGGAAGCGCAAGCACTGGTACCTCGCGATGGTCGGTGTGACCGCCGCGCTCCTCGCCGCCGCCTCGCTCGTTCCCGACCCGGCGCGCCACCTCGGGCTCCTCACCGTTCTCGTGACCGCGCTCCAGGCGGCCGCGGCCACCACCTCGGCGGCCCTGAACGCGCTCATCGCCATGACCACCCACCCCGACGACAAGGGCAAGGCGGGCGGCTTCTACATGGCCGGCAACGTGGGGGGTACGGGCATCCTCGGCGCGCTCGCCCTCTGGGTCTCGACCGGGCTCGCCCCCTGGGCCGGAGGGCTGGTCCTGGCGGTCGTGGTGATCGCGTCCGGCGCGGGCGCCGTCACCATCCACGAGCCGGCACGGCGGGAGGACGGGCCCGCCGGCGGGATCCTGCGGGCGCTCGGCCAGCGCATCGCCGCCATGGGGCGCGACCTCTGGGAGACCGCGTCGAGCCTCCACGGCTTCACCGCGGTGGTCATCTCCCTCGCCCCGGTCGGCTGCGGGGCGCTCACCAACCTCTTCTCCGGGATGGCCATCGAGTACGGGGCCGACCAGCACGTCGTGGAGGTCGTGAACGGGCTCGGCGGCGGGCTCGCCGGGGCGCTCGGCTCCCTCCTGGGCGGCTTCCTGGCCGACCGGATGAACCGGCGGGTGGCCTATGCGCTCGCCGGGGGGCTCACGGCCCTCTCGGCCCTGGGCATGCTCGCCGCGCCCATGACGCCGACGACCTACACCCTCGGAACGCTCGCCTACAGCTTCGCCAACGGGATCGCCTTCGCCACCTGGGCCGGCATGGTGCTCGAGGTGGTCGGCAACAGCGCCGCGGTCGCCACCAAGTACGCCCTCTTCGTCGCCTCCTCCAACCTCGCCATCAGCACCGTCACCAAGCTCGACGGGTGGGCGAGCGGGTTCCGCGGCCTCTCCGGGCAGTGGACGCGCGAGGCCGGGGCGCGGGGCGCCCTCGCCTTCGACGCGGCCATCACCTTCGCCGGGCTCGTCCTCGTGCTCGGGCTGGTGCGCTACACCTCGCGGAGGAAGGCCAGGACCTCGGCCGCCACCGCCGCGGGTTCGTGACGGATCATCATGTGGCCGGCTCCCGGCACGATCCGGGTGCGGGCGTCGCGCAGGCACGCCACCCGGTCCGGCATGTCCGGGGGCGGGGGCAACTCGGTCCGCTCCCCCTCGAGCAGGAGCGCGGGGCAGCGGACCGCCCTCCAGTAGCGGCTCCACTGCTCGAGCCGGAACGGGTAAGGGCCGCGGGTCACGTGCACCGGGTCGTGCTTGAAGACGCGGCCGCCCGGCACCGGCCTGGTGCCGTGCTCGGCCAGGAAGGTCGCGACGTCGGACGGGCAGAGGGGGTCGAACTGCCGGATGCGCTCGGCGCAGGCGGCGACGTCCGGGAGCACCCGGGGGCCGCGCTGCCGGGCACGCCGGACCTCGTGGATCCAGCTGGCCGCGCGCCGTGGCAGGTCCTCCTCCAGGTCCTCGGCGAGCCGCATCCCCTCCATGACCACGATGGCCCGGGGCCGGTCCGGAAAGACGCCCGCGAAGAGGGCCGCGAGCGAGGCGCCCATCGAGTGGCCCACCACGACGAGCCGGTCGCGGGCCGTGGCGTCGGCCAGGTCGGCGACGTCGTGCAGGTAGTCGAGGAAGTGGTAGTAGCCGCCGCGCCCGATCCACTCGGAATCTCCGTGTCCGCGCAGGTCGGGGGCGACGACGTGGTAGCCGGCGGCTGCCAGCGCGGGTGCGATGGGGGCGAAGCCCCAGGAGAGATCGAGGAAGCCGTGCAGGCAGAGGAGGGTGGTCCGCCCGCCGCCGTCCCATTCCAGGAGGCGGTGGCGGAGGCCGTTGGCGATCAGGTCTCGTTCCGCCGGGTGGGAATCGATCATGGCTGGGGAGCGTAGCCCCGCCCCGTCCGCTAAGGAATCCCCCAGCAAGGAACGGAGGCACGATGCGAGCCATCTTCATCTCCCGGCGGGGTGGTCCCGAGGTTCTCGAGGTCCGCGAGGTCGCCGATCCCGTCCCCGGCCCGGGGCAGGTTCGCGTCGCCGTGCGCGCCGCCGGGCTCAACTTCGCCGACGTGATGGCGCGGATGGGGCTCTACCCGGACGCCCCGAAGCTCCCCGCCGTGGTCGGCTACGAGGTGGCGGGCACGGTCGACGCGGTCGGGCCGGGCGTGACCTCCCCGGCGCCGGGCGACCGGGTGCTCGCGCTCGTCCGCTTCGGCGGCCAGGCGGAGAAGGTGGTCCTCCCGGCGGGGAACGCGCTCCCCATGCCCGACGGGATGACCTTCGAGCAGGGGGCGGCGATCCCGGTCACGTACCTCACCGCCCACCAGGCGCTCTTCCGCGTCGGACACCTCTCCCCGGGCCAGACGGTCCTCGTCCACATGGCCGCCGGTGGCGTGGGCATCGCCGCGCTCCAGCTGTGCGCCACGGTGCCCGGCGTCACCGTCATCGGCACCGCGTCGGCTGCCAAGCACGCCGTCCTCCGGGAGGAGGGGTGCCACCATCCCGTCGACTACCGGTCGCTCGACTACGTGGCCGAGGTGAACCGCATCACCGGCGGGAAGGGGGTGGACCTGGTCCTCGACGCGCTGGGCGGCGCCGACTGGGAGCGGGGCTACCGGCTCCTTCGCCCGGGGGGGATGCTCGTCACCTACGGTTTCGCGAACATCGCGGCCGGCCCGCGCCGCTCGCTCCTCCGTGCGGCCAGGCAGCTCCTCTCCGTCCCCCGCTTCTCGCCCATGCGGCTCATGGAGGACAACCGTGGGGTCGCCGGGGTGAACATGGGGCACCTGTGGGGCGAGTCCGAGATGGTGCTCGGACAGTTCCGGTCGATCCTGGCCCTCTTCCGGGAGGGGCGGATCCGGCCCCGGGTCGACTCGACCTTCCGCTTCGAGGAGGCGGGAAAGGCCCATGCGCGGCTCCAGGGGCGGGACAGCATCGGGAAGGTCCTGCTCGTCCCCTGATCAGCGGCGGCCGCTGCCCAGCCGGTCGAGGAGGAAGGCGATGGCCCGCTCCTCGGCCCAGAAGGCGGGGCGGAACGGGGTACCGGCCACGAAGGCCACGTGGCCGCCGCCGCGCGTCACCTCCAGCGTGACCTTGGGATTTTCGCGCGCCTGCTCCACCGGGATGGAGCGCGCCGGGACCAGCGGATCGTCGTCGGCCGAGAGCAGCAGGAGGTCCCGCCGGACACCGGCCACGAAGCGGGCGGCGCTGCAGCGGTTCCAGTAGTCCTCGGCGTTCGCGAAGCCGTGCAATCGGGCGGTGACGAGGCCGTCGTACCCGGCGAAGCTCCGCGACCGGCGCACGGCGGCGGCGTCGATCGCACTGGGGTGGTCGGCTGCCTTGGCGAGCGCCTTCCGGCGCAGCCTGCGCAGGAACCGCTCCCGGTAGACGAAGGGCCAGAAGCCCGGGCCGTCGAGCGCCGTGGCGCAGGCGGCGAGGTCGAACGGGACCGAGATGGCGACGGCCGCCCGCACCGCGGTGGGGAGTTCATCACCCCGCTCCCCCATCCACTTCACGATCTGGTTTCCACCCAGGGAGAACCCGGCGAGCAGGACCGGGCGGGAAGGATCCTCGGCGGCGACCCGGCCGACCACCGCCTCGAGGTCGCCCGTCTCCCCCGAGTGGTACTGGCGGAGCAGCCGGTTCGGCTCGCCGGAGCACCCGCGGAAGTTCCAGGCGGCCACGCCGAGCCCGGCGCGGCCGGCCGCGGCGGCCAGGCCGCGAACGTAGGAGGCGCCGGAGCTTCCCTCCAGCCCGTGCGAGATGACGAGCACGGGTGCGCCGCGGCTCGCCCCGGGGAGCCGGTCGACGTCGAGGAAGTCGCCGTCCGGGAGTTCCCATCTCTCCCGCCGGAAGGGCGGGCGCGGCCAGGGTCGGGCCACGCTGGCGTAGACCGTCCCGAGGTGCGGGCCGGGCAGCCAGGGGGCGGCGCGGTAGCCGGCGCCACTCACCGGGGCTCCTCCCGGGGCCCGCGGGCGCGGCGGGCCGCCCCGGACCAGCGCAGCGAGAGTCCGCGCTCGACCGCCAGCGCCCAGGTCCGCTCGAGCGCGCGGGCGGCGTCGCCGTCGCCGAGGAGGTCGAGCGCCTGGGCGAGCGCCTCGATGGTCGACATGCCCTCCTTCACGGTGGGTTCCCGGAGCCGCTCGGCGGCACGCCCCGGCAACGACACCCGGGGCAGGGTCTGGAGCGCCGGGATGCGCTGGAGCATGCGCCTCGCCTGGGCCCAGGTGGCGTCGAGGACGACGAGCGTCTCCGGGGGCGGGGACGGGACGCCCCCTCCCGGCGACGGGAAGAGCACCGCGGCCCGCTCCACCGGGATACGGGCGAAGTCGAGCGGCGCACCGGGGACCGCGTGGTCGACGATCTCGCAGCGGGAGAGGGAGAGCGCGGCCCAGCGCCCCGAGTTGGTGGTGCGGACCCGCTCCTGCCAGTGGCGCACCATGAAGACGCGGGTCCGGTTCTCGACGCGGGGCGCCTCGGCGCAGAGGCAACGATCCGGTGGGAAGAAGCAGCCCGGGCAGCGCCGGGAGAGGTCGGGGACGCGGCGGCGGGAGGCAGCCACTAACCTTCCGCACCACCCAGCAGGAAGAGGTTCACCCCGCTGCGCCCCCAGCCCTCCTGGGCGGCGAGCAGATCCAGGGTCAGCGAGGCGACGTCGTCGGCGAGAGGCTCCGCGTCGGGCATCCGCTCCCGATAGAAGAGCTTGAGGTAGGCCCCGCACGTCCCGCAGGCCTCGGCCTTGACGCCTTGCTCGTCGCCGGCCAGCCCGAGGTACTGGATGCCGCCGGTACCCCTGCAGTTCCAGCACTGGATCCGGGTCAGGTTCCACTCGGCGCTGCACAGCGAGCAGCAGAGGTAGCGCAGCTTGTCGTCGCCCAGGACCAGCCCGGCCACGGGTGGGGAGTCGCACACCGGGCAGCCGCCCTCGCTCCGGGGCACCGCCTCGACGGGGAGGACGGAGGCGAGCGACGAGAAGTAGACCTGGAGCGCCGCGCCCACGAACGGGGCGGCGGCGAGGTCGGTGGCGGCCGGGGTCCCGGCGAGGACGCCGTCGGCCATGGCCTCGAGTTCCTCCGGCCAGGCGCCGGCGAGCCGGCGGAGCGCCGCTGCCGCCGGGCCCGGCCAGGGACGGCTCCGCAGCGATGCCACGATGGAGGCGAGCGCCTCGCGCCAGGCCGGGTCCCGGACGTGGGACATGGAGCGCAGCGGTGGCCCCTCGGGCGGCAAGGTGACAGGGAGAGCGGGTGGGACCGACCCGAGCGCGTCGGCCTGCGCCTCGGCCACGTCGCCGAGCGCGTCGAGGAACTCCCCCATCGGATTTCCCGGTGCCAGCTCCCGGAAGCGACGCGCCCGGCGAGCGAAGAGCTCGGCCGGGCGTGGCAACCGGAGCGGCACGACGTCGCCCGGAGACCCGGGCGGTTCGAAGCTCATCGATCCTTGCCCCCGGTGATCTCGCGGAACCAGGCGGGGTGGTGGTAGCGGGCCCAGGACTTCGTCACCGTGCCCCGCACCATCGCGCGGATGGAGCCGCGGGTCCAGTAGGCCGCGTACCAGTGGATGCCGATGCCGATGAACATGACGAAGGCGGAGACCGCGTGGAGCAGGCTCGTGACCCGGCGCAGCGAAGCGGGGAACGAGTTCGCGAACCAGGGCTGCCACATGGTGATGCCGGTGAGGAAGAGGATGCCGATGATCGGGACCATCGACCAGTACATGAGCTTCTGTCCGGCGTTGTACTTGCCCGTGTCCGGGAACTCGACGCGCTTCTCCATGTACGCCACGGAGTGCTCGACCCACCGCGCGTCGATCTCGGTCCAGCGGTTGTCCTTCCGGAGCCGCCAGGCGTACGGGTAGAAGAGCAGCACGAGCAGCACCCCGGCGAAGGGGTGGAGCAGCCGCATGAACTGGCCTCCCCCGAAGATGGCCGAGAGCCAGAAGAAGAACGGGGAGAAGAGGGCCAGCCCCGACAGGAACAGGAAGATGAAGGCGATCGCGATCGACCAGTGGACGATCCGCTCGCTGTTGCCGTGTCGGACGATCTTGCCGTCCGGCAGGAGGATGTCCTCGTCGGGCTTCATGACTGCGCCTCCTTCCCGGTCTTGCCCTCGGTCTCGTCGGGCACCTCGAGCGGGCCGTACCGCATGTAGTGGAGGATGCCGGCCACCAGGACGCCGAACATGGTGGCCACGCCCAGCGCGCGGGCCACGCCGGAGCGCCAGAAGGTGACCACCGCCCCCACGCTGGGATCGCGCGGAAGTCCGTAGGTCTCCGGCCTGTCGCCGTGCGGCAGCACGTAGAAGACGTGGGTCCCGCCCACGCCGGACGGATCGTAGACAGCCGCCTTGGCCATGCCGCGCTCGTGGAGGTCCACGAGCCGGTGGTTGGCGAGTTCCGTCATCTCGGCCTTGCTGCCGAAGGTCAGCGCCTGGGTCGGGCAGGACTTGATGCAGGCCGGCTCGAGCCCCACCGAGACCCGGTCGGAGCAGAGGGTGCACTTGTAGACCCGGCCGTCCTGCTTGCGCATGCGGGGGATGTCGAACGGGCAGCCGGTGATGCAGTAGCCGCAGCCGATGCAGTTGTCCTGCTGGAAGTCGACGATGCCGTTCGCGTACTGGACGACGGCGCCCGGCGACGGGCAGGCCTTCAGGCATCCCGGGTCGGCGCAGTGCATGCAGCCGTCCTTGAAGATGAACCAGTTCAGCGAGCCGTCGATCACGGTCTCGTTGAACTTCATCACCGTCCAGGACTGGTCGGAGAGGTGGAGCGGGTTCGCGTAGCTGCCCTGGAAGGTGCCCACCTCCTCGCGGAGGTCGTTCCACTCCATGCAGGCGGCCTGGCAGGCCTTGCAGCCGATGCAGCGGGAGAGGTCGATGAGCTTCGCCACCTCGGGCCGGAAGGACCGGGCCGAGGGGGCGGACTCCATCGTGGTCGCGGAGCGGAGGCGGATGTCCTGGGTCTCGAGTGCCATGGCGTTCTCCTAGGCCTTCTCGACGTTGACCAGGAACGCCTTGTACTCGGGCGTCTGGATGTTGGCGTCGCCGACGGGCGGGGTCAGGGTGTTCGTGATGTACCCCTTGCGCGTCTGCCCCAGGAACCCCCAGTGGATGGGAAGCCCCACCACCTCGACCTCCTTGCCCTCGACGGTGAGCGTGGGCATTCGCTTCGTCACCAGCGCCTTCAGCTTGATCTGCCCGCGCTTCGACTTCACGACGACCATGTCGTCGTTCCGGATCCCCTTCTTCCGCGCCAGCCCCTCCGGCAGTTCCACGAAGGCCTCGGGCTGGAGGATGGCGGGGATGCGGGCGTGCTTGGTCCAGAAGTGGAAGTGCTCGGTGAGCCGGTAGGTGGTGGCCACGAAGGGGAACTCGTCGGGCTTCCCGAAGGCCTTCCAGTCGTCCTTGAAGACCCGCGCCGCCGGGTCGTTCAGCACCTTGCCGAAGGGGTTCCGGGCGAGCGGCGTGTCGAACGGCTCGTAGTGCTCGGGGAAGGGGCCGTCGGCCATGGCGGGAGCCCAGAGCCGGGCCACCCCCTCGCCGTTCATGATGAACGGGTTCATCCCGTCGGCGGGCGGCGAGTCGGCCTTGAAGTCGGGGACGTCGTTGCCCACCCACTTCGTGCCGTTCCACCAGATGAGCTTCCGGGTCGGGATGTAGGGCACCCCGTCCGCGTTGCAGGAGGCCCGGTTGTAGAGGACGCGCCGGTTTGCGGGCCAGGACCAGGCCCACCCCGGCGTGACGCCCAGGCCGCTCGGGTCGGAGGCGTCGCGGCGGGCCATCTGGTTGCCGGCCTGGGTCCACGAGCCGGCGAAGATCCAGCAGCCACAGGCGGTCGAACCGTCGGCCTGGAGCACGCCGAAGCCGGCGACCTGCTCCCCCTGCTTCACCAGGAACGCGCCGGGGTTCTTGGGATCGGGGACGTCGGCCAGCGCCTGGCCGTTGAACTCCCGGGCAACCTCCTCGGGCGCCGGTGCCTTCGTGATCCGGTACGGCCAGGCGAGCTTGAGCACGGGATCCGGGAAGGCCCCGCCCTCCGTCGCGTAGAGCTTCTTCAGGGCCAGGTAGAGCTCGGCCACGATCTCGAGGTCGCCCTTGGCCTCGGCCGGCGGCTCGGCCGCCTTCCAGTGCCACTGGAGCCAGCGGGCACTCGAGACGAGCGACCCGTCCTCCTCGGCGAAGAGGGAGGAGGGGAAGCGGAAGACCTCGGTCTGGATCTGGGAGGGATCGACGTCGTTGAACTCACCGTGGTTCCGCCAGAACTCGGAGGTCTCGGTGGAGAGCGGGTCGATGGTGACGAGGAACTTCAGCTTCCGGAGCCCGCCGAGGACCTTCTCCTTGTTCGGGAAGGAGGAGAGCGGGTTGAACCCCTGGCAGACGTAGCCGTTCACCTTGCCCTGGCTCATGAGCTCCATGACCCGGAGCACGTCGTAGGCGCCGTCGATCTTGGGCAGCCACTCGAAGGCGAAGTCGTTCTCCTTCGTCGCCGCGGCCCCGTACCAGGCCTTCATGAGCGAGACGAAGAACTTGGGGTAGTTCGCCCAGTAGTTGAACTGCCCCGGGCGCAGCAGCTTGGGCGTGCGCTTCTCGAGATAGGTCTTGAGGTCGGGGTCCCCGTCGGTGGGGAGGGTCAGGTATCCCGGCAGCGAATGGGAGAGCAGCCCCAGGTCGGTGAGCCCCTGGATGTTGGAGTGGCCGCGGAGCGCGTTCACCCCGCCGCCCGCCATGCCCATGTTGCCGAGCAGCAGCTGGAGGATGGCGATGGAGCGGATGTTCTGGGAGCCGACGCTGTGCTGGGTCCAGCCGAGCGCGTAGAGGCTCGTCATGGTCCGGTCGGGAACGGCGGTGGTGGCGATGGCCTCGCAGACCTTGAGGAAGCTCGCCTTCGGGGTCCCGGTGGTGCGTTCCACCAGCTCCGGCGTGTAGCGGGCGTAGTGGGTCTTCAGCCGCTGGAAGACGCTGTTCGGGTCCTGGAGCGTCGGGTCGACCTTGGCGATGCCGTCCTTGTCGACCTGGTAGTTCCAGGTGGACTTGTCGTAGCTCCGCTTGGCCTCGTCGTAGCCGGTGAAGAGCCCGTCGTCGAAGCCGGTGTCCTCGCGGACGAGCAGCGCGGCGCTGGTGTAGTTCCGGACGTAGTCGTGCTGGATCTTGTCGTTCGAGAGCAGGTAGTTGATGACCCCGCCCAGGAACGCGATGTCCGTCCCCGGCCGGATGGGGGCGTAGAAGTCGGCCACCGCGGCGGTCCGCGTGAAGCGCGGGTCGACCACGATGAGACGGGCCTTCTTCTTGGCCTTGGCCTCGAGCACCCACTTGAAGCCGCAGGGGTGCGCCTCCGCCGGGTTGCCTCCCATCACCAGGATCAGGTCGGCATTCTTGATGTCGACCCAGCTGTTCGTCATCGCACCACGGCCGAATGTCGGGGCCAGACCGGCCACCGTGGGGCCGTGTCAGACACGGGCCTGGTTGTCGACGGCGACCCCCCCGAGCGCCCGGATCACCTTGTGGAAGACGTAGCCGGTCTCGTTCGAGGAGGCCGAGGCCGCCAGGAACGCGGTGGTGTTCCAGCGGTTCACCACCTGTCCCTTGGCGTTCTGGGCGACGAAGTTCTTGTCGCGGTCGTCCTTCATGAGGCGCGCGACGCGGTCCATCGCCCACTCCCAGGAGACGCGCTTCCACTCCGACGAGCCGGGGGCGCGGTACTCGGGGAACTTGAGCCGGGTGGGGCTGTGGATGAAGTCGAGGAGGCTCGCGCCCTTGGGGCAGAGCGTCCCGCGGTTCACCGGATGGTCGGGATCACCCTCCACGTGCATGATCTCGGTGCGCGCGTTCTTGGAGCGATCGCCGAGGCCGTAGAGGATGACGCCGCACCCGACCGAACAGTACGGGCAGGTGTTGCGGGTCTCGCTGGCGTGGGCCAGCTTGAAGAGCCGGACGTCGGCCACCGCGCGATCGGCGGAGAACCCCAGGGCGCCGACGGTGGTGGCGCCGATGCCGGACGCGGTGAGCTTGAGGAACCCTCTGCGGGAGACGTTCATCGACACCTCCGGAGGCGCTTGAGGAAAGGCTCGGCCACGCTACTCCAAGCGCGGTCCCCAGCGAAAGGGTCGCCCCGGTCAAAAGAACGTCGGCCCGGGCTGGCGCGCCGCGTCAACGTCCACGGGGGCTCGACAACGGCTGGCCCGGTCACTAATCATTCCCCTCCGCGCCCGACCCCCGAACATGCCCGACGACCTCATCCTCGAGACCCGCGACGTCGTGAAGGAGTTCCGAGGGTTCGTGGCCGTCGCGGGTGTGTCACTCAAAGTGAAGCGTGGGTCCATCCACGGGCTGATCGGCCCGAACGGCGCCGGCAAGACCACCATGTTCAACCTGCTCACCCGGTTCCTCCCGGCAACGCGGGGGTCCATCCTCCACCGGGGGGAGGACGTCACCCGGCTCCCGGCGGCGCAGGTGGCGCGGCGCGGGGTCGTCCGCTCCTTCCAGATCTCGGCCGTGTTCCCGAGCCTCACCGCCCTCGAGAACGTGCGCATCGCCCTGCAGCGCCCGCTCGGGACCTCCTTCCGGTTCTGGGCCCCGGCCCGCAGCCTCTCCGTCCTCGACGACCGGGCGCGCGCGCTCCTCGGCGACGTGGACCTGGCGGCGCTCGCCGACGTGCCGGCCGGGGAGCTTCCCTACGGCCGCAAGCGGGCGCTCGAGCTCGCCACCACGCTGGCGCTCGAGCCGGAGGTGCTCCTCCTCGACGAGCCCACCGCCGGGATGGGGCACGAGGACGTGGGGCGCGTCGCCGAGCTCATCAAGCGGGTGGCGAAGGGGCGAACCGTCCTCATGGTCGAGCACAACCTCTCGGTGGTGGCGGATCTCTGCGACACCATCACGGTGCTGGCGCGCGGCGCGGTCCTGGCCGAGGGAAGCTACGCCCAGGTGTCGTCCGACCCCGCGGTGCGCGAGGCCTACATCGGGAGCGCCGCGTGAACCCGGCCTCCGCCACCCCCGCGCTCCGCATCCGGGACCTGAACGCCTTCTACGGCGAGTCGCACGTCCTCCATGGCGTGAACCTCGAGGTCGCCGAGGGGGAGGTGGTGACGCTCCTCGGCCGCAACGGGTCCGGGCGCACCTCCACGCTCAAGTCGATCCTCGGGCTGGTGGGGCGGCGCACCGGATCCATCCAGGTCGGCGGCAAGGAGACGGTGGGCATGGCGCCCCACCGCATCGCCCGGCTCGGCATCGGCATCGGCTATTGCCCCGAGGAGCGCGGCATCTTCGCCAGCCTCTCCACCGAGGAGAACCTGCTGCTGCTCCCGCGCATCGGCGCCACCGGGATGCCCGAGTCCGAGATCTACGCGATGTTCCCCAACCTGGAGGAGCGCCGGAAGAGCCAGGGCACGCGCCTCTCCGGCGGCGAGCAGCAGATGCTCGCCATGGCCCGCATCCTCCGCGCCGGCGCCCGGCTGCTCCTCCTCGACGAGATCACCGAGGGGCTCGCCCCGGTCATCGTCCAGGGGCTCGGGCGGGTGGTGCGCCAGCTCAAGGAGCGGGGCTACACCATCGTCCTCGTGGAGCAGAACTTCCGGTTCGCCGCGCCGCTCGCCGACCGCCACTTCCTGCTCGAGCACGGGAAGGTCGTCGACGTGATCGAGGCGGCGCAGCTGGCCGGTAGAATGGATTCGTTGCAGGAGTTCCTGGGTGTGTAGTCCGTCCGTGAACCTCGGAGGAGAGACCACATGAAGATCCGCCTCGCATTCGCCGCAGCCCTCTTGCTGGCCGCCGGAACGGCCCTGGCCGCCGATCCCAAGGTCAGCGACGACGTCGTGAAGATCGGCGTCCTCACCGACATGACCGGTTACTACTCCGACCTCTCCGGCGCCGGGTCGCTGGAGGCCGCCAGGATGGCCGCCGAGGACTTCGGCGGGAAGGTGCTCGGCAAGCCCATCGTGGTCATCGGCGCCGACCACCAGCTCAAGGCCGACGTGGCCTCCACCGTGGCCCGCAAGTGGTTCGACGAGGAGAAGGTGGACGCCATCGTCGACCTGGTCTCCTCGTCCACGGCGCTGGCCGTCATGCCGGTGGCCGCCGAGAAGAAGCGCATCACGCTGCTCTCCGGCCCGGGCACCACCGCCATCACCGGCGACAAGTGCACGCCGTACAACTTCCACTGGACGTACAACAACTGGGCGCTCGCCAACGGCACCGGCCGCGAGGTGGTGAAGCAGGGTGGGACCACCTGGTACTTCCTCACCGCCGACTACGTCTTCGGCAAGTCGCTCGAGGAGGACACCGCCAACGTGGTGAAGGCCGCCGGCGGCAAGGTCCTCGGCGCCTCGCGCCACCCGTCGCCCGGCACCACCGACTTCTCCTCCTTCCTGCTCCAGGCCCAGGCCTCGGGCGCCAAGATCATCGGCCTCGCCAACGCCGGCGCCGACACCATCAACGCCATCAAGCAGGCCAACGAGTTCGGCATCACCAAGAAGCAGAACCTGGCCGGCCTGCTCGTGTTCATCTCCGACATCAACAGCCTCGGGCTGCCCACCGCCAAGGGCATGTACCTCACCACCGCCTTCTACTGGGATCGCGACGACGCTTCCCGGAAGTGGTCGAAGCGCTTCTTCGACAAGATGAAGAAGATGCCCACCATGGTGCAGGCCGGCGTCTACTCGGCGGTCACCCACTACCTCAAGGCCATCCAGGCCTCCGGCACCGACGCCCCCGACGCCGTGGCCGCCAAGATGCGCGAGACGCCGGTGAACGACTTCTTCGCGACCAACGGCAGGATCGGCCCGGACGGTCTGCACCGGCACGACATGTACCTCGTCCAGGTGAAGGATCCCTCGGAGTCGAAGTACCCCTGGGACTACTACAAGATCGCCAAGGTGATCCCGGCGGCCGAGGCCTTCCCCCCGGTCTCCGACAAGTGCCCGCTCGTGAAGAAGTAGACCGGGGATGATCCAGGCGCTCTCCGGCCAGCTGCTGCTGGGCCTCATCAACGGCTCGTTCTACGCGCTGCTCTCCCTCGGGCTGGCCATCATCTTCGGCCTGCTCGACGTGGTGAACTTCGCGCACGGCGCGCAGTACATGCTGGGAGCCTTCCTGGCGTGGATGGGGCTCTCGTACCTCGGCATCGGCTACTGGTGGGCGCTTCTCCTCTCGCCGCTCGTGGTCGGGGCGACCGGGCTCGTCATCGAACGGGTCTTCCTCCGGCGGCTCCAGGGGCTCGACAACCTCTACGGCCTCCTGCTCACCTTCGGCCTGGCGCTGATCATCGAGGGGCTCTTCCACCACGCCTTCGGCAACTCGGGCAGCCCGTATCCGGTGCCCGAGCTGCTGCGGGGCGGGTTCGACCTGGGATTCATGTACCTGCCCAAGTACCGGGCCTGGGTGGTGGTGGTGTCGCTGGCGGTCTCGCTCGGCTCCTGGTTCGTCATCGAGAAGACCCGCCTGGGCGCCTACCTGCGGGCCGGCACCGAAAATCCAAAGTTGCTGCAGGCCTTCGGCGTGAACGTGCCCGTCATGTTCATGCTGACCTACGGCTTCGGCGTGGCGCTGGCGGCCTTCGCCGGCGTCATGGCCGCGCCCATCTACCAGGTGACGCCGATGATGGGCTCGTCGCTCATCATGGTGGTCTTCGCGGTGGTGGTCATCGGCGGCATGGGATCGATCCTCGGCTCGATCGTCACCGGGATCGGCGTGGGACTCGTCGAGGGGCTCACCAAGTTCATCTGGCCAGAGGCCGCCAGCGTGGTGGTCTTCTTGCTCATGGCCATCGTGCTGCTCGTCCGCCCGGCCGGCCTCTTCGGGAGGCAGAAGTGACCGGCAGGGCACGCCGGGTCTGGTCCGGCCAGGCGATCTTCGTCGCCTGGGCCACCGTCGTGGCCGTGGGCATCGTGGCCCCGTTCGTGGTCTACCCGGTCTTCGCCATGAACGTCCTGGTGATGGCGCTCTTCGCGAGCGCCTTCAACCTGCTCCTGGGCTACTCCGGGCTGCTCTCCTTCGGCCACGCCGCCTTCCTCGGCTCGGCCGCCTACGTCACCGGCTGGGCCGCCAAGTCCTGGCACCTGCCGGTCCTCGTCTCGATGGGCGCCGGCGTGGCGGTGGCCACGGTCCTGGGGCTCCTGTTCGGGGTGCTGGCCCTGCGCCGGTCGGGCATCTACTTCGCCATGATCACGCTGGGGCTCGCCCAGGTGGTCTACTTCCTCGTCGTCCAGATGCCCTGGACCGGGGGTGAGGACGGCCTCCAGGGCATCCCGCGCGGGACGTTCCTGGGCATCGACCTCGGCAACTCCTTCGCGATGTACTACTTCACCTACGCGGTCTTCCTGGCCGCCTTCTGGCTCATCCAGCGCACCATCCACTCGCCCTTCGGGCAGGTGCTGCGGGCCATCCGCGAGAACGAGCCGCGCGCCATCTCGCTCGGCTACGACGTGCAGCGCTACAAGTTGCTCGCCTTCGTCATCTCGGCGTCGCTGGCCGGCCTGGCCGGGTCGCTCAAGGCCGTGGCGCTCCAGTTCGCGACGCTCGGCGACGTGGCCTGGCAGCGCAGCGGGGAGGTGGTCCTCATGACCCTCCTCGGCGGCATGGGCACGGTCCTCGGCCCCTCGGTGGGGGCGCTGCTCGTGGTCACGATGGAGAACTACCTGTCCAGCCTGGGCTCCTGGGTCACCGTCATCACCGGCACGGTCTTCGTGGTGATGGTCATGGCCTTCCGGCGCGGGCTGGTGGGCGAGATCAAGGCGCTCTTCGCGCGAAGGTCCTGATCCCCAGGGAGGTGCCGGATGGCGGCGAGGTTCGACGGAAAGGTGGCGTTCGTCACCGGTGGCGCAGGCGGGATCGGGTTCCGCATCGCCGAGTTGCTCGCGGCGGAGGGGGCCCGCGTGGCGGTGGCCGACCTCGATCTCGCGGCGGCCCGGGCCGCCGCAGGGCGGATCGGGCGCGGGGCCATCGGGGTGGCGGCCGACGTCGGGCAGGAGGCCGCCGTGGACGCGGCCATCGACGCCACGCTCGAGGCCCACGGGCGGCTCGACATCCTCGTGAACAACGCCGGGCTCCAGCACGTGTCGGCCATCGAGGACTTCCCGGCCGCCAAGTTCGAGCTGCTCGTCCGGGTGATGCTCTTCGGGCCGTTCTACGCCATCAAGAAGGCCTTCCCGGTCATGAAGCGGCAGGGCGGGGGGCGCATCCTCAACGTGGCCTCCATCAACGGGCTCGTCGGCTTCGCCGGGAAGGCGGCCTACAACAGCGCCAAGCACGGCGTCATCGGCCTCACCAAGGTGACCGCGCTCGAGGGGGCGGCCCACGGGATCACGGTGAACGCGCTGGCGCCGGGCTACGTCGACACGCCGCTCGTCCGAAACCAGCTCGCCGACCTGGCCCGCACGCGCGGCGTCCCGCTCGAGAAGGTGCTCGAGGAGGTCATCTACCCGCTCGTCCCCATGCGCCGCCTCCTGCAGGTCGACGAGGTGGTGGGATACGCCCTGTTCCTCGTCTCCGAGGCCGCCGCCGGGATCACCGGCTCGGTGGCGGTGATGGACGGCGGTTACACCGCACAGTGACCGCCCCGCGCCTCGGCGACCGGACGCTCTTCCCGCTCCTCGAGGCGCGGGCCTACCTGAACCACGCCGGCGTCTCCCCGCCCTCGGATCCGGTCCGGCGCGCGGTGGCCGGGGCGATCGACGACGTGGCCCGCCTCGGCGGTGCCGCGGTGGGGGTTGCCCTGGAGCGGCGGGCGGTCCTGCGGGCGCTCGTCGCGGCGCTCATCGGCGGTGCCGCGGCCGACGTGGCGCTCACCGCCAGCACCACCGCCGGCATCCAGGCCGTGGCCCTCGACTTCCCCTGGCGCGGCGGGGACCGGGTTCTCCTCCTCGAAGGCGAGTTCCCGGCCAACGTGACCCCCTGGCAGCAGGCGGCGGCGGCCTTCGGGCTCGAGGTGGTGTTCGTCCCGGTGGCCGCCTTCCTGCGCTCCGAGGAGGAGGGGCTCGCCGCGCTCGACGCCGAGCTCCGGCGCGGGGTGAGGCTCGTCGCGGTGAGCGCCGTGCAATTCCGCAGCGGCCTGGCCATGCCGCTCGGGGCCATGGCCGCCCGCTGTGCCGGCGCCGGCGCCGAGATCTTCGTCGACGCCGTCCAGGCAGCGGGCGCCGTCCCGCTCGATGTCCGGGGCATCGACTACCTGGCGGCCGGGGGGCACAAGTGGCTCATGGGACCGTCGGGGACGGGTTTCCTCTGGGTGCGCCCGGAGCGGGCACGCGCGCTGGTTCCCCGCACGGCCGGCTGGCTCTCGCACGAGGATCCGGTCCGGTTCCTGGTCGATGGGCCGGGGCTCCTCCGTCACGACCGCCCCATCCAGCGGGGCGCCGGCATGGTGGAGGGCGGGGGACTTCCCGATGCGCTGCTCGCCGGCCTCTCCGCGTCCCTCGAGGCGATCCTCTCGCTCGGCGTGCCCGCCATCGCCGCGCACGTGGGCGGCTACCTCGACCGGCTCGAGCCGGAGCTCGAGGAGCGCGGGTTCCGGAGCCTTCGCGTTCGCCATGCGGCCGGGCGCTCGGGGATCCTCTCGGTGGAGCCGCCGCCCGGCCGGTCGGCCGCCGCGCTGGCCCGCGGGCTCCGCGGGCGGGGCGTCTCGTGCGCGACACCCGACGGGGCGCTGCGGTTCGCCCCCCACTGGCCGAACAACCCGGGGGAGATCCCGGAGGTGCTCCGGGCGGTCGACGGGGCGCTCGCGGCGCCCGGTCCGCGCTGAGGAGGTGCGGCTCAGCTCGGGGGCGTGCGGCTCGGCGTCAGCCAGACCTCGCGCCCGAGCCGGAACATCGCCGCGGGCAGCCCCATCTCGGAAGGGTCGGCGGTGAGGAAGGCGGCCATGGCCATGGCGGCGTCGTCCCGGCGCGCCCGCTCGTCCACGATGGGGCCGAGTTCGCGCCGGACCTGGAAGACCGCCTCCACGAGCTCCACCACGCTGGGCCGGGAGGGCAGCGCGGCGCGGATGCGGAAGAGGTACCGATCGATGGGCTCGGCGGTGCCGAAGGCGAAGGTCACCACCGTGTCGATGGCGCTGTCGACCTCGCGGTCGGTCTGGAGGTGAACGGTCGCCGCGTCGAGCGATACGGATCGGGTGGCGCTCTGCATGGCCCATCATTGTTGGATTTCCGTGCGGTCCACCAGTCCCCCCCGGAGGGGACGGGGAAAGCGGCGACCTGCCCCTACATCGACTCACGGTCAAATGGGGGAGGTTGGGTGTCGTTCACTGTCAGAAAATCTCCTGTCGCACATCCTCCCATCCTTCCGGCGGGGGAGGCGACCGGCCGCGACGTCTCCCGGTGACGCGGCGGGGCGATGGGTGGTACGATCCCTGCGTGCATGTAGGACTCGTGCTCACCGGAGGAGGAGCGAGGGCGGCGTACCAGGCAGGGGCGCTTCAGGCGCTCGCCGAGGTGCTCCCCCCGGGTGCCGTCCCTTTCCGGACCCTCTGCGGGGTCTCCGCGGGCGGGCTCAACGCCGCGTTCCTGGGGGCCTGGCGCGGGGACTTCGAGGATGCGGGGCACCGGCTCCGCGATCTCTGGCTCGAGCTCTCTCCCGAGCGGGTCTTCCGCACCGACGGCGCCCGCATGATCGGCATCGGCAGCCGCTGGATGCGCGACCTCTCCGCCGGCGGCCTCTTCCAGCGCAGCCGGATCAACTTCCTCCTCGACGCCACGCCGCTGCGCGACTTCCTGCACGAGCGGCTCCCGCTCGCCGACCTGCGGCGGAACATCGCCTCCGGCGCCATCCGGGGCTTCGCGGTCACCGCGACCAGCTACGCGACCAACGCGGCCGTCACCTTCTTCGAGGGTGCGCCCGACATCCAGCCCTGGGTCCGGGCCACGCGGGTGGGGGTCCGCACCCAGATCCGGCTCGATCACATCATGGCCTCGGCCTCCATCCCCATCTTCTTCCCTCCGGTACGCATCCAGGGGGCGTGGTACGGCGACGGGAGCGTCCGCATGACCGCGCCGCTCTCCCCGGCCATCCACATGGGGGCGGAGCGGCTCCTCGTCATCGGGGTCCGGCGCTGGCGCGAGCCGTCCGAGCTTCAGCCGACCCGGGCGACGGCCCGGCGGGAGGCGCTGCCCCCGTCGCAGATCGCCGGCACGCTCCTCAACGCGGTCTTCCTCGAGACCATCGAGGCCGACGTGGAGCGGCTCGAGGCCGTGAACCGGATGGTCGACGCCATCCCCCCGGACCGGCGGGAGGGGCTGAAGGACATCCCCACCCTGGTCTTGCGCCCGTCCCGTGATCTCGGCCAGCTGGCCGGCGACCAGTACCGGCGCTTCCCGCGCTTCCTCCGCTACCTGCTCTCCGGGATCGGGGCGCATGGCGAGAGCGGCTCCGACCTGCTGTCGTACCTGGCCTTCGAGCCGGTCTACGTGGGGCGGCTGCTCGAGCTCGGGTACGAGGACACCCTGGCGCGGCGCGTCGAGCTCCTGGAGTTCTTCGGCGAGGAGCGTCGCGAGAAGGTCTCGTTGCGGGCTTGATATCCGCGCGTCAGGGTTTCGCCGCGGGCAGGGCCCGCACGGCGACCGCCACGTCGTGGGAGAGTGCGGTGACGAGGGCGCTGGTGGCCGCCACCGCGGGGCCGGGGCCAGTGCCCGACGCCTCCCGCCGCAGGACCACCCGGCCGCGCGCCAGCGCCTGGGTCCCGTCTCCCGAGAGGACGGCCCAGTTGGCCTCCAGCCGGGCCTCGCCCCGGTTGTTCCAGCCGAGCGCGGAGATGTTCACCACCACCCGGGCGCGCAGCGGCACCTCGGGGTCCCACGGCTGCGGGAGAACGCGCCAGCCGGGGAGCAGGGAGGAGAGCTCCTGTGAGACCACCCGCGTGACGCCGGCCCCCAGCGGCTCGGCCCAGCGGTTGAACTCGTCGAGCTCCACCGCGTTGTCGCCCACGAAGGTGACGATCTGGGGCCGGTCCAGGTACTCGGCGACCTTGGTGGGGAAGACGCCCAGCGTTCCCTCGGGGCCGGTGGAGGGTACGGCCGTGTTGGCCGCCGCGCTCGCCGAGAGGACGAAGAACTTGGACGGGGGCGAGGTCCCGAAGCATCCCGTGGTGGCGAGCGCGACGGCGACGAGGGTCAGGTGGAAGCGGTGCATGGGGGACCTCACTTGGGCGCGGAAGGCTTGCCCTCCAGCACGGAGGAGGGGTTTCGTTCCAGGTATTCGGCGAGCACCCGCACCGCCGCGGCGGCCCGGCTGATCTCGGAGAGGGTGTGGGTGAACTCGCGCTGGGCGCCCGAGGTCCCGGCCAGGGTCTGCTGGACCTGGGCGAGCCCCCGCTCGGCCGCCTCCAGGGTGCGGTGGAGGTCGGCCACCACGAGCTTGACGTCGGCCTCGCTCACCTTGCCGCGCAGGTCGGCCACCAGCTTGTCGACGTTGCCGAGCGTCCGCTGGACGTCCTTGCCCGCGGTTCCCACCGTGGCGAGGGCGGTGCGGACCTCGGGCGACCGGGCCAGGTCGCGGAAGGCGACCAGGGTCTCGTTGAGGGTCTTCGCGATCTGGTCCATGGGGAGTTCGGCGAGCGCGTTGGCGAACTTCTCGACCCGTTCGCTCAGCTGCTGGAGCTTGGTGGGGGCGGTGGGGATCTGGGGGTAGGCGGTCGGGATGTCCACCCGGCGGGGAGGGAGCTCGGGACGGAAGTCGAGGTCGACGTAGAGCTGCCCGGTCACGAGACTCGTGCTCTCGAGCTCGGCCCGCAAGCCCTTCTCGACGAGGAAGGCGGCGGCCCCGTGGGGCCCCTTGGCCTTCAGCTCCTTCACGATGCCGCCCTCGTCGTGGATCCGGTCGAGGTTCACCTGGTAGGTCACGGCGATGTCGATGCCGGCCCCCTTGTGGACCATGTAGGCCTCGATGGCGGTGACCTGTCCGAACGGCACGCCGCGGAAGGTCACCGGCGAACCGATCTGCAGCCCGCGCACCGACTCCGGGAAGAAGCTCACCAGCGTGGAGCTGCTGGTGAAGAACTTTCCGGACACCAGGGACGCGATGGCGAGCAGGAGCAGAAGCGTCCCGCCGATGATGAAGCCGCCGACCACCTTGGGATTCGCTCTCATCATGGATACTGCCCCCGCTCGAGGAAGGCCTTCACTTTGGGATCGGTCGTGGTCGCTGCCATCTCGCGGGGAGGGCCGTGCGCGACCATGCGGTGGCGCTCCCCGTCGAGGAAGATGGCGTCGTCTGCGATGGCGAAGATGCTCGGCAGCTCGTGGGTGACGACGAGGAAGGTGGTGCCGAGGCTGGAGCGGAGCTCCAGGATGAGGTCGTCGAGGTGGCGCGCCGAGAGCGGGTCGAGTCCAGCCGACGGCTCGTCGAGGAAGAGGATGTCCGGGTCGAGCGAGAGGGCCCGGGCCAGGCCCGCCCGGTTTCGCATGCCGCCGCTCACCTGGGACGGGTAGCTGTCCTCGAATCCGCCGAGCCCCACCAGCTCGAGCTTCGTCACCGCCACCTCCCGGGCCTCGCCCCGCGGGACGCGGAGGTGCTGCACGAGCGGGAGGGAGATGTTCTCGGCGAGCGTCATCGAGCTGAGGAGCCCCGCGCCCTGGAAGAGGACGCCGAAGCGGCGGCGCAGGCGTCGCTGCTCCGCCTCCGTCGAGCTCCAGAAGGGCGTGCCGGCGTAGCGGACGTCCCCCTTCGCCGGGCGGTCGAGCCCGATCATGTGGCGCAGGAGCGTGCTCTTGCCACTCCCGCTGTCCCCCATGACCACGAAGACCGAGCCGCGGCGGATCGAGAAGGAGACGTTCTCCTGCACGACGAAGCTGCCGTAGGCCATGGTCATCGCATCCACGGCGACGAAGTCGGTGTCGGCGGCGGGCCCGGGCATGGCTAGAGCTTCACCGCGTAGAAGAAGACGGTGAGGATGGCATCGACGACGATGACGAGCAGGATCCCGGACACCACCGCGCGGGTCGTGGAGACCCCGACCGCCGAGGCGGTGCGCCCGGTCTTCATCCCGAAGTAGGTGCCGGCGAGCGCCACCACGGCGCCGAAGGCGGGGGCCTTGAGCAGGCCCACCAGCACGTCGGAGAAGGTCATCGCCTCCCGGGTCTGGGTCAGGTAGAGGGACGGCGTGAGGTCGAGGAGCCCGACCGCCACCACGTAGCCGCCCAGGATCCCGAAGAGATCGGCGTAGAGAACGAGGAGCGGCATCATCAGGACCATCGCCAGGATGCGCGGGGCGACCAGGAACTCCATGGGCGGGAAGTTCATGGTCTCGAGGGCGTCGACCTCCGAGTTCACGGTCATGGTCCCGAGGACCGCCGCGAAGGAGGCGCCCGTCCGGCCGGCCATGACGATCCCGGTCATCAGGGCGCCCGTCTCGCGGACCGTCCCCACGCCGACCAGGTTGGCCACGTAGATGGTGGCGTTGAACTGCTGGAGCTGGACGGCCCCCAGGAAGGCGAGCACGGCGCCCACGAGGAAGTTGATCACCGCCACGAGCGGAAGGGCGGAGCCGCCGGACTGCTCGAGGAGGAGCCCGAAGTCACGTCGCTCGAAGTGGCCGCGGCCGAGGAGGACGTCCTTCACCGCCAGCGAGGCGCGCCCCACGAAGTCGAGCATGCCCGCGGCGTGCTCGCCGAAGTCGATTCCGGCGACGCCGATGCGGGTGGGCAGCGGCTGGTGCGGTGGCGGAGGGGGGAGGGGACGGCGGGGGCCGGCGGCGAGCGCGAGAAGGTGCTGGAGCCCGCGCGGCAGGCCGGTCGTGTCGACGGTGACGGCCTCGTCGCGGGCCACCTCTGCGATCGAGGCCAGGTAGGAGACGAGCGAGGAGTCCCAGTGCCCGAGGTCCGCCGCCTGGAGGATCAGACGGGTCGGGGGGGCCCGCTTCACCTCCTGGATGGTCGACGCCGGGGCGGGGACGGGGGACTCGAGGGCCCAGTCGCCCGACACCCGGATCACGAGGGTGCCGTCACCGTCGAGGTGGACCGAGGCCTGGGCGGCGTTCACGCTGGGCTCCCCTTGCGCGCCCGGTCCGAGTTCACGAACCGGGCGATGAGGACCGCCACGTAGAGCTGGCCGGTGAGTGCCTCGGCCATGGTGATGGCCCGCATGACGGTCGTGCGCGGAAGCGCGTCGCCGAAGCCCACGCTCGTCATGGTGGTGATGCTGAAGTAGATGTAGTCGGCAGCGGTGGCGGCACGCCCCTCCATGGTGAGCGATCCCGGATACGCCACGTTCACACCCTCGTAGATGAAGGCGTAGGTTGCGCCGACGAGGAGGTAGGCGAGGATCACGTCGAGGAGCCGCTCCGGCGCGGCGTCGCGGCGGAAGACGTCGATGAGCACGATCCCGGCGAAGGTTCCCATGGCGAGCGCGGAGAGGGCGGCGTCGACCATGACGAGGACGTGCCCCCTGTCCACGAAGCGGAAGAACTGGATGGCGAAGGCCGCGAACGCGATGGCCAAGACGACCCGCCGCCCCTTGCCGGTGCCCATGGCGTTCATGGCCACGAGCATGGTGATCGCGAAGACAACGTCCGCGAAGCGGAGCGGGATCGCCTCGATGGTCATGAGGACGGGGAGGATGAACACGTCCACCACGAGCATCGCGAGGAGCGACACACGGCCCCACCGCGTTCGAAGGAACGGCTCCTTGGTCACCGGATCATCCTAGCGGCCCGCGGGGAGGGTAGCCATCGCGCAACCACGCTCCTTGCGGGTAGGTTCCGTAAAGGGTATTTCAGGCGGGTCCGGAGCCCGGGCCCCGTAGCTCAGGTGGATAGAGCGGCGGTTTCCTAAACCGTAGGCCACGTGTTCGAGTCACGTCGGGGCCACCAGCAGCGCGGGCGAGCATGACGGCCCGGTCCGAGCGGACCGGACGTCATGGCCCTGCGGGGTCCGCGGGTCACGCCATCGGGTGACCCCCCGCTCCATCTTGGCCTGCCCGCCCCCCCCGAATGAGCGCCCGGACCCTTCCGTGCACGAACGTAGTCTCTTCTCCAACGTCCGTGCGCCGCGGGGGGCCGCGCCATCGGGAGGTCCCTTGGAAAGCCACGCGATCGATCGCTTCAAGACCCCGTTCTTCCTCGTCTCCGTCGTCGCGCTGGCGATGCTCGCCGGCTGCGGGGGAAGCAGCGGCACCGACCCGGTGGTCACGTCGGTCGCCGTGACCTCGGCCGCGTCCGACGTCGTCGCCGGAGGTGCCGTGCCGGTCGCGCTCACCGCCCGCGCCACCTTCGCCGATTCCTCCACCGCCGACGTGACGAGCCAGGCCACCTGGACGACGTCCCTTCCCGGCCAGGTGGACGTGGCGGGCGGCTCGGCCACCGCTTCGGCCATCGCCCGGGCGGGGAACGTCGCGATGCTGACGGCAACCTTCGGCGGCCAGCAGGGCAGCGCCTCGCTCCGCGTCGTGCGGGGCCCGTCGCTCCGGCCGAGCGGGGCCCTCGACCCCTTGTTCCCCCAGCAGTGGCATCTCCGGAACGACGGACCGGAGCAGAAGGCCTATGCCGACGTCGGGGGCGTCGCCGGCGAGGACCTGAGGCTCGCGAGCGCCTGGGAACTCGGACTCACCGGCCGGGGCGTGAAGGTCGCCATCATCGACGACGGACTGGAGGTGAAACACGAGGACCTGGAGCGGAACGTGGAGCCGGGGTCGTGGAACTTCCCGACGGATGCCCGCGATCCGACACCCACGCGGACCAAGCAGTCCCACGGAACCGCGGTGGCGGGCCTCGTCGCGATGATGCACGGGAACGGGAAGGGCGGCATGGGGGTCGCGCCCGGCGTGGGGCTGAACGGCTACGTGCTCATCGACGTCCCGCTACCCTTCCAGGCGGACGCCGCGATGTTCGAGAAGGCGCTCGGCAGCTACAACCCGGTGTTCCCGGACAACCCGGTCTCGAACGACGTCTTCGTGTTCAACATGAGCTACGGCCCCAACGACCGCGAGTTCCACCCCTCGCCCATCTCGGTGGCGAAGCAGTTCGCCTGGGGCGTGAAGAACCTCCGTTCCGGGAAGGGTGCCATCTACGTGAAGGCCGCCGGGAACGACTTCGCATCCATGGGTGGGGCGACCGAGGACGAGCAGAAGACGGTCTGCGAGCGCGCGAAGCTGCTGGGCGTATCCTGCTCCAGTCCATCCCAGGACGGGGACGCGGCCCTTCCCTACACCCTCGTGGTCGGGGCCCTCACCGGGAGCGGCAAGCGGGCCGCCTACTCCACCGCCGGACCGGCGCTCTGGGTGAGCGCACCCGGAGGCGGTGACGGCGCGAACGAGTCGCTCGCGCCGGACCTCGATGACTGGAGGTACGAGGCCGCGATGGTCACGACCGACCAGCTCGGCTGCGAGCGTGGCTTCGCACGGAAGACCGGGGACGAGCTTCCCGCCAGCCTGTTCGATCGCGGCGAGATCGCGGTCAACGCCGCCTGCGACTACACGAACGAGATGAACGGCACCTCGTCGGCGGCGCCCAACACGACGGGGGCCGTCGCCCTCCTGCTCGAGGCGAACCCGGAACTCACCTGGCGCGACGTGAAGCACGTCCTGGCGTTGAGCGCCCGCAAGGTCGACACGGGGATAGGGAGGGTGACCCGGGAGCTCGAGGACGGGACCTACGTGGCCGAGCAACCCTGGGTGACCAACGCGGCCGGCCACTCCTTCCACAACTGGTACGGCTTCGGGGCCGTGGACGTCGCCGAGGCCCTGCTGAGGGCACGGACCCACGTGGTCGGCTCCCTCGGGACCTTCACGAACACCGGGGATCTCCAGAGCTTCGAGGAGAAGCTTCCCATCCCGGACTTCAACACGGTCGGGGCCCGTTCACGGATCGCGGTCCCGGACGGCGTCACCCGGGTCGAGGCCATCGTCGTGTCCGTCCGTCTCCACCACCCGAGCCCGAGCGACCTCGGCATCGAGCTCGTGAACCCCGCGGGCACCACGAAGAGCATCCTCCTCAACATCGGCAACGGACTCGCTCCGGTGATCAACTCGGCAGGCGAGCTGCAGGACCTGACCGTCCGCATCGAGACGAACGCCTTCTACGGCGAGCTGGCCCCGGGGGAGTGGACCCTCAAGGTGGTGGACGGGTACCAGCGGGAAACCGGCACGCTCGTGGACTGGACGATCAACGTCTACGGGCACTGAGGAGACGACCATGACCCGCTCATTCCGCATCGCCTTCCTGGCCTTCGCCGTGCTCCCCTTCGCCCCCACGTTCGCGGAGGACGTCATCTCGTCCCCCGCCGCGCGCCGGGCGCAGATCGTCGCCTCTTCCCAGCTGGGTGAAACGTTCCTCTCCATCAACCGGGAGAGCTACCGGGTCGTCGTCGGCCTGCGCGCGGTCTCCCGCGGCGAGGAGCGCGCCGAGTCCCGGATGGCCGCACTCGGGATGCCGCCCGCCGACCTCGTCGAGGTGAAGGGTCCGGTGCTGATCGTGAAGCGTCCCGCCCCCACCGGTACCCCTGCGGCGCGGCTCCGCGCGGCCGGCGCCGTGGGGGAGGCGAACGGCAGCCCGGCCAGCCCGGTCGCCGTGAACACCCGCACGGGACGGTTCGGCTTCCTGACCGGGATCGTCGTCGTGGAGCTGCGGAGCCCCGAGGAGGCCGCCACGCTGGCCAGGGCGAACGGGCTCGAGCTGCGCTACGTCGCGGACGGCATCGGGTACGCCTACTTCCGGGTGCCGGCCGGTCGCGACGTGGTGGCTGCGGCGAAGGCGCTCCGGTCCGCCCCCGGGGTGGAGTCGGCGGACCCGGAGGTGATCGAGACGTTCAAGGTCACGCGCTGAGGCGCCCGGAGCACCCTCAGCGGTGCTCCGCCGGGCCGCTCCCGGGATCGCCGAGGACGTCCAGCTGTTCCAGCCGGAGCGCGCCGCCGTCCAGGTGGACCGCGGCGATGGCGAATCCGGCCGCGCCGCAGAGCAGGAGGACGCCCAGGAGGAAGAGGAGCCCCTCGACCACCGCGGGCAGGGCGACGATCCCGTGCCCCAGGAAGAGGAGCGAGGTGAGCGCGAAGGCGAGGATGGCGCCGTAGTCGAGGAAGAGGGCCCGGGAGACGGTCCGGTGGCGCTGGCCGAGGATGGCCACCTGCCGGCGGATGACCCCGCGCCGTGCCTCCGCGGTCGGCGCGGCCCGGTGCTCCCGGGTCAGCTCGCGAAGGCGCCCCCCCAGGGCCTGGGACAGGTTGATGAGCCCGAGGGCGATGAGTCCGCACGCGGAGACCATCACCGCGGGTGTGACGGCCGATGCGATGCGCGGGAGGCTGTCGACGGTGGGCATGCGCGGACTGTCTACCGCGGGTGGACCCCGCCGTCTCCTCGCTTCCCGGGGCCTGACCGGATTTCCTGGCGGAATGGAGCCGGGTCGGGGTCAAATGGCCCCCCATGATCGCATCCTTGGCCCTCGTGGCCCTGCTCGCCTCCCCCGCCGACCCTGCCGCTCCCCCTCCGCCCCCCGTGCCGGCGCAGCCCGCGGCCGCGGCACAGGCGCAGGGCGGCAGCCCCGTGGGGCCGTCCCATGCCGCGGTCGCCCTGGCCGGGGCCTCGCTGGACGAGCTCGCGAAGCAGCTGCAGAACCCGCTCGCCGACCTCGTGTCGGTCCCGTTCCAGAACAACTTCAACGGCGGTGGCGCGGCCGGCCTCGGCGCCGCCTACAACCTGAACTTCCAGCCGGTGATCCCCATCGAGCTCACCCGGGACTGGAACCTGATCGTCCGCCCCATCGTGCCCTACTACAGCGTGCCGCTCCCGGGCGGGGAGCGGAGCACGGGGCTCGGCGAGATCATGCTCGAGACATTCTTCTCGCCTTCGAAGGCGAGCGGGTTCATCTGGGGCATCGGCCCCGTCTTCTCCTTCCCGACCGCCACGAACAACGCGGTCGCGACCGGCTGCTTCGCCGCCGGACCGGTCGTCGCTGCGGTCTACATGGAGGGGCCCTGGGTGGTGGGCGCGCTCTTCACCCAGCTCGACGCCTTCGCCCGCATGGGGTCGGCCCACCTCGACACCACGTCGCTCCAGATCTTCTTGAACTACAACCTTCCCCAGGCCTGGTCGATCGGCACGGCCCCCACCTTCCTGGTGAACTGGAACCAGGTCGGGCAGCAGTGGACGGTGCCGGTCGGCGCGGCCATCGCGAAGACCATCTCCATCGCGAAGCAGCCCATCTCGCTCTCGTTCTCCTACTACGCGAACGTGGTCCACCCCGAGGGCGGGTCCCCGTGGCTCACCCGCTTCGTGATCACTTTCATGTTCCCGAAGTGACCGGGGCGGCGAGCCCGTCGGGCATCCGGTCCATCAGGGACCGGAACCGCGACGACTCCCGGAGGGATGCGAGGTCGGGATCGCGCTCCATCCACTCCCGGTTCCGGAACCCGGCGGCGACCACGGCCTCGAGGCAGTCGAGGGCCTCCTCGTGGGCCCCCTCGACGGCGTAGAGGCAGGCGACGTTGTAGCGGACGCCGGCGTCGAGCGGGTCGATGGCGAGCGCCTGACGCGCCCAGTGGAGCCCCTCCTCCCGCCGGCCGGCCCGGGCCAGGCAGACGGCCCGCATGGTCGCGGCGCGGGGATCGTCCGGGTTCATCTCCATGTGTCGCTCGACCACCTCGAGCGCGGTCCGGTAGTCCTCCCCGGCGTTGCCGGAGGCCTCGCTCGCCTGGGCGGCGAAGAAGGCGGACTGGTAGTCCTCCCGGACGCGGTTCGCCTCCCGGCAGAGGCGCGCGGCCTCCTCGTGTCGTCCCTGCTGGAGGCAGGCTCGGGCGTAGTAGTAGCGGGCCTCGGGGCGGGACGGGTCGGCCTGGATGGCGAACAGGAACTCCCGCTCCGCCTCCTCCATGCGCCGGGAGAGGAAGAGGGTGAGCCCGCGCGCCGCGTGGGCCTCGGCGAGCCCGGGGTCGAGGTCGAGGGCCCGGGCGCTCGCCGCGTCGGCCACCTGGAGCTGCGCGCCGTCGGGGGAGGGATAGAGCATGTGGAGCTGCGCGGCCCCCTCGGCCAGCCCGGCGTGGGCGGGCGCGTACCGGGGGTCGATCTCGGTCGCGCGCCGGAACATCTCGCAGGCAAACTGGAGGTTGGCCTTGCGCGGGACCTTCAGGAACTGGCGGGCGCGCAGGCAGCAGTCGTAGGCACGGGCGTCGGCCGACGGCAGGCGCCGCACGCGGGTCGGCGCCGCGGCCACGGCCGCCGGCGCCCGCGCGATCTCCTCGAGCGCGCCCTCGAGCCCGGGGAGGATCTCGCCGGCATCCCGCGGCCTCCGGACCGGGTCCTTCTCCAGCATCCGCGAAAGGAGCGGGCCAATGGACGGGGCTCCGGCCACCTCGATCGAGGGCGCCGGCTCCGGACCCAGCACGGCACGCCCCCCGTCGTCGGGGAAGGGAAGCTCCCCCGCGAGCATCCGGTGGAGGAGCACGCCCAGGGCGAACACGTCGGTCCGCTCGTCCTCGGGGGCTCCTCGCCATTGTTCGGGCGCCATGTAGGCCGGCGTGCCGCCGCTGGCCCGGCGCTGCCCGAAGGCGTGGGCGAGCCCGAAGTCGACGACCTTCACGGCGCCGCCCTCGCAGAGGAAGACGTTGGCCGGCTTGAGGTCGCGGTGCACGACCCCCTGGGCGTGGGCGTGGGCGACGGCCCGGCAGGCCGCTCCGGCGATCCGCAGCGCCTCCGCGGGCGGGAGCGCCCCGTAGTCGAGTCGGTCTCCGAGCGTCCATCCGCGCAGGAGCTCGAGGACGAGGTACGGCCCCCGGTTGCTGCGCCCCACGTCGAGGAGGGACACGATCCCGGGGTGGGAGAGTCGCGCCGCCACCTCGGCCTCCGAGACGAGGCGGGCCTCGCGCATCCCGGCTTTCCCGCCCGGGCGCACCGCCTTGAAGGCGACGTGGCGCCCGGTCCGCCGGTCGACGGCTTCCCAGACCACGCCGAGCCCACCCCGGCCGATCTCCCGGACGAGTTCGAGCTCGCCGACCACCTTCCCGGGCGCGAGCCAGGACTCCCATCCGTCGCCGACGTCCTCCGCCGGCGCGTCGGCGAGCTCCTCGAGGAGGCGGGTCACCGCTCCCGGGGGTGGGTGTCCGGAGTCCGTCACGTCCCGAGGATAACAGGAGCGGGGGGCTGGACCCGGCGGGCGATCTCGGCTTTGTGTAGTCCACGATGGCGACTCCCGCGAACAGGGGACTCCGTTCCCGCGATGTTCCCGAGGCGGTCCGGGGTGTGCTCCGGCGGCTCGGGGAGGCGGGCCACCGCTCCTGGCTCGTCGGGGGCGTGGTGCGCGACCTGCTGCTCGACCGGACCCGCCACGACCCGGGCGAGTTCGACCTGGCGACCCCCGCGACCCCCGGTGAGGTGCAGGCCCTCTTCCGGAAGGTCATCCCCACCGGGATCGAACATGGAACCGTCACGGTCGTCGAGGGCGGGGCGCGCGTCGAGGTCACCACCTTCCGCGGGGAGGGTGCCTACGTCGACGGCCGCCGCCCCAGCCAGGTCACCTTCCACGGCGACCTCGAGGCCGACCTCGCCCGCCGGGACTTCACCGTGAACGCGATGGCGTGGGACCCGCTCGCCGACGAGCTGCGCGACCCGTTCGGCGGCCGTGCCGACCTCTCGCGCCGGATCATCCGGGCGGTGGGGGACGCGCGGGCCCGCTTCGCCGAGGACGGGCTGCGTCCGCTCCGCGGGGCGCGCTTCGTCTCCCAGCTCGGGTTCCGGCTCGCCCCCGCCACGCGCGACGCCATCCCGGAGGCGTTGCCCGTGGTGGCGCTCGTCTCGCGGGAACGGGTGGCGGAGGAGCTCTCGCGCCTGCTCGTCGGTGCGCACGCTGCCGCGGGGCTGGAGACGCTCCGGACCACGGGGCTGCTCGGCGTCGTCCTCCCGCGCCTCGCCGCCCTCCCGGCGCCGCGCGTCCGCCACGCGCTCGCCGTGGCGTCCGAGCCCTTCCTGGCCTGCCGGGCGTCCGGTCCGGCCGGAGACCGGGAACGGTGCCGCCTGCTCCGGATGTCGGCGCTCCTCCACGTGCTCCCCCCCGAGGAGGCCCTGCAGTCGGTCGTGGAGCTCCGCTTGCCGAACCGGCTGGCGACCGGCGTCGTCGCCCTGTCGGGCGGCCGCTGCGGGCTCGACCAGGGCGGTCCCCCGGGCGGGAAGGGGAGCGCCGTCGACACCCGGCGGTGGCTCTCCGCCGTCGGGCGGGAGCAGGCGCCGCTCTTCCTCGAGCTCTGGAAGGCGGACGCACGCCACCAGGGCGCGAGGACGGTGGTCCGGACCGGCGAGGTGCGCCGCTTCCGGGCCCGCGTCGCCGCCGAGCTCCGGGCCGGGGTGCCCCTCTCCGTCGCCGACCTGCCGCTGGGGGGGAAGGACGTGCTGTCGCTGCTGCCCGGGGTGAGCGGCCGCCAGGTCGGGGAGGCGCTGCGCCTCCTCCTCGAGGAGGTCCTCGTGGACCCCGACCGGAACACCAGGGCCCTCCTCTCCGAGCGGCTCCGGGGCTGGTGGGCGGCCCGACCGGCCGATCCGGAGCACGCCGGACCGGCCTGACCCGGCGCGTCGTTTTCCGGAGCCCCCGTGGTGCGGCGGGACTATCATCCCAGCGCCGAGTCCAGGATCCCAATGCCCCAGCGCATCCTCTGCATCGAGAGCGATAACTCCTTCCGCGCCCGGCTCCGAAAGCTGCTCGAGGCCGAGGGTTTCGCGGTCGACGAGGCCTCGTCGGGGCTGGCCGGGATCCAGCGCGCCCTCACGCTTCCCCCCGACCTGGTGATAGCCGACGTCCACCTCCCCGACATCGACGGGGTGGAGATCGCGAGCCGCCTGAAGCAGGAGCGGTCGCTGGCCGCTGTCCCGTTCCTGGCGCTCGGCGCGGCCGAGGCGGAGCACGACGTGGCGCTCGCCGCCGGCGCCGATGCCTTCCTCGCCCGCCCCGTCGAGGACCGGACGCTGATGCAGGGCGTCCGGGCGGCGCTCTCCGGCCAGCGGGAGCAGCTTCCCGAGGCGGGGGAGCGGGCCGGTCTCCGCGCGTTCTCCTCGGCGATGGTGAACCACCTCGAGCACGCGCTCGAGGACGCACGGACCTGGGAGGATCGCTGCCTCGAGCGGGACCGGCTCGGGCGGATCTTCATCGGCAACCTGGCCCACGAGCTCCGCACCGCGCTGACCCCCATGTCGGGCTACCTCAAGATCCTCGCGTCGGACAAGCTGGGGCCGCTGTCGGCGCAGCAGCACCGGATCCTGGAGTCGATCCAGGGCGCCACCGGGAGGCTCACCCGGGTGGTCGAGAACCTCTCCGACTTCGCGACGATGCAGGCCTCCGACGCCGCCCTCTTCCCGGCGGGCGTCGATCCGGACGTGCTCGCCGAAGAGGTGGTCGCCGACCTCCGTCCCGTGATCCGCGAGGCCCGGCTCCACGTCGCCGTCCAGAAGTCCGGCGGCGGGCCGATCACCGCCGACCCCAAGAAGCTCCGCCAGGCTCTCGCCAACGTCGTCGGGAACGCCGTGAAGTTCTCCCCCCACGGCGGCGAGGTGCTCGTCGAGGTGCAGCGCGACGCCCGGGCGGTTCGCTTCGCCGTCTCCGACCAGGGGCCGGGCATCGTCCCCCAGGACCAGAAGCACGTCTTCGAGCCCTTCTTCCACGCCGCCGGCAAGGACGACCGCGCCAAGCACCCGGGAAGCGGACTGGGGTTGCCGGTGGCGCGGCGCATCGTGGAGGCCCACGGTGGGACGATCCTGCTCGAGAGCCCGCCCCGGGCCCAGTCCGAGGGCGTGCGGCGCCAGTTCACGGGCTCCAAGTTCGTCCTCGAGATCCCCCTCCAGCCCCCAGCGGGATAGGCGGATGCGGGTCCTCGTGGCGATGTCGGGCGGCGTCGACTCTTCGGCCGCCGCGGCGCTCCTGGTCGAGCAGGGGCACGAGGTGGTGGGCGTCTCGATGCGGGTCCACGACTTCTCCGATCGGGCGCGGGGGCGCTCGTGCTGCGCGCCGGACGACCTCGAGGATGCGCGCGCGGTGGCCCGCCGGCTGGGGATCCCGTTCTACGTGGCCAACGTCGAGGATGCCTTCGGCCGGCGCGTGATCGACCGGTTCGTCGACGACTACCTCTCCGGCCTCACCCCCAACCCCTGCATCGCCTGCAACGCCGAGGTGAAGTTCGACTGGCTCCTGCGCCGGGCGCGGGGCATGGGCGCCCGGCTCGCCACCGGCCACTACGCGCGCGTCGAGCGCCGCGCCGGCCGGATGGCGCTCCTCGCCGGAGCCGATCGGGCCAAGGACCAGAGCTACTTCCTCCACGGCCTCGGACAGGCCGAGCTCGGGGACGTCCTCTTCCCGGTGGGGAGCCTCGAAAAGGGGGAGGTGCGCGCCATCGCCGTCCGCGCTGGCCTCTCCACCGCCGCGAAGGCCGAGTCGCAGGAGATCTGCTTCGTCACCGACGGTGACGCGGGGCGCTTCGTCGAGCTCCGGCGCCCCGGGTCGGCGCGCCCCGGGGAGGTGGTCGACGGGACGGGGAGGGTGCTCGGCCGGCATGGTGGCGTCCACCGGTTCACCGTGGGGCAACGGCGCGGGCTGGGGATCGCGGCGGGGGCACCCGCCTACGTGGTCCGGCTCGAGCCCGGATCCGCCCGCGTGGTGGTGGGCTCGTCGGAGGAGGCCTCGGCCGACCGGTTCCGGGTCGAGGAGATGCGCTGGGTGGCCGGCACGCCGCCGCCCGCGTCCGGCCCCTTCCTCGTCCGCGTTCGCCACCGGCACGAGGGGGAGGAAGGGGAGGTCCTCCCGGCTCCGGGCGGTGCGGCCGAGGTCCGGCTGCGCGCGCCGGTCCGCGGGATCGCGCCGGGGCAGTCGGCCGTGTTCTACGACGGGGACGAGGTGGTGGGCGGTGGACGGATCGCGCGCGGATAGCGTCGCGCTCGTCGCGCTCGGGTGCAGGGTGGGGCGTGCCGATGCCGGATCGGTCGCGGCCGACCTTCCTCCCGGGTTCCGCGAGGCCGCGCCCGGCGAATCGCCGGCCTGGGTCGTCGTCTCGACCTGCTCGGTGACCGCCGACGCGGCGGCGAGTTCCCGGCAGGCGGTCCGGCGCGCCGCCCGCGAGCATCCCGGGGCGCGCATCGTGGTGGCCGGCTGCCACGCCCGGGCGGAGGAGGGGGATCTCGCCGCCATCCCCGGCGTTGCCGCGGTGGTCGGTCCGCGGGACCACGCGGCGCTCCCCCTGCTCCTCGAGCGGCTCCGTGCCGGGGAGGCGCCGGAGGAGGCGCTCGTGGCGGCGCGTGCCGAATCGCCGGATTGGGTCGCCTCGCCGCGCCCGGGGACCGGCCCGGCGCGGCCGGTCCTCAAGATCCAGGACGGGTGCGACGGGGCGTGCGCCTACTGCTCCGTCCCCATCTTCCGCGGCGTCGCGCGATCGCTCCCGCTCGCGGCGTGCCTGGCCCGGATAGCCTCCCACGGCGCCCACCGGGACGAGGTGGTGCTCTCGGGGGTCCACCTCGGGGGCTGGGGGCGCGACCTCGCCCCGCGCCGGTCGCTCGCCGAACTGGTCCGCGCCGTGGCCGCCGCCCGGACGGTCCACCGGCTCCGGCTGTCGTCGATCGAGCCGCTCGAGCTCCCGCTCGACCTCGTCGCCGGGGAGGGGGGCGCCCTCCTCTGCGAGCACTTTCACCTCCCGCTGCAGAGCGGGTCGGACCGCCTGCTGGTTGCCATGGGCCGGCCTTACCGGGCGGCCGAATACGCGACGATCGTGGAGGCGGCCTGGCGCGTGCGCCCCGGCGCCGCCATCGGCGCCGACGTGATGGCCGGATTTCCGGGCGAGACCGAGGCCGACCACCGGGCCACGCTCTCGTTCCTCGCGTCGCTGCCCATCGCATACGTGCACGTCTTCCCCTTCTCGCCCCGCCCCGGGACGCGCGCCGAGGCGATGGGGGGACGCCCGCCACCGGGCGAGGTGGCACGCCGCGTCGCCGAGCTGCGGGCGCTGTCGGCCCGGCGCCGGGCCGCCTTCCAGGAGGGGCTCCGGGGGCGGGAGCTCGAGGTGGTGGTCGAGCGGGTCCGCGGTCCGGTGGCGAGCGGAACCTCGCGCGAGTACGCGCCGGTGCGGTTCCCCGCCCGCGGCGCCACGCGCGGCTCCGTCGTCCGCGTGCGGGCCGGCGACGAGGGCGTCCAGGTCGGAAGCGGGGTTGCCGGCGACGCCGCGCCGTCGTAGGAAGCTGCCATGCGACTTCCCGACGGGCGAGAGGTCCCGGACCTGCACGTCGATCCGGAGGTGGTGGCGCGCTGCCGAGCGCTCGCCTCCCGGGTGACCGGCGAGGTGATGGGCTTCGTGGAGCGCCACACCACGGTCTCCATCGAGCGCACCGTGCTGCGGCAGCTGGGCTTCCACGACGCCGGCCCCCGCGGGATCCCGCTCGTCAACCTCATGGTGGACGCGCTCCACGAGCGGGGTCTCCTCGGGAAGGGGGCCGCCTGGTGGTTCGGCTGGGCGCTGCGCCGGGGTGCGCGCGACCCCATGCAGGTGGTGGAGCGGATCACCGGGCTCCCCCGCTCGCCGGAACCCCTTCCTCCCGCCGAGGAGGGGGCGCTGCGGGCGGAGGTCGCCGCCGAGGCCCGCGCCGCCGCCGCCGAGCTCCGCCGGCGCGTCGAATCGCGAGACGCGCTGCGGGAAGAGCTCGGGATGGGCCCCCGGCCGCACAAGTACCTGATCGTCGCCACCGGCAACATCCACGACGACGTGGAGCAGGCGCGCGCGGCGGCCCAGGCCGGCGCCGACATCATCGCCGTCATCCGCTCCACGGCCCAGTCGCTCCTCGACTACGTGCCCCACGGCGCCACCACCGAGGGCTACGGCGGGACCTACGCCACCCAGGAGAACTTCCGCATCATGCGGGAGGCGCTCGACGCCGAGTCCCGGCGGCTCAAGCGCTACGTGATGCTCACCAACTACGCGTCCGGGCTCTGCATGGGGGAGATCGCCTACGCGGCGGCGTGGGAGCGGCTCGACATGCTGCTCAACGACGCCATGTACGGCATCCTCTTCCGCGACATCAACATGCGGCGGACGCTGTGCGACCAGTACTTCTCGCGCCGCATCACCGCCTACGCGGGGGTGATCATCAACACCGGCGAGGACAACTACATCACCACCGCCGACGCCGACGAGGCCGCCCACACCGTCATCGCCAGCCAGTTCGTCAACGAGTCCTTCGCCCACCGGGCCGGCCTCCCCGACCGGCTCATCGGGCTCGGCCACAGCTTCGAGATCGACCCGCACCGGGAGGACACGCTGGCGCGCGAGATGGCCCAGGCGCTCCTCGTGCGCACCCTCTTTCCGGAGGCCCCCATCAAGTACATGCCCCCCACCAAGCACAAGGAGGGGGACATCTTCTTCAGCCACGCCTACGACGTGCAGGCCGACGTGGTGGCGCGGGTCACCGGCCAGTCGATCCAGTTGCTCGGCATGATGACCGAAGCGATGCACAATCCCTTCCTCATGGATCGCTACGTGGCCCTGAAGAGCGCCGACTACGTCTACCGGGCCTGGAAGTCCATGGGCAGCGAGATCCAGTTCCGGCCCGGCGGGATGGTGGAGCGGCGTGCTGCCGGCACGCTCGAGAAGGCGCTCCGCCTGCTCGAGGAGGTGGCCGAGGAGGGGCTCCTCGCCGCCATCGGCAAGGCCCGCTTCGGGGACGTGTCGCGGCGGGAGGACGGGGGCAAGGGGCTCGCCGGGGTGATCGCGCGGGACCCGGACTACTTCAACCCGTTCCTCGACATCCTGGAGGGGCGCCCTTGAGGCGCGGGAACGCCCTCGCCCTGGCGGCCCTGCTCGCGGCCTCCTGCGCCCGCGTGGCCCCGGTGTCGCGCCCCACCAGCGACGGTTCGGGACGGGTCTACGCGGTGGCGGCCCTGACCTTCGAGGCGCCAGCCACCTGGCGCGCCGATGGCGATCCACGCAGCGTGAAACTGACCTCCCCGGCCGGCGACGCCCGGGTGGAGGTCAAGGTCACCGCGGTCCCCGGGTCCGCGGCCAGCTGCCTGGCCGGGGCGGAGGAGGCGCTCGAGCGCGGGGCCTCGTCCCTCACCGGCGTGCGGCGGCACCCCTCCACCTTCGCTGGAAGGAAGGCCATCGCCCAGGAGGCCGACCAGGGTGGATGGCACGGCTGGGCCTGGGCCACCTGCGACCGTGGCGAGCAGTACCGGGTCTTCCTGGCCGGGAGGGCGCCGGTCTCCCGGGACACCATCGAGGTCCAGCGCCGGCTGGTGGCCACCGCCCGGATGGGAGGAACCCCGTGAGCGTTCCCGGGAAGGGCGGGGCGCCCGAGCTCGTGCGCCCCTACGGCGACCGGCGCGACGACGGCGTGGTGCAGCTCTCGTTCGTGCTGCCGGTGGTCGCTGGCGACCGGGCGCGGGAGGCGGCCACGCAGGTGGCCCGGAAGATGGGGCTCTCCGGGATCCACGTCGCGGCGATGGAGCAGGCGGCCGAGGGCTACACCTTCTTCGTCGTCTACGGCCGCACCGACGCCGCCGTCGATCTCGCGGCCATCGACGTGCCCGAGGTGAAGGTGAAGAAGCGCGGCTTCGACGACCTGAACGCGCTCGTTTCCCGGGAGCTGGGGCGGCGCATCGTCGTGCTGGGAGCCTGCACGGGCTCCGACGCCCACGCGGTGGGGATCGACGCCATCATGAACATGAAGGGGTTCGCCGGGGACTACGGCCTGGAACGCTACCCCGCCTTCGACGCCCGCAACCTCGGGTCGCAGGTGGAGAACGCGGCACTGGCGCGGGCCTGCCGGGACGCCGGGGCCGACGCGGTGCTGGTCTCGCAGGTGGTCACCCAGCGGGACGTGCACAAGGAGAACGCCCGCGCCTTCCTCGACGAGCTCGGGAAGCTGGGGCTCCGGGACCGGATCGTGACCGTCCTGGGTGGCCCCCGGATCGACCACCGCCTCGCGCTCGAGCTCGGCTACGACGCCGGCTTCGGCCCGGGGACGAAGCCTTCCGACGTGGCGAACTACATCGCGGGGCGCGTGCTCGAAAGGGCGGGCAAGGTCCCCACGGAGGTGCACGATGGCTGACGGCGTCCTCATCCGCATGCGCATGTCGCAGGCCGACGCCCACTACGGCGGGAACCTGGTGGACGGGGCGCGCATGCTCCAGCTCTTCGGCGATGTGGCCACGGAACTGCTCATCCGCCACGACGGGGACGAGGGGCTCTTCCGAGCCTACGACTCGGTGGAGTTCCTCGCGCCGGTGCACGCCGGCGACTACGTCGAGGTCACCGGGGAGATCACCCGGGTGGGCGGGACGTCGCGAGCCATGCGGTTCGAGGCCCGGAAGGTGGTGGTCCCGCGCCCCGACCTCTCGGACAGCGCCGCCGACCTCCTCGTGGAGCCGGTGGTGGTGTGTCGGGCCACCGGCACCTGCGTCGTGCCGAGTGACAAGCAGCGACGCGTGCGGGGATAGACCGGAGGCACCATGGGGGAGAAGGCCATCGTCACCTGCGCCGTCGTCGGCGCCGAGGTGACCCGCGAGCAGAGCGCCGCGGTGCCGTACACGCCGGAGGAGATCGCCCGGGCGTCGGTCGACGCCTGGCGCGAGGGGGCGGCCGTCGTCCACCTCCACGCCCGCCACCCGGACGGACGCCCGTCCCAGCGTGCCGAACACTTCCGGGAGATCGTCGACCGCATCCGGTCGGCCGGGTCCGACGTGGTCATCCAGTGCTCCACCGGGGGTGCGGTCGGGATGGGGGTCGAGGAGCGGCTCGGCTCGCTCGTGGACGGGGCCGAGATGGCCACCCTGAACATGGGCACCCTCAACTTCGGCGACGAGGTCTTCGTGAACTCCCGCCCCGACATCGTCCGCATCGCCGGCCGGATCCGCGAACGGGGTCTCGTCGCCGAGTGCGAGGTCTACGACGCGGGAATGCTCGAGACGCTGCGCTGGCTCCTCGACAGGGGGCACCTGGGCCACCCGTACCACGTGCAGTTCGTGCTGGGCGTGCCGGGCGGGATGTCGGGCACGGAGCGCAACCTGCGATTCCTCGTCGAGGGGATGCCCGAGCCCGCCCACTGGACCGTGGCCGGGATCGGCCGCTTCGAGATGCCGATGGCCGAGCTCTCGCTGCGGCTCGGGGGGCACGTCCGGGTGGGGCTGGAGGACAACCTCTACGTGTCGAAGGGGGTGCTCGCGACGGGCAACCCCGAACTGGTCGCGGCGGCCGTCCGGATGGTCTCGGCGTCCGGCCGGGAGCTGGCAACGCCCGCCGAAGCCCGGCGGATCCTGGAGATCCCATGAGCCTCAAGGAATGGCTGGTGCGGTTCAAGTCGCAGCACGAGCAGGCCCGGGGGGGGCGGCTCTCTGGGGACGGCCTGGCCGACTACCGGGCCGGGCGCGACGAGCTGGCCCGCGCGCTGCTCGGCGCGCAGGCTGCGAGCCTCAAGCCGGGAGAGGTCCCGCGCCAGGCGCTCCGCGTGGCCCGGGCCCTCCAGGCGGACCTCGAGTGGAGCGTCGACCGGGTACGCGCCGTCACCCAGGAGCTCTCGGCGGGCGGTTTCTCGGCGCTCCTCGCCAAGGTGCCTCCCACCGACGAGGAGATCAAGTTCCAGCTTCGGCTGCCCGGCGCGGAGGTCATCGCCGGCAGGGCCCGTGTCGCCGGCTCCGTGGTGATGCCTTCGGTGGTGCGGGTCTCCTTCGCCTTCCAGGGGCTGGGGGAAGCCGAGCGGGACAAGGTGGAGTTCGCGGTGTTCGACACGGTGCTGCAGAGCATCCAGGTCTGACGCGGCCGGGTGGCGGAAAAGAGAAGGCGGCTCCGGGGCCCGCCGCCCCGGAACCGCCTTCCGCGCCCCACGCGCGCTACGACGACGACTAGGACTTGGCCGGCTCGGCAGGCGGCTTCGGCGCGGCGCCGAAGTCGATGTCGATGTCCAGCTGGACCGACCACATCATGTTGGAGATCCCGGGCTGCGAGTACTTGTTCAGGAAGAAGACCGGGCCGGTGAGGATGTCGATGGACGGGGTGAAGTAGATCCCGATTCCGCCGGCCACGGCGCTGTAGGCGTTGTTCCCGGTCTGCACGTCGGCGAAGAAGTTGATCTTGGTGAGCCCCTTCAGGTCGAAGACGATGTCGGGCGAGATGTAGGAGGCCATGAAGCCGGCGCGGTTCAGGACCACGCCGTCGACGTCGCTCCAGATCGCGTCGCTTCCGCCTGCTCCGTAGTACCCGCCAACCGTGACTGCGCCGAAGAAGAAGGTCTTGCCGATCTCGGCGTGGAGCACGTCGAAGGACGTACCCGCGGTGAGTCCGACGCCGTAGATGCCCGCGGTGATGCCCGGGAACCACTCGCCGAAGGCGCCCTCCGGGATGCCCAGCTTGGCGTTCAGCTGGAGCGGGCCGGCCGGGGAGGCAAAGTAGAAGTTGTAGTAGGGGAGGAAGGCGTCGACGCCGACCTCGGCCTGGAACTTCTCGAAGGGCAGGATGCCCATCGTGAGGCCGACGTTCATCGGGTACATCGCCTTGTCGTTGAAATAGGAGTCGTAGGTGATGTGCGGCAGGAGGAACGGCTGGATGTAGGTCGTCGCCGGCGTCCAGAAGAGGGTGGACGGGGTGGCCCAGGCACTCTGCGCGGAGAGCGCGATGGCGCAGGCGGCGAGGACTCGGACGATCTTCTTCATCGATGGTCTCCCTTGCGTGACGGCCGCGAAGCGCGAACCGGATTGCGATGGGAGGCATTGCACTCCGCGTGCCGAGCCCCGTGCGGCGGAAAGGCTGCTGGATCCAGGGCCCCGGAACGGAACTGCGCGCCGACCGGGCAGGGGGTGCCCCGGTGGCGCGCAGGAGGAGGCGACGAGGAGGTCGCTCAGGCGTGCAGGGTGCCGCCCGACGTGGACTCGATGTCGGTGTGGATGTAGCCGCGCTCGCCGCTCTCGGACGAATCCATGCCGTTCCACTCGTCCTGCTCGTCGGCTCGCAGCGGGAAGACGAAGCCCACCACCTTGTAGAGGATGAAGGAGAGGCTGCCCGACCAGGCGAAGGTCACGAGCACGCCCACCGCCTGCCAGCCGAGCAGGGAAAGGCTGGCGTCGGCGCCGTCCGGGTTCACGAGCTTGGTGGCGAAGACGCCGGTGAGGAGCGCGCCCAGCGTGGCGGCGACCCCGTGGACGGCGAACACGTCGAGCGAGTCGTCGATGCCGAGGCGCGGGCGGAAGCGGACCGCGAGCAGCGACACCAGGCCGGCGAGCGCGCCGATGATGAGCGCGGAGCCCGGGGTGACGAAGCCGCAGGCGGGCGTGATGGCCACCATCCCCGCCACCGCGCCGGAGGCGAGCCCGACCCCCGACATCTTCCCGTGGAAGAAGAAGAGTTCGGCGAGGCCCCAGGCCGCGGCGGCGGCAGCCGGGGCGAAGAAGGTGTTCGCGACGGCGTAGGCGGCGATCCCGTTGGCGGCGAGCGCCGATCCGCCGTTGAAGCCGAGCCACCCGAACCAGAGCATGCCGGCACCGAGGATCACGAACGGGATGTTGTGGGGAAGGGAGGTCGGCGCCTTGAGCCCCCGCCGCTTTCCGAGCAGCAGGGCCCCGACGATGGCGGCGGCCGCGGCGTTGATGTGGACCACCGTCCCGCCGGCGAAGTCGAGCACGCCCCGGGCGCGCAGCCATCCGCCCGGAGCCCAGACCCAGTGGGCGACCGGCGTGTAGACGATGATGCTCCACAGGACGACGAAGAGGACGAAGGCCTTCACGCGGATCCGCTCGACGAGCGCGCCGGAGATGAGGGCCGGCGTGATCACGGCGAACATGCCCTGGAAGAGCATGAAGGCCACATGGGGAACGGTCGGGGCCAGGTCCTTCTGGACGTCGGCGCCGACCCCGCGCAGCCCGAACCAGTGCGCGCCCCCGAACAGGGAGTCGAAGGTTCCCGGGGAGAAGGAGAGGCTGTAGCCGACCAGCGCCCAGAGGACCCCCACCACCGCCATGCAGACGATGGACAGGATCATGGTGTGGACGACGTTCTTGGCGCGGACCAGTCCGCCGTAGAAGAAGGCCAGGCCGGGCGTCATGAACATGACCAGGCCGGCGCTGAGAAGGACGAAGGCGGTGTCGCCCGAGTTGATCGGATTCACGTGGGTTTCCTCCGGAGAGGGTGGGGTGCCCACGTACCGTGCAGGTCGCGTGCCGGATCGCCGAGCACGATCCGGGCGCGATTCTCGTGCATCGGGCGCCCCGGTGCCCACCGGGCGCGCACCCGCCTGCCCGCGCCTTGGGCAGGCCGGCTACCGCGGCGGAGGCTTGGCCTTCTTCGCGGGCGCCTTCGCGGAGGCCTTGGCGCCGCCCTTGGCCTTCGTCGCCTTCTTCGCCACGGCCTTCTTCTTCTCGACCTTCTTCACGGGCTCGGGAGGTGGGGGTGGCGGCGGGGCGACGTACGGGTCGTCGTCGCTGGCGGAGACGAGTCCGGGAGGGGCCCCGTCGACCACGTGGAACCCGGTGCGGGAGAGTTCCTCCTCCGAGACCGCCCGCTCCAGCCAGGTTCGGTCGGTGCCGGTCGCTCCGGAGGCGTCGAGGGTCCGCAGGGCGCCGGCGCGATCTCCCGCCTTGCCCTGCAGCGCGGCGAGGTGGAGGGCGGCGCGCCCCCGCTCCGTCGCGGGCGTGGACGCCACGTCGCCGACGATGCGCTCGAGCGCCGGGAAGGCCTCCTCCGGCCGTGCCTTACCGGAGAGTGCGAGCTTGGCGACGCCGTAGGCGGCGCGCGGGTGGGAGGGCGAGCCCTGCAGCGCAGCCAGGTAGGCCTGCCTCGCCCCCTCCGGCCGTCCGGTGCGGCGCAGCGCATCCCCCTGCAGCGCCAGCGCCGCCGGAAGCGTGGGGTCGGAGGCCACGGCCTCGGCGGCGAGTTCCGCGGCGCCGGCGGGATTCCCGGCGAGCAGGGCCATCCGTCCCTGGATCACCCGCCCGGCCGCTCCGGTTCCGGGCCGTGCCGCCGAGATGGCGGCCGAGCCGGCCTGTCGCCGGGCCATGGCGAGCGCCGCCCGGGCCAGGCTGGCGGCGGGGGGGATCTCGGCGGCGCGCTCGGGGGCGTCGAGCAGGCGCTCGGCCTCGGCGGCGGCTCCCTCGTCCCGGTAGTCGGCGGCGAGCATGGCGAGCGCCTGGGCGCGCAGCGCCCCGGCCTCCATCGCGTCGATCGCGACGAGGGGCTCGAGGACCTGCGACGCGGAACGGTAGCCGGCCCAGGTATCGGTCCGCATCAACTCGCGCGCCCGGGACATCCCCTGGGCCAGGACCTCGCGCCGGTGGTGCGACCGGTAGAGCAGCGCGGCGGCGAGGGCGATGATCGCCACGCCGGCGAGCGCCACGATCTGGACCATCCGCGAAGAGCCGCCGCGGGAGGGGGGAGGAGGTCCCGGATCGATGGCTCCCTCGCCGGGGGCGTCGTCGCCGCCCGGCTCGACCCAGCGCGGGTCGCGTCCGCCGGGTGCTCCGCGGGTCGGATCGGCCTCGGGCTTCTCGGACGGTTCGCTTCCCATATCTGCCGGTATCGCCCTGTGCAGGCCGGTAGTCAAAAAAGCGACGACGCGCGGGATCGCTCCGGCGCGCCGCGAGAGACCGCTCGGTGACCGGATCGGTCAGACGCCGCGCTCCCGCTCCTCGCGCTCGTCCTCCCGGGCCACGCCGGAGAGCACGTCGTTGACCGAAGGGAAACGGAGGATCTCACCGCGGGCGATCTTCCAGGCCTGCTGGACGATCCAGGAGAGCGACCGGTCCTGCCGGTTGGCCTCCAGCTGGATCTCGTTCAGCATGTCCTCGGGGAAGTAGAGTGACTGCTTGCGCTTGTCGGTTCCGGCCATTGAATCTCCCCTGAGGTAGGATTGAAGCGTACCAGCGTTCATACGTCGCGCCTCGGCGACTGGTCAAGGAAAGCCCCGTGCCGACGAGACGCCGAACACCGGGAAGGAAAAAAGGGGAGCCGGCATCGCTGCCGGCCCCCCGTGGGCCAAGAGGGGGAGGGGATCCCCTCGACCCAGCCTCGAGGAACAAAGGCGACACGGAGGATGGCGTCGTGGGGAGAAGCGGTCAACTACGGGTACGTGTCCCTGGAGTGAGGGACATTCCGTTGACCTATTTTACGTCAAGAGTGCTGGCAACTTGCAGGCGAAGAGCCCTTCTTGGGTGTAGCGACGGCATCCTGGTCGCCCTCTCCGGTGGAGCGGACTCCACGGCCCTTCTCTCGGCCCTCGCCGAGCTTCGCGACGCGGGGGAGGTCGGCCAGGTCAGCGCGGTCCACGTCGATCACGGTCTCCGGCGCGGGAGCCACCTCGACGCCGATGCGTGTGCGCGCGTGTGCGACTCCCTGGGTGTCCCGTTCCATCCGGTGAAGGTGGAGGTCGGGGTCGGAAACGTCCAGGCCGAGGCGAGGCGGGCCAGGTACGCCGCCCTGCGCCGGGAGGCGGCGCGCGTGGGCGCGACTCGCATCGCCACCGGCCACACCCAGGACGATCAGGCCGAGACGGTGCTGCTGCGCCTCCTGCGAGGTTCCGGGGCGCGCGGCCTCTCCGGCATCCCGCCCCGACGCGGCGCGATCGTCCGCCCCCTCATCGACCGGACACGCGCCGAGGTGGAGGCCCACGTCCACGATCGCGGACTCCCTCACCTCGACGACCCGAGCAACGCCACGCCGCGCTACCTGCGAAACCGGGTCCGGGCCGAGGTGCTGCCCGTCCTCCGATCGCTCGCCCCGCAGGCGGTGCGGTCCCTCGCCCGGGCCGCCGACCTGCTCCGCGACGACGAGCGCGCGCTGGCGGCTGGGGGAAGGCGGATCGCGAAGGACGGGCCCGTCCGGCTCGCGGACCTGCTCGAGGCGCCGGTCGCGGTGCGGAGGCGGGTGGTGCGTGAACTCTGGCGCCGGGCCTCGGGAAGCCGGCGCGATCTCGACGCGCGCCAGGTCGAGTCGGTCCTCGGCCTGGTGGGCCGCCGCAGGCCGGCGCGCGTGCCCCTGGCACGGGGTTTCGAGGCCGTGGTCCGCTACGGAACGCTCGAGGTCCGGTCCGCTCCCCCGCCCGCCATCCGGTCCGTACCCGTCCGGATCGACGCCCCGGGGTCCCACCCGCTGCCCGGCGGGGGAATCCTCGAGGTGGGTTCCGCTCCGGGGGCCGCCTGGCCGCTCTGGTGGCGGGGCCGGCTTCCCGGCGACCGATTCCGCCCCGCGGGCGGCCGGGGGTCCAAGAAGTGGAAGGCCTGGCTCATCGACCAGAAGGTGCCGCGGGAACTCCGCGACGCGCTGCGGGTCCTCGCCGACGACGACGGGTGGGTCCTGTGGGCTCCGGAGCTGGGGGTCCGGTCCGGAAAGCCCAGCACCGACGCCCGGCTGCGGGAATGACCCCCCCGGAAAACCGCAGTCGGCCGTACCCTTCCCGGACTGCGCGGGTGTGCGCCGCTGTTATATTGGGAACTCGGAGCGAGATTCGGGGGGAACCCCGGGAAGAGGTTTCGGAAATTGCGCCAGTCCTACAAGACCGTCCTGCTGTGGGTCGTCCTCATCCTGATGTTCGTGGCCTTCTACCAGTTCTTCGCCCAGCACGGCCGCGAGCAGAAGGAGTTCGCCTTCTCCGACTTCATCACCAAGGTCGAGACGGGTGACGTCCGCGACGTCACCGTCAAGGACACGAACTACTACGGCCACCTCCGGGACGGCAGCGACTTCCACACGGTCGGACCGCTCGACGCCACCGGCACCGTCTTCGACCGGCTGCAGAAGAAGGGCGTGAAGGTCCTCTACGAGAAGCCCGACCAGAACTCCTTCTGGGTGACGGTGCTCGTGCAGTACCTGCCGCTCGTCTTCCTCTTCCTCCTCTTCTTCTTCTTCATGCGCCAGCTCCAGGCGGGCGGTGGCAAGGCGATGAGCTTCGGCAAGTCGAAGGCCAAGCTCATGACCGAGCACACCAACAAGGTCACCTTCGCCGACGTGGCGGGCATCGACGAGTCGAAGGACGAGCTCGAGGAGATCATCTCCTTCCTCAAGGACCCGAAGAAGTTCACCAAGCTCGGCGGGCGCATCCCCAAGGGCGTGCTGCTCATGGGCCCCCCGGGCACCGGCAAGACCCTGCTGGCCCGCGCGGTGGCCGGCGAGGCCGGCGTTCCCTTCTTCTCCATCTCCGGCTCCGACTTCGTGGAGATGTTCGTGGGCGTCGGCGCGAGCCGCGTCCGTGATCTCTTCGAGCAGGGGAAGAAGAACGCCCCGTGCATCATCTTCATCGACGAGATCGATGCCGTGGGGCGCCACCGCGGCGCCGGCCTCGGCGGCGGGCACGACGAGCGCGAGCAGACCCTGAACCAGCTCCTCGTGGAGATGGACGGCTTCGAATCCAACGAGGGCGTGATCCTCATCGCCGCCACCAACCGACCGGACGTCCTCGACCCCGCGCTGCTGCGCCCGGGCCGCTTCGACCGGCGCATCGTGGTGCCCCGTCCCGACCTGGGCGGTCGGCTCGGCATCCTCAAGGTCCACACCCGCAAGGTCCCGCTCGACGTCGGCATGGACCTCACCAAGATCGCCCGCGGGACGCCGGGCTTCTCCGGCGCCGACCTGGAGAACCTGGTCAACGAGGCGGCGCTCTACGCAGCCCGCCGCAACAAGGAGAAGGTCGAGGGAAGCGACTTCGAGTACGCGAAGGACAAGGTGCTCATGGGCACCGAGCGCCGCTCCCTGATCATCAGCGACAAGGAGAAGCGCACCACCGCGGTGCACGAGGCTGGACACGCGCTCGTGGCCAAGGTGCTCCCCAACGCCGACCCGCTCCACAAGGTGACCATCATCCCCCGCGGCCGGGCGCTGGGGCTCACCCAGCAGCTTCCCGAGGAGGACCGGCTCAACATCAACCAGGAGTTCGCCCTCAACCAGATCGCCATCCTCATGGGCGGGCGCGTGGCCGAGGAGATCACCTTCGGCCAGAAGACCACCGGCGCCGGCAACGACATCGAGCAGGCCACCAACATGGCCCGCGCGATGGTCTGCGAGTGGGGCATGAGCGAGCGCATGGGGCCGCTGGCCTTCGGCAAGAAGGAGGGCGAGGTCTTCCTGGGGCGCGACATGGCCTCCACCCAGACCTACTCCGAGCAGACCGCCCGGGAGATCGACTCCGAGGTCCGGCGCATCGTGAACGAGCAGTACGAGCGGGCCAAGAAGATCCTGCTCGAGCGTCGCGAGTCCCTCGACAAGATCGCCGACGCGCTGCTCGAGTACGAGACCCTCGATCTCGCCGACGTCGACGTCCTGCTGGCCGGCGGCGCCATCAACCGCCCGCCGCCACCCAAGTCGCAGCCTCCCTCCGCCCCGGCCACCGGGGAGAAGGAGAAGGCGAAGAAGGGTGGGATCCTCGGGGGCCTGGGTGGACTGCCCAAGGTCGAGCCGGGGAAGGCCTAGCCCGGAGCCGGTCCTGGCCCCGCCGTCGATCCGCATCGGGGGACGCGACTTCGCGCCCCCCGGCGTCTACGTGGTCGGCGTGGTGAACGTCACGCCCGACTCCTTCTCCGACGGTGGCAGGTTCCTCGACCCCGGCGCTGCGGTCGAGCACGCGCTCCGGCTTGCGGCGGAGGGGGCGGACATCGTCGACGTGGGGGGCGAATCCACCCGGCCGGGGGCGCCGGAGGTCCCCGAGGAGGAGGAGCGCCGCCGGGTGATCCCGGTGATCGAGCGGCTCGCCGCGGCCCGGTTCCCGGTCCCGATCTCGGTCGACACCTCCAAGCCCGGCGTGGCGCGGGCGGCGCTGGATGCCGGTGCCGCGCTCGTGAACGACGTCCGCGCCCTGGCCGATCCGGAGACGGCGCGGGTCGTTGCCGCGTCGGGTGCCGCGGTGGTGCTCATGCACATGCGCGGGACGCCCCGGGACATGCGGGAGCGGGCCCGGTACGTGGACCTCCTCGGAGAGGTCCGGGCCGAGCTCCAGGCGGCCATGGAACGGGCGATCGCCGCGGGGGTCCGGGAGGATCGGATCGTCCTCGATCCGGGCGTGGGCTTCGCAAAGACCGCCGAGCAGAGCCTGGAGATCCTGGCAAGGCTCCCGGGGCTCCTGTCGCTCGGGAGGCCGCTCCTCGTCGGGCCGTCGCGCAAGAGCTTCATCGGAGCCCTCACCGGCGCTCCCCCGGAGGAGCGCCTGCCCGGGACCCTGGCGGCGGTCACCGCCGCCGTCCTGGGCGGGGCGACCTTCGTCCGGGTCCACGACGTCGCCGCCTCCCGCCAGGCCGCCCGGGTGGCCGGGGCCCTTCGTTCATCTGGCGGTTCCGCGCCGAACGCCTAGACTGTGCCGACGGAGGCATCCATGGCGGGAACGGCTGGAAGCGGGGCGGGTGGGGAGCGGAAGCTCTTCGGGACCGACGGGGTGCGCGGGGTGGCCAACGTCCACCCCATCACCGCCGAGATGGCGCTCCAGCTCGGGCGGGCGCTGGCCTGGAAGGTCCGCTCCGGGAGCCACCGCCATCGCATCGTCATCGGGAAGGACACCCGCCTGTCGGGCTACATGCTCGAGACCGCCATCGCCGCGGGCATCTGCTCGATGGGGGTCGACGTGCTGCTCTGCGGCCCGCTCCCCACGCCCGGGATCGCCTTCATCACCCAGTCCATGCGGGCCGACGCCGGCGTGGTCATCAGCGCGAGCCACAACCCCTACCAGGACAACGGCATCAAGTTCTTCGACCGCACCGGCTTCAAGCTCCCCGACGACGAGGAGCTGGAGATCGAGCGGCTGGTCCTGGGGGGCTCGGCGACCTCCCCCGACTTCCACGGGCTGCGCCCCACCGCCGAGCTCATCGGCAAGGCCAAGCGCATCGAAGACGCCATCGGCCGCTACGTGGTGTTCCTCAAGTCGCTCTTCCCGCGCGACCTCACCCTCGACGGGATGACCATCGTCGTCGACTGCGCCAACGGCGCCGCGTACCACACGGCGCCGGCGGTCTTCGAGGAGCTGGGGGCCCAGGTGATCCCGCTCCACGTCGAGCCGGACGGGCGAAACATCAACGACCGCTGCGGCGCCATGCACCCCGAGGAGATGGCGGCCCGGGTCCGGGAGACGGGCGCCAACCTCGGGATCGCGCTCGACGGCGACGCCGATCGGGTCATCGTCGCCGACGAGAATGGCCTCGTGGTCGACGGGGACGCCATCATGGCCATCGTGGCCCGCGACCTGCTCGCGCGTGGGCGGCTGAACCAGGAGACCGTGGTGGCCACGGTGATGAGCAACGTGGGGCTGGAGCGGTCGATGGCCGAGGTGGGCGGCGCCGTGGTCCGCACCCAGGTTGGCGACCGGTACGTCGTCGAGGAGATGCGCCGCTCCGGCTACAACTTCGGCGGGGAGCAGTCCGGCCACCTGGTCTTCCTCGACCACGTCACCACCGGTGACGGGGTCTGCGCCGCGCTCAACCTGCTCGCCGTGATGAAGCGCACCGGGCTGCGCCTCTCGGAGCTGGCGGGGTGCTTCTCCCCGTCCCCGCAGGCCCAGATCAACGTCGTGGTGAGGGAGAAGCGCCCCATCGAGACGCTCGCCGGGGTCCGCTCCGCCATCGCCGACGTCGAGCAGCTGCTGGGCGAGGACGGCCGCGTGCTGGTCCGCTTCTCGGGCACCGAGAACAAGGCCCGCGTGCTGGTCGAGGGGCCCGACGCGGTGGCCATCCGCGCCCATGCCGAGCGCATCGCCGAGGCGCTGCGCTCGGAACTCGCCTGAGGGAGCCATCGCCCATGTCCGGACCGCGTCTCGGCGTCAACGTCGACCACGTCGCCACCCTTCGCCAGGCCCGCCGCGCCATCTACCCGGATCCGGTGACGGCCGCGATGCTCGCCGAACTGGGCGGCGCCGACCAGATCACCATCCACCTCCGCGAGGACCGGCGCCACATCCAGGACCGGGACCTGGAGGTGATGCGGAAGACCGTCACCACCCGGCTCAACCTCGAGATGGCGGCCACCGCGGAGATGGTGAAGGTCGCCCACGAGCTGCGGCCGGACGAGGTGACGCTGGTCCCGGAGCGGCGCGAGGAGCTCACCACCGAGGGCGGCCTCGACGTGGTGCGGGGGCGGGAGAACGTCTCCCGGGTGGTGAAGACGCTGCGCGACGCCGACGTGTTGGTCTCGCTCTTCATCGACCCCGACCCCGACCAGGTGAAGGCGGCGGTCCGGGTCGAGGCCAACGCCATCGAGATCCACACGGGGCGGTACTGCGATGCGCGCCTCCCCGCCGACCGGCGCCGGGAGCTCTCCCGCATCGTGGATGCGGCCAAGGCCGGCGCCAAGCTCGGGCTCCAGGTGGCGGCCGGCCACGGGCTCAACTACCAGAACGTGAACCCGGTGCTGGCCATCCGCGAGATCGAGGAGCTGAACATCGGCCACGCCATCGTGGCGCGGGCGGTGCTCGTGGGGATGGAGCGTGCGGTCCGCGAGATGAAGGATCTGCTCTCGCGGGGGACGGCGTGATCCTGGGGCTCGGGATCGACGTGGTGGAGGTGGCGCGGATCCGGCGCCTCCTCGACGACGGCGCCCGGGCCGGGACGGCCGAGCGTTTCCTCCGCCGGTGCTTCACGGAAGGTGAACGGCGTTCCTGCGACGGACGTGCCGACCGGGCCGCGCCGTACGCCGCGCGCTTCGCGGCCAAGGAGGCCGCCTCCAAGGCGCTCGGTGCGCCGACCGGTATTCGCTGGACCGACGTGGAGGTGGAGCGGGAGGATGGGGCGCCCCGCCTCCGCCTCTCCGGTGTGGCGGAGCGGGTGGCAAGGGAGCGTGGGGTCGACCGGGTGCACCTGTCGCTCACGCACGACGCCGGCATCGCAGCGGCGGTGGTGGTCCTCGAGGGAGGTCGCGAATGAGGCTGGTGAGTGCAGAGGAGATCCGGGCCATCGAGCGGATCGCCATCGAGGAGATGGGGATCCCGGCGGCAACCCTCATGGACCGGGCAGGTAGGGCGGTCGCCGATGCCGCCGTGGTACTGGCCGGGCAGGACGGCCGGGTGGTGGTGGTGTGCGGCGCGGGGAACAACGGTGGTGACGGCTTCGTGGCCGCCCGGGTCCTCCACAAGTCCGGGCGCGGCGTGCTCGTCGTCGCGCTCGGCAAGCCCGACCGGGGAACGCCCGAGGCGATCTCCATGTGGAAGGCCGCCGAGGACGCCGGCGTCCCGGTCTCCGGGATCCAGGCGCTCCGCGACTTCCCCGTCCGCCCCGGAGACCTGGTGGTCGACGCCATCTTCGGCACTGGGCTCGAGCGTCCGGCCGAGGGGAACTTCGCCGCCGCCATCGAGATCATCGCGACGATGCGGGAGCAGGGTGCGAAGGTGCTGGCCGTCGACCTGCCGTCCGGCCTCTCCACCGACACCGGCCGGGCCATCGGTCCTGCCGTCCGCGCCGACGCCACGGTGACCTTCGGCTTCTCCAAGATCGGGCTCGAATTGCAGCCCGGCGCCGACCTGGCCGGCGACGTCACGGTCGTCGACATCGGGATTCCGCCGGGGGCGGCGGAACGGATCCCGGCCTCGGCCGAGGTGCTCGACGAGGCCGGCGCGCGGGCGCTCGTTCCCCCGCGGGACCGCGAGGCCCACAAGGGAGACGCGGGGCGGCTCCTCATCGTCGCCGGCATGGCCGGCAGGACCGGCGCGGCCAACCTGGCCCTCACCGGCGCGCTTCGCGGCGGCGTGGGGCTCGTCACGCTGGCCTCCCGGACCGACGTGATCGGCCCGGCGCTGTCCGGGCGCCCGGAGGCCATGAGCACCCCCTTGCCGGGCACGGGCGCTCTCGCGCGGAGCGACATCCCGGCCCTCCAGGGCGCCGCCTCGAGCGCCAATGCGATGGTCATCGGCCCCGGGATTCCCCGCGGTCCCGAGACCGCGCCCGCCATCCGCGGTCTCCTCGACCGGTACCCGCTCCCCACGGTGCTCGACGCCGACGCGATCAATGCGCTCGCCGACCACCCCGGACTGGTCGCCGTGATGGGGCGCGACGCGCCCATCGTCCTCACGCCCCACCCGGGCGAGATGGCGCGCCTCGTCGGCGGCACCATCGAGGACGTCCAGGCCGATCGCGTTGCCATCGCCCGCCGGAAGGCCCAGGAGTGGGGCGCCGTCGTGGTGCTGAAGGGCGCGCGGACCGTGGTCGCCGACCCGGACGGGCCGGCCGCCATCATCCCCACTGGAAACCCGGGGATGGCCACGGGTGGGACGGGAGACGTGCTCGCCGGCCTGCTCGGCGCGCTGCTCGCCGGGGGGCTCCGGCCCCGGGAGGCGGCCCGCGTGGCGGCCTGGGTCCACGGGCGCGCCGGCGACATCGCCGCGGCCCGATTCGGCGAACGCGGGATGGTGGCCGGGGATCTGGCCGAGGCCATCGGTGCCGTCTGGGCTTCATGGGGCAGGTGAGGGAGCCGGCCGTCGCACGCGTGGAACGCACCACGCGGTCGGCGGCCGAGACCCGTCGGCTGGGGGAACGGCTCGGGCGCCTGCTCGGCGACGGGGACGTGGTGGCGCTCGTGGGAGAACTCGGTGCCGGCAAGACCCAGCTCGCCCGCGGGATCTGCCGGGGCGCCGGCGTCGCCGATGGCGACGTCTCGAGCCCGACCTTCGCCATCGTCGCGACCTACCGGGGCCGGGTCCAGGTGAACCACGCCGACCTCTACCGGATCGGCGACGAGGACGAGCTCCACGCCACCGGGTTCCACGACCTGGTGGGGCGCGCCGGGGCGACGGTCGTGGAGTGGGCGGACCGGCTGCCGGGCGCGCTCCCTCCCGAGCGGCTCGAGATCCGGCTCGCCCACGATCCGGCCATCTCCACCCGGCGCAGGCTCGACATCGACGGGCACGGCGAGCGGCACGCACGGCTCGCGCGGTCGCTCGCAGCGCGGCGGCGCGGCTAGAGTCCGAGGGGCGCCCGGACGATCCGGAGCGCACCGTCGACCCCGACGAAGCCCCCCTCGGGGACCGCCTCCCAGCCGGTCTTCCCGATCGGCTCGCTGGCCACCGCGACGAGGTGGCCTCCCCCGGCCTTTCCGGAGAGGTGGAGCGGCTTGCCGTGCCGGCATGCGCAGAGGAGGCGCCCGTCGGAGACCAGGAAGTTGAGGGTGGACCGGAGCTCACCCCGGTCGGCGATGGCGCAGACCAGCGCCACCGTCTCGGCGAGCGCCGTCCGGACGTCGTCGACGGATGCCCGGCCCCGTCCGGGCCGGAGATCGAGACGGGAGAGGAAGATCTGGAAGCAGCGCTCGCTGTCGGTCTCGCCGGCGAGGCGCCGCCGGCGCGGCGCGGAGATGGCGGCGAGGAGCGCCTCGCGGACGGTGCGCGACCGCTTGTAGCGGGCCACCGTCCCGTTGTGGGCGAGGACCCAGCGCCCCTCGACGAACGGGTGGGTGTTCTCGATGGCCACGCGCCCCACGCTGGCGTCCCGGACGTGGGCCACGACGATGCGCGACCGCGCCGTCCGGCCGGCGCGGACGAAGGCCTCGTCGGCGTGGGCGGCCATGACGCCCCTGCGCACGCGCGGGCCGTCGCCGCCGTACCAGGCGATGCCCCAGCCGTGCGGGTGGAGGTGCGACTGGGTGCGCAGGGCGTTCTCGGCGCTGCAGAGCGGCTGGGCCGCGGAGCGGTGGGAGTCGGCGAGCTGTCCGAAGAGGCGGCACATCCTCCCCGTATCGTAGCGGCCAGGGGCGTCGGGCGCAGCGGGGGGGGGGGCGGTTCCGTCCCCGTCAGCCCCCCACGCAATCCGCCGCCGACCACGCCTCGGCCTGATGCACCACCCGCCCGCCCTTCACCACGAGCAGGGCATGGTTCACGGCGGTGTGCCAGCAGAGGTGTGCCGGCGTCCGCGCCCCCCACAGCACCAGATCCGCCGCCATCCCCGGAGCGAGCCTCCCCACGTCCGCGAGCCGCAAGGCGCGCGCTCCCCCCGCCGTCGCCGCCACCAGCGCCTCCGCCGGCGTGAGCCCACCCTCCAGGCAGGCGAGCGAGAGGGTGAGCCCCACGTTCTCGCTCATCCCCGTTCCGGGATTCACGTTGGTGGCGAGCGCCACCACCACGCCCGCGTCGACGAGACGGCGCCCCGGGGCGAAGGGCCGGACCCGGGCGAGCAGGGTGGAGGTCGGAAGCAGCCCCGCCACCACGCCGGCCCGGGCCATCGCGGCGATGCCTGCGTCGCTCACGTGCTCGAGGTGATCGGCCGAGGACGCACCCACCTCGGCGGCGAGGAGTGCCGCGCCGTCGTCGGAGAGCTGGTCGGCGTGGAGCCGCGGGACGAGCCCGAGGGCGCGCCCGGCCTCGAGCACGCGCCGGGCGTCGTCCACGCCGAAGGCGGTCGGGGCCACGAAGACGTCGCAGAAGGCGGCCAGCCGCTCCCCGGCGGCGGCGGGCAGGAGCTCCTCGAGCACCTTCCGGACCCAGGCCGCGCGGTCGCCGTCATGCTCCGGCGGCACGGCGTGAAGCGCGAGCAGCGTCGGCACCACCGTCATCTCGCCGGCGAGGGACCGGGCCACCTCCCGGACGAGCCGGAGCATCCGGAGCTCCTCGGGGACGGAGAGGCCGTACCCGCTCTTCACCTCCACCGTGGTCACACCCTGGGTGAGGAGACGGCGCGCCCGCGCCACCGCGCCCGAGACCATTTCCTCGTCGGAGGCGGCCCGCGTGGCTCGCGCAGTGGCCAGGATGCCTCCGCCCCGACGGGCGATCTCGACGTAGGGAACCCCGGCGGAGAGTTCCGCGAACTCCGCCTCGCGCTCGCCCCGGTCCCCGAAGAGCAGGTGGGTGTGCGCGTCCACCAGCCCTGGCGTGACCAGCCGGCCGCGCGCGTCGATCTGGATCGTGGAGGAGAGGTCGAAGCGTTCCTCCACCTCGGCGTCCTTCCCGATCCAGCGCACCTCGCCGTCGCGCACCACCAGCGCGCCGTCGGCGAGGATCCCGGCGTCGGAAGCTCCCCGGTCGCAGGTCGAGAGCGCGGCACGTCGGACGGCCAGGGTGGGGGGCGAACCGTCGTCCACCGGAACACCTCCGGTCACGGGATCCTCACGCCGCGCTCCCGGGCGACGGCCTGCGCCTCGGGGTAGCCGGCGTCGGCGTGGCGCAGGACGCCCATGGCGGGGTCGCCCCGGAGGACCCGGGCCACGCGCCGCCCGGCCGCCTCGGTGCCATCGGCCACCACCACCTGGCCGGCGTGGAGGGAGTAGCCGATCCCGACGCCGCCACCGTGGTGGAAGCTCACCCAGGAGGCGCCGTTCACGGCGTTCAGGAGCGCGTTCAGGATGGGCCAGTCGGCGACGGCGTCGGAACCGTCCCGCATGGCCTCGGTCTCCCGGTTGGGGGAGGCGACCGAGCCGCAGTCCAGGTGGTCCCGGCCGATGACGATCGGGGCACGGACCTCGCCGCGCCGGACCATGTCGTTGAAGGCCACGCCGGCCCGGTCCCGCTCCCCGTAGCCGAGCCAGCAGATGCGGGCCGGGAGCCCCTGGAACTTCACCTTCCGCTTCGCCAGCTCGAGCCAGCGCAGCAGGCTCCGCTTCTCCGGGAAGAGGCGCGCCACCGCCGCGTCGGTGGCCGCGATGTCCGCCGGGTCCCCGGACAGGGCCACCCAGCGGAACGGTCCCTGCCCCTCGCAGAAGAGCGGGCGGATGTAGGCGGGGACGAAGCCGGGGTAGTCGAAGGCGTTCGCGACCCCCGCGTCCCGGGCCCCGGCGCGCAGGTTGTTGCCGTAGTCGAAGACCTGGCTGCCCAGCGCCCGCAGCGCGAGCATGGCCTCCACCTGACGGGCCATCGACTCCTGGGAACGCCGGACCACCTGCTCCGGGTCCTTCACCCGCAGCGAAGCAACCTCGTCTAGGGAGAGGCCGGCGGGGACGTAGCCGTGGAGCGGGTCGTGGGCCGAGGTCTGGTCGGTGACGAGGTCGGGGGCCACACCGCGCCGGACCAGCTCCGGGTAGACCTCCGCCGCGTTGCCGACGAGCCCGACCGAGAGGGGACGTCGCTCGCGGCGGGCGTCGTCGAGCCGGCGGAGCGCGTCGTCGAGCGAGGTGGACGCCTCGTCGAGGTACCCCTGCGCGATCCGCTTGGCGATCCGCTCCGGGTCGACGTCCACGCCGAGGAAGGCCGCGCCGAGAAGGGTGGCGGCGAGCGGCTGGGCGCCTCCCATTCCCCCGAGCCCTCCGGAGAGGACCAGCCGGCCGGCGAGATCGTCCGAGCCGAAGTGGGTCCGCCCGGCCTGTGCGAAGGTCTCGTAGGTGCCCTGCAGGATCCCCTGCGTCCCGATGTAGATCCAGGACCCGGCGGTCATCTGGCCGTACATCATGAGGCCGCGCCGCTCGAGGTCGTGGAAGTGCTCCCAGGTGGCCCAGCGCCCGACCAGGTTGGAGTTGGCGATGAGCACCCGAGGCGCGTCGGGGTGGGTGCCGACCACGCCCACCGGCTTCCCGCTCTGGACGAGCAGGGTCTCGTCGTCGCGCAGGTCGCGCAGCGCCGCCACGATCCGTCGGTAGCTCTCCCAGTCCCGGGCCGCCTTCCCGGTTCCACCGTAGACCACCAGATCCTGGGGGCGCTCGGCCACATCCGGATCGAGGTTGTTCATGAGCATCCGGAGGGCGGCTTCCTGGACCCATCCCCGGCAGGAGAGGGTGGTGCCGCGGGGGGCGCGGATCTCTTCCATTCCCTGCCTCTAGCACGACTCCGGGGCGCGCGCCCGGAGGGTCGGGTAGACTCGGTGGCACGTGAACGATCGAGCCTTCATCGCCGCCCTCCGCCTCGTCCCGAAGAACGCCCTCTCCCGTGCCGTCGGGGCCGCCACCCGGCTGCCGCTCCCCGGGCCGGTGGGGCGTGGCCTGATGGGCGCCTTCGCCCGCCGCTACCGGATCGACCTCTCCGAGTGCGGGGACCTCTCCGGCTTCACGACGTTCGGGCAGTTCTTCGCCCGTCCGCTCCGCCCCGGGCTCCGGCCGGTGGCGCCGGGGGACGAGGTGATCGTCTCCCCGGTCGACGCCCTGGTCTCCGAGGCCGGGGTGGCCACCAACGGACGGCTCGTCCAGGCGAAGGGCATCGACTACACGGCCGCGGCGCTGGTGGGGGACGCGGAGGTGGGAAAGCGGCTCGCGGGCGGGCGCTACGCCACGCTCTACCTCTCTCCACGCGACTACCACCGCATCCACTTCCCGCTGCCCGGGCGGGTGACGGGATGGCGCTACGTGCCGGGCAAGCTCTGGCCGGTCAACGCGGCCTCGGTGAAGAACGTCCCCGGTCTCTTCACCGTGAACGAGCGACTGGTCACGCTCCTCGAATCGCCCCTCGGTCTCGTCGCCATCGTGGCGGTCGGTGCCACGGTGGTGGGGCGGGTGCGGGCCACCTTCGACGCGGACGTCCCGGTGACGAACCTGGCCGGGGCGGGCGCGCAGTCGAGGGATTACGGCACGCCCATCCCGGTCGCGAAGGGGCAGGAACTCGGTGCCTTCGAGATGGGCTCCACGGTGATCCTGCTCTTCGAGCCGGGCCGGGTGGACCTCGCGCCCGCGCTCGTGCCGGGCGCCCGGGTTCGAGTCGGCGAGCCCATCGGCGGCCGTGCGGTTTGACCGGCCCGGGGCCGTGGTCTAGAACCGCCGGCGTGAAGATCAACGGCGTCAAGGGGATGAACGACATCCTGCCTGCCCAGGTGGGGCGGTGGCAGGAGATCGAGCGGATGGCGCGCGAGGTCTTCGCCCTCCACGGTTACCGCGAGGTCCGTACCCCGGTGGTCGAGCCCTACGCGCTCTACGCGCGCGGCGTGGGGGAGACCACCGACATCGTCAACAAGGAGATGTACGTCTTCGAGGACAAGGGCGAGGACAAGCTCGCACTCCGCCCCGAGGGGACGGCCGGGACCGTCCGCGCCTACATCGAGCACGGCGCGCACGTGGAGGGTCCGCAGAAGTGGTTCTACATCGGGCCGATGTTCCGGCGTGAGCGGCCGCAGAAGGGGCGCTACCGGCAGTTCCACCAGATCGGCGTGGAGGCCTTCGGCATCGCCGAGCCGGCCATCGACGTCGAGCAGATCGCCATGCTCGCCGACCTCTTCCGGAGGCTCGGCGTAGCCCCGGTCGTGCACGTGAACAGCGTGGGGGATGCCGCCTGCCGCCCCGCCTACCTGGAGGAACTGCGCGGGTGGCTGCGCGCGCGCGGCGAGGTGCTCTGCGCCGACTGCCGGGAGCGGACCGAGAAGAACCCGCTGCGCGTCCTCGACTGCAAGGTGCCCTCCTGCCAGCCGGTGCTGGCCGAGGCCCCGCGCCTGCTCGAGCGGCTCTGCGACGGCTGCCGGACCCACTTCGACGCCGTCCGGCAGGGGCTCGACGACCTCTCGGTGCCCTACCAGGTGAACCCGCGTCTCGTCCGCGGTCTCGATTACTACGTCCGGACCGCCTACGAGTTCACGAGCGACGCGCTCGGATCCCAGTCGGCCGTGGCGGGTGGGGGGCGCTACGACGGCCTCGTGGAGACGCTGGGCGGGCCGCCCACCCCCGGCATCGGGTTCGGCATGGGGGAGGAGCGGCTCGCGCTCATGCTGGAGGCGGCGGGTCGGCCGGTTCCCGAGAGCCGACCGGCCGTCTTCTTCGTCTCGGCCGACGAGGCGGGGCGGCGCGAGGGGCTCCAGCGGGCCACCGAGCTGCGGCGCGCCGGGATCGCCTGCGACCTCGACGCGCGCGGCGGGAAGCTGGCCCGCCAGTTCAAGCAGGCCGAGCGGGTCGGCGCCCGCTACGCGCTCGTGCTCGGGGCGAACGAGGCCGCGAGCGGGCAGGCCAAGCTGAAGGACATGGTCACCCGCGAGGAGACCCCGGTCGCCCTCGCCGACCTCGCGTCGCGCCTCGGGACCGGGCCCGCGTAGGGCGCCCGTGACGGCGCCCCTGCCGTTCGTCGCCGTCCTGGCCGGCCCCACCGCCTCCGGCAAGACCCGGCTCGCCATCGACCTGGCGCTCCGCGCCGCCGGCGAGATCGTGAACGCCGACTCCCAGCAGGTTTACCGCCGGCTCGACGTGGGCACGGCCAAGCCGACCGCGGCCGAGCGGGCCGAGGTGCCGCACCACCTGCTCGACCTCGTGGATCCGGGGGAGGGGATGGACGCGGCCCGCTGGGTCGCGCTCGCCGACCAGGCCATCCGGGAGATCGCGGCCCGCGGTCGGCTGCCCATCGTGGTGGGCGGCACCGGGCTCTACGTCCGGGCGCTGCTCCACGGCGTGGTGGAGGCCCCCGGCCGCGATCCGGCGCTGCGGACCCGGCTCGAGGAGGAGGCGGCGCTGCACGGCCGGGGCGCGCTCCACCGGCGGCTCGCCGCCGTCGACCCGGGAGCCGCCGCGCGGATCCGGGAGAACGACCTCGTCCGCATCGTCCGGGCGCTCGAGATCGCCGCGGGAGGGCGTACCCAGAGCGAGCTCTTCGAGGAACACCGCTTCGCCCCGCGCCGCTACCGCTACCGACTGCTCGCGCTCGACGTGCCCCGCGACCTCCTGCACGCGCGCATCGGCGACCGGGCCCTCGCCATGGCCCGCGGCGGGATCGTCGAGGAGGCCCGGGCGCTCGTGGCCCGGCTCGGCGATCCGCTCCCGCGCCTGCCCATCGGGTACGCCGACGCCATCGCCTGCGCTCGGGGGGAGATCGACGTCGAGGAGCTGGCGACCCGCATCGCGCTCCACCACCGGCGCTACGCCCGGCGGCAGGTGATCTGGCTGCGCCGGGAGCAGGACGTCGAGTGGATCGCGCCGCCGTTCGACCCCGACGGTCTGGTCCGCGAATTGCGCACTGCGCCGTGATTGCGGGCGTTTCCGTGTTATAAGCCGCCCCGTGGCCACCCGCGTCCCGTTCACGACAGAGTTCGAGAAGCCCCTCGCCGCCCTCGAGTCCAAGATCGAGGAGCTGAAGCAGCTTTCGGGTGGCGCCGGCGTCGACTTCAGCGACGAGATCGTCAAGCTGGAGCGGAAGGCGAAGAAGCTCCAGACGGAGATCTTCCGCGACCTCTCCCGGTGGCAGGTGGTCCAGATGGCCCGCCACCCCAACCGCCCGTACACGCTCGACTACCTCCAGGCCATCTTCACCGACTGGATGGAGCTCGAGGGCGACCGCCGCTTCGGCGCCGACCACGCCATCGTCGCCGGCCTGGCCCGCTTCGAGGGGGAGCCGGTGGTGATCGTGGGCGAGCAGAAGGGGCGCGGCACCAAGGAGAACATGCTGCGCAACTTCGGCATGCCCCGGCCCGAGGGCTACCGCAAGGCGCGACGCCTCTACGACATGGCCGACCGGTTCCGGCGGCCGCTCATCACCTTCATCGACACGCCCGGCGCCTACCCCGGGATCGGCGCCGAGGAGCGCGGGCAGGCCGAGGCCATCGCGGTGAACCTCGAGGTCATGTCCTCCCTCGGCGTCCCCTCCATCTCCATCGTCATCGGGGAGGGTGGATCGGGCGGTGCGCTCGCACTCGGGGTGACGAACAAGATCATGATGCTCGAGTACTCCACCTACTCGGTCATCTCCCCGGAGAGCTGCAGCTCGATCCTCTACCGCGACGCGACCAAGGCCCAGAAGTCGGCCGAGAACCTCAAGCTCACCGCCAAGGACCTGGCCGGCTTCGGGATCGTCGACGAGGTCGTCAAGGAGGCGCCGGGCGGTGCCCACCGCGACCCCCGGCTCACCGCCGAGAACCTGGCCGGCGCCATCCGGCGCCAGCTCAACGACCTGCGACAGCTCACCCCGGAGCAGCTGGTGCGCCAGCGCTACCAGAAGTTCCGGGCCATGGGCGTCTTCACCATCGAGGAGTGACGGGCGTGCCGCTCGTCCCCTCCCACGTCGCGTCGCTGCAGCCGTACGTCCCCGGCAAGCCCATCGAGGAGGTGGAGCGGGAGTACGGCGTCTCCGACGTGGCCAAGCTGGCCTCCAACGAGAACGCGCTCGGCCCCTCCCCGCTGGCCTTGCGTGCCGCCCGCGAGGCCTGCGGAAAGGTCCATCTCTACCCGGACGGCAGCGCCTGGCTGCTCAAGCGGGCGCTCTCCGCCCGGTTCTCCGTCCCGGTCGACGAGATCCTGGTCGGCAATGGCTCGAACGAGCTCATCGAGCTCCTCGTCCGCACCTTCGTGCTGGAGGGGGAGGAGGTGCTCACCAGCGCCGGGAGTTTCATCGCCTACAAGCTCGCCGCCCACGCCCACGGGCGCACGCTGGTGGAGGCGCCCATGAAGGAGCGCTTCCACTACGACCTCGACGCGATCCACGCGCGCCTCTCGCCCCGCACCAAGATCGTCTTCCTGGCCAACCCCGACAACCCCACCGGCACCTGGTTCCTCGAGCACGAGCTCGTCCACTTCCTGGGGGCGGTCTCCCGCGACACGCTGGTGGTGCTCGACGAGGCCTACGTGGAGTTCGTCGAGGCCGAGGGGTTCCAGGACGCGCTCGCGCTGCGCAAGCGCTACCCGAACCTGGTCGTGCTGCGCACCTTCTCCAAGATCTACGGGCTCGCCGGGCTGCGGCTCGGCTACGCCTTCGCCCGGCCCGAGCTGTGTGCCTTCCTCGACCGGGTGCGTGCCCCGTTCAACGTGAACCTGGTGGCCCAGGCCGCCGGCGCCGCCGCGCTCGACGACGAGGAGCACGTGCAGCTGAGCCGCGCGCTGGTGCGCGCCGAGCGCCCCTTCCTCGAGGCCGGGTTGCGCGAGCTGGGCGCGACCGTGGTCCCGTCCCAGGCCAACTTCGTGCTGGCCGACTTCCCGGGCCGCCCGGGCATGGCCCTCTTCGACGCGCTCCTCCGCGAGGCGGTGGTGGTGCGCCCCGTGGCCGGCTACGGCTTCGCCACCGCGCAGCGCATCACCGTCGGCACCCGCCCCGAGAACGTGAAGGTGCTCGCCGCCCTCCGGAAGGTGCTCGGGCGGTGACGCCCCGGCGCCCATTCATCGTCGCCGTGGACGGCCCAGCCGGGGCCGGCAAGAGCACCACCTCGCGGCGGCTCGCGGCACGGCTCGGATTCGCCATGGTGGACACCGGCGCCATCTACCGGGCCGTCGCGCTGGCGGCGAGCCGCGGCGGCATCGCCTTCGACGACGACGCGGGGCTGGGCGCGCTCCTCCACGAGGTCCGGATCCGTTTCGAGCCGCCGCCACCCGGGTCCGAGGGAGCGGCGCAGCGGGTGCTCCTCGGTGACGAGGACGTCTCCCAGGCCATCCGGACGCCGCCCATGTCGCTCGGTGCGAGCGCCGTCTCGGCCCGACCGGTGGTGCGGGCCGGGCTGCTCGACCTGCAGCGCCGCCTCGCCACCGCCCCCGGCAACCGCGGCGCGGTGCTGGAGGGGAGGGACATCGGCACCGTGGTCTTCCCGGACGCCGACGCCAAGTTCTTCCTCACCGCGGGTGACGAGGTGCGGGCGCGCCGCCGATTCCTCGAGCTCCAGGGCAAGGGGGACCCCCAGCCCTTCGAGGCGGTCCTCGCCGACCAGCGCAAGCGGGACCGGGACGACAGCTCCCGGGACGTCGCGCCGCTCAAGGCCGCCACGGACGCCGATACCATCGACACCGGCGGCCTCTCCCTCGACGACGTCGTCGAGCGGCTGGCGGCCGAGGTCGAATCCCGGATGGCCCGGCGCGGCTGAGTGGCGCTGGACCGGCACGACGGGGGCGGTTATACCGGTCCCGGAGGGGAATTGATGCAAGTCAAGGTAGCCAAGACCGCGGGGTTCTGCTGGGGCGTTCGTCGGACCGTCGACCAGCTCATGGAGGTCGCGCACGAGCGCCAGACCCCGGTCGTCACGCTCGGCCCCATCATCCACAACCCGCAGTTCGTCTCCCGCACCCGGCAGATGGGCGTGGGGACGGTGGAGCGGGTGTCCGAGGTGGAGGTGGGGACCACCGTGGTGGTTCGAACCCACGGCGCGGTCAAGCCGGAGCTCGACGCCGCCCGGGAGCGCGGGCTCGAGGTCGTCGATGGCACCTGCCCCTACGTGAAGTACCCCCAGGCCATGGCCCAGCGCCTCTCCCACCAGGGCTACCATCTCGTCATCGTGGGCGATCCCAACCATGCCGAGGTGAAGGGCGTGGTGAGCTACGGCGAGGGGCCCTGCACGGTGGTCCGGCCCGGCGCCGAGATCCCGCCCATCGACGCCAAGAAGGTGGCCGTCATCGCCCAGACCACCTGCATCGGAGCGGACTTCGAGCGGGTGGTGGGGGCGCTCGCGCTGCGCCACAAGGAGGTCCGGGCGGTGAACACCATCTGCGCCGACACCGACGAGCGGCAGACCGACGCCCGGCAGCTCGCCGCCGAGGTCGACGCGGTGGTCGTGGTGGGTGGGAAGAACAGCGCCAACACGCGCCACCTGGCCGAGATCTGCAAGGAGATCCAGCCCCGCACCTGGCACGTCGAGACCGAGGAGGAGCTCCGCCCCGAGTGGTTCGCCGGGTGCACCCTCGTCGGCGTCTCGGCCGGGGCCTCCACCCCGGACTGGGTGATCGACGGCGTGGCTGCCCGGCTCGGGGCCATGGCCGGCGGTCCGGCCGCGCTTGACGCTGTGATCCCGCCCGTGTAGCTTCCTTCGCCTTCGCCGCCGGGATGGTCCCGGTGGCCCGCCAAGTCCCTCGCTCCCCGGGGACGACGCGCAGGCCAACATGAGGGGACGTTGCAGCTTTCGCCGGCATCCCAGGCGCGACTCACGGTGCGCCCCGTCGGCCCAAGCCCACAGGACCGGGTTCCAATCGAATGGAGAATCAGAATATCCGTACGCCCGAGCAGGACAGCTCCGAGGACTTCGCCGCCATGTTCGCCGAGAGCGAACTGCGCACCGGCCAGGTCGAGGAGGGGCGCGTCGTCAGCGGCACCGTGATCCAGATCACCAAGGACTACGTGGTCGTCGACATCGGCTACAAGTCCGAGGGTCAGGTCCCGCTGAACGAGTTCATCCCGGTCCCCGGGGGCGATCCCCAGATCAAGATCGGTGACAAGGTGGAGGTTCTCGTCGAGTCGCGCGAGAACGACACCGGCATGGTCGTCCTCTCCAAGGAGAAGGCCGACAAGATGCGCATCTGGGACGAGATCTCCGCCGCGTGCGAGCGCGACGAGCTCGTCGAGGGCATGATCGTCGGGCGCGTGAAGGGCGGCCTCTCCGTCGACATCGGCGTGAAGGCGTTCCTTCCCGGCTCCCAGGTCGACATCCGCCCGGTGCGCAACCTCGACAAGCTCATCGGCGAGAAGTTCAAGTTCAAGGTCATCAAGTTCAACAAGAAGCGGGGGAACATCGTCCTCAGCCGCCGCGTGCTGCTCGAGAAGGAGCGCGAGGAGCTGAAGAAGGAGACCCTCAAGAACCTGAAGGAGGGCGCGGTCCTGAAGGGCGTGGTGAAGAACCTCACCGATTACGGCGCCTTCATCGACCTCGGCGGCATCGACGGCCTCCTGCACGTGACCGACATGAGCTGGGGCCGCATCGGCCACCCCAGCGAGATGTTCGAGGTCGGCCAGGAAGTCCGCGTCGTGGTCCTCAAGTTCGATCCTGCCAGCGAGCGCGTCAGCCTGGGCCTGAAGCAGATCCAGGAGGACCCGTGGCACCGCGCCGACGAGAAGTACCCGGTCGGCACGCGGGTCAAGGGCAAGGTGGTCAGCCTCACCGACTACGGCGCGTTCATCGAGCTCGAGCAGGGCGTCGAGGGTCTCGTCCACGTCTCCGAGATGAGCTGGACGAAGCGGGTGAAGCACCCCTCCAAGCTCCTCAACGCCGGTGAGCCGGTCGAGGCCGTCGTCCTCGACATCGACCCGAAGGCCAAGCGCATCAGCCTGGGCATGAAGCAGATCGAGCCCAATCCCTGGACGCTCCTCGAGGACAAGTACCCCATCGGCTCCGTCATCCGGGGCGAGGTCCGCAACGTCACCGACTTCGGCATCTTCGTCGGCGTCGAGGAGGGCATCGACGGCCTGGTGCACGTGTCCGACATCTCCTGGACCGAGCGCATCAAGCACCCGGGCGAGAAGTTCAAGAAGGGCGACGTGGTCGAGGCGGTGGTTCTCAACATCGACGTCGAGAACGAGCGCTTCAGCCTGGGCATCAAGCAGAACCAGGCCGATCCCTGGACGACGCTGGCCGAGCGGCACCCGGTGGGCTCGCGCCTCAAGGGGCGCGTCACCAAGGTGACCGACTTCGGCGCCTTCGTGGAGATCGAGCCCGGCATCGAGGGGCTGGTCCACGTCTCCGAGATGCGCGACGAGCGGGTCGAGAACCCGCACGACGTGGTCAAGGAGGGCGAGGAGGTCGAGGTCAAGGTCATCGACATCGACTCCCACGAGCGCAAGGTGGCCCTGTCCATCAAGGCGCTCACCCGCGACGGCGGCGAGGACGAGTACCGTGAGTACCTGCGCAAGCAGGGCGACGGCCGCGCCCGCCTCGGCGACCTCATGGAGAAGTTCAACCGCCGCAAGGGTTAGCACCGCCGGCTTCAGCCGGCGGAAGAACCTCCCACCGCACCGCCTCGTCCGGGGTGTGGTGCGAAGGGACGGTGGACGCGCATCGGTCGCCCCTGGCGCCGGTGCGCGTCTCGTTTTCGGGATCTGTTGCGGCCCCCGGCCGCCCGTGGTCTTCTCCGGCGGTCATGAGCGAGAACGAGAATCCGGAACCGCTGCCCACCACGCCGGTCCCGCCGACGGCCGTGCCCCCGCAGGCCGCCTGGCCGCAACCCCCGGCGGGCTGGCCGCACGCGGCGGGTGGATGGCCGCTGCCTCCTCCCGGCTGGGCTCAAGCCCCGCTCCCCCCGCAGCCGCCTCCGCGGCGCGACCGGGCCGCGCTGGCCGTGGTGCTCTTCGTCTTCGGCGGCCTCTTCGCCGTCTTCTTCGCCTTCCTGTGGCTCGCCTACGGCGCGGTGAAGGGGGAGTCGCCGCGGCTGGCCTCCGGTCCACGCATCGGCGTGGTCGACATCAAGGGCGCCATCGGCATGGGGCGCGGCTCGGTGGAGTCGGAACCGGTCCTCAAGGTCCTGAAGCGCTACGGTGACGACACCGACATGAAGGCGGTGGTTGTCCGCATCGACTCCCCGGGCGGCGCGGTGGGCACGAGCCAGGAGATCCTGGACGGCCTGCGCCGGCTCGCCGAGGACAAGGTGGTGGTCTGCGCCATGGGCAACGTGGCCGCCTCGGGCGGGCTGCTGGTGGCCATGGGTTGCGACCGGATCGTGGCCGAGCCGGGCACGCTCACCGGGTCGATCGGCGTCATCAGCGCCTTCCCCAACGTCCGCGGCCTGCTGCAGAAGTTCGACGTGGAGATGAACACCGTGACCTCGGGCCGGCTGAAGGACGCCGGCAGCCCGTTCCGGGAGTTCACGCCGAGTGACAGGGCATACTGGCAGGAACTCAACGACCGCATCCACCGGCAGTTCATCCGGGCGGTGGCCGAGGGGCGCGACCTTCCCGTCGAGCAGGTGGAGAAGTTCGCCGACGGGCGCGTGGTGACCGGGGAGCAGGCGGTCGAGCTCGGGCTCGTCGACGAGCTGGGCGGGTTCCAGGACGCCGTCGACCTGGCCAAGGAACTGGCCGAGATCCGCGGGGAGCCTCGGCTCGTCTACCCGCCCGACGAGCGGGCCCGCTTCCTCGAGGAACTGCTCGGCGGCGTGGCCCAGAAGATGGCCCAGTCGGTGGCCGAGACCCTGCGCACCGAGGTCCAGCGACAGACCACGACGGCGGAAGGGCCGGGCGTCTACTTCCTGGCGCGCTAGGCGGAGGGATCGTGGAGAAGCCGCTCTGGGCGCCGTGGCGGATGGAGTTCATCCGGGCCGAGAAGCCCGCCGGTTGCATCTTCTGCCTCTTCCCCGCCGAGCAGGGGGAGGAGGCCGACCATCGCAACCTGATCGTGCACCGCTCGGCGCGCGCCTTCACCATCCTGAACCGCTTCCCGTACAACAACGGCCACCTGCTCGTGGTCCCGCGCGCCCACGTCTCGCGCCTCGAGGACCTCCCCGCCGACGACTTCGCCGATCTCCAGGCGGAGCTCCGCCTGGCCGTGGTGGCCGTTCGCGATGCCTACGCCCCCGAGGGCATGAACGTCGGGATGAACCTGGGCAAGGTGGCCGGAGCGGGAATCGCCGACCACCTCCACTGGCACATCGTTCCGCGCTGGGGCGGCGACACCAACTTCATGCCGGTCCTCTCGGACACCAGGGTGATGATCGAGCACCTCGATCAGAGCTGGACGAGGATCCGGGCCGCCTTCGGGGCCTGAGGGAACCCGGGGTCCAAGGGTGGACATGCACTGGCTCCTCATCGCCGCCGGACTGGCCGTCGTCGCCGCGGTGCTCGGGTACCGGCTCCACCGGCGCCGGGAGCAGGCGCGCGCGTATCTCAAGGGCGTCCGATCGATGATCTCCGACGATCCGGACGCGGCCATCGAGGCCCTCTCCGACGCCGCCCGGCTCTCCAGCCCGGAGGCCATCGAGACCTACCTGGCGCTGGGCGACCTCTTCAAGCGGGAGGGGGACATCCCCCGGGCCATGCGGCTCCACCGGAACATGCTCCACCGTCCGGGGCTCCCGGCGGGGCGCCGCGCCGAGGTGGAGCGGGAACTCGCCGACGACTACCGACGCGCCGGCATGCTGGCCGACGCGGCAGAGGCCTACGGGAAGCTCGTCGGCGCCGGGGACGCCGCGGCGGCGGAGGGGCTGCGCGACGTCCTCGTCGACCAGAAGCGGCACGCCGAGGCGGTGGAGGCCCACCGGACCCGCTGCCCGCCCGACGGGCGGCTGCTCGCCCACCTGCTCGCCGCGCAGAGCCGGGAACTCCGCGACGCCGACCCGGTCGCCGCGCTGGCCGCGGCGCTCGAGGCCGAGCAGGCGGATTCCCGGTCGGCCGATGCGCTGCAGGCGCTCTCGGAGGCCCTCTCCGCCACCGGCGATCCGGCGGGGGCCGAGGGCGCCCTGGATCGTGCGCTCGACGCCGGGCCCGAGGCGGCGTTGCTCGCCTGGCCCGCCCTGGCGGCCCTGCCGGTGGGGTTCGCGACGCGGGTCCTCGACCGCGCCATCGGGGCGAGGCCGGGGGATGCCCGGCTGCTCACCCTGCGGGGGCGTGCGCTGGTGGCGGCGGGGCGCGAGGCGGAGGCGCTCGGCCCGCTGCGCGCGGCCCTCGAGGAGGACGGGGACGGCGAGGTCACGCTGGCGCTGCGCGAGCTGCTGCGCGAGGCGGCGCCACCTGGCCCGGGAGAGCTGGCCGGCCGGCACGACCTCATGGCGGCGGCCCTGCTGCGGAGTGCGGGGTTGCTGCGCTGCCGCCGCTGCGGGGGAGGGGCGGCGGTGCGGGCGTGGCGCTGCCCCCGCTGTGGCCTCTTCGACGCCTACGCCTGAGCGCGCCGACCCGCCGCTTGCCCGCCGCTGCGGGCGCGGGTATGACCGTGCCCCCATGCGACAACACGTCGTCGACATCGTGCGAAGGGCGCTGGCCCGCGGCGCGGCCGAGGGGCGCTGGCCCGCGCTCGCCACCCCGTTCACCGTCGACCCGCCCCGCGACCCCCGCCACGGCGACTTCGCCGTCAATGCGGCCATGGTCCTGGCCAAGCCCGCCGGACGTCCGCCCCGGGAGCTCGCACAGGGGATCATCGAGGCCATCCAGGCCGAGGACGGCGGCCGCAGCATCGCCTCGCTGGAGATCGCCGGTCCCGGGTTCGTGAATCTCAAGCTTCGCCCGGAGGTCTGGCTGGCCGCCCTCCCGGAGGTGGTGCGGCAGGGCGCGGCCTTCGGCCGCAGCGAGGTGGGGAAGGGGAAGCGGGTCAACGTCGAGTTCGTCTCGGCCAACCCCACCGGCCCCATGCACGTCGGGCACGGCCGCGGTGCCGTCACCGGCGACGTGGTGGCGAGCCTCCTCGACTGGAGCGGCCATGCCGTCACCCGCGAGTACTACGTCAACGACCACGGCGCGCAGGTCCAGACGCTCGCACGGTCGGTGCACCTGCGCTACCAGGAGCTCCTCGGCCGGACCGTGACCATGCCGCCGAAGAGCTACCCGGGCGACTACGTCATCGAGATCGCCCGGTCGATCCTGGTCGAGCTCGGCCCGCGCTTCCTCGACGCGCCCGAGGCCGAGTGGCTCGACCTCTTCCGCGAGCGGGCCGTCGCGCACGTGCTCGCGATGATCCGCTCCGACCTCGCGGCGATCCGGATCTCCTTCGACGTCTGGACCTCCGAGCGGAAGCTCTACGACTCGGGGACCGTGCAGCGTTTCCTGGCCGAGCTCGAGGCGAAGGATCTCGTCTACTGGGGCAAGCTCCCTCCGCCCAAGTCGAAGAAGGGACAGCCGGTCCCGGCCGCCGGGGCCCCGAACGAGGAGGGGATCGGCGAGGCGGAGGACCTGCTCCTCTTCCGCTCGTCCCTCCACGGCGACGAGGTCGACCGTCCGGTGAAGAAGTCCGACGGCACGCCCACCTACTTCTGCGCCGACATCGCCTACCACTGGGACAAGCGGCAGCGCGCCGACCAGCTCGTCGACGTGCTCGGCGCCGACCACGGGGGATACGTCGCCCGCCTCGAGGCGGCCCTGGAGGCGCTCGGCGCCAGCCGGCACGACCTCCACGTGGTCCTCATCCAGATGGTGAACCTCACCCGCGGGGGCGAGGCGGTGAAGATGTCGAAGCGCTCGGGGAACGTCGTCTCGCTCCAGGAGGTGGTGGACGAGGTGGGGTGCGACGCCACCCGGTTCATCTTCCTCACCCGGCGCGCCGACGCCCAGCTCGACTTCGACATCGAACTGGCCAAGCGCCAGACGCTCGACAATCCGGTCTTCTACGTCCAGTACGGGCACGCCCGGCTGGCCCGCATCCTGGAGAAGGCGGCCGAGGCGGACGCCCCGGAGGCCCGCTTCGACGCGGAGACGCTCGCGGTGCTCACCGCCCCGGAGGAGATGGACCTCGTGAAGCGCATCCTCTCCTTCCCGGACCTGGTGGCGGGGGCGGCCCTCGCCTGGGAGCCGCACCGGGTCGCCTTCTGGCTCCAGGAGACCATCGGGGCCTTCCACTCCTACTACACGCAGGGGAAGCGCACCGGGGAGCGCTTCATCGGCGCCGATCCGGTGAAGACCGCGGCGCGGCTGGCGCTGGCCCGGTCGCTCAAGCAGGTGCTCGCCAACGGCCTCGCCATCCTGGGGGTCTCGGCCCCCGAACGGATGGAAAGTAGAGACCTCGCAGAAGACGTCTAGAATCGGGCCGCCCCCAAGCGGGCCGACCATGACGGGAAACAGACCAGCACGGGAGCGGTTCGACTTCTCCCTCGACGCGCGGCAGGTGGCCGGGGTGACCCTGGGGTCGCTCGGCGCGCTCGCGCTCGCATTCCTGCTCGGCCACGCCACCGGACAGCGGATGGCGGAACGGCCCACGGCCGCCCCCCGTTCCGCCGCATCCGCCCCCGTGCCGGTCCCCGCCGATCCGCTCGCCGCCCTCGACCATGCGCCGCGCCCGGACGGTGGCGAGCCCCAGGCGCCGCTGAACTTCCACGAGTCGCTCACCAGCGCCCGTCCTCCGCCGGACCGGTTGCCGCCGGGGCCGAAGGTGCAGCCGCCTCCCGCCGCTCCGGCGCCGTCCCCCTCGGTCCCCCCGGCCCAGGCCGTTCCCGCCGTGGCCGCCGCGCCGGCGGCAGCGCCGGCGGCAGCGCCCGCGGCTGCCGCGGCAACAGCAGCAGCCACCCCCGCCGTGGCGCCCTCCGGACCGGTGGCGACCCCGGCCGTGGTTCCGGCGACGACCCCGATCCCGGCCGTGGCGGCACCTGCACCGGCGGCGAAGCCGCCCCCGGCCCGCGGAGGCTTCGTGGTCCAGGTGGGCTCGACCCAGGAACGGTTCGAGGCCGACCGGATCGCCGCGCGCTTCGCCTCGCGCGGTGCGCGCGTGACCGTCGCCGACGTGCCGGGGAAGGGGCGCTGGTACCGCGTCCGCGTGGGCTCGTTCGAGACCCGGGACGCGGCCGACCGTTATCTCAAGGATTTCGAGCGGAGCACCGGCGCCAAGGGATTCGTCGCCGCCAACAACTGAGCCAGGAGGACGCCCCGTGAAGAAGTTCGACCAACCGAAGCGCGTCGAGAAGCCCTGGGGGCACGAGCTGTGGTGGGCCCAGACCGAGCGGTACGTGGGGAAGCTCCTGCACGTGAAGGCCGGTCACAAGCTCTCGCTCCAGTACCACGAGAAGAAGGACGAGACGATCCACCTCTGGTCCGGCGAGCTTCAGCTCGTCCTCGACGAGGGGGAGGGGCTCGTCGAGCACGTCATGCGCCCGGGCGAGAGCTACCACGTGAAGCCCTTCACCAAGCACCGCATGGTGGCCATCACCGACTGCGACATCCTCGAGGTCTCCACGCCGGAGGTGCAGGACGTGGTGCGGCTCGAGGACGCCTACGGACGGGCCGGGACGTAGCCGGCCCCCGCGGCGTCTAGCCCCCGAGTTCCCGGCAGATGGCGTCGGCGGCCTTCATGCCGTCGACCGCCGACGAGACGATCCCGCCGGCATGGCCGGCCCCCTCGCCCGCCGGGTAGAGGCCGGTCATCCCGGGCGTCTGCATGTTCTCGCCCCGCGCGATGCGGCACGGGGCGCTGGTGCGGCTCTCGATCCCGATGAGGAGCGCGTCGGGCGAGACGAAGCCGCGCATGCGCCGGTCGAATCCCCGCACCGCCGCGCGCAGCGCCTCGTGAACCTGGGGTGGGTAGAGCCGGGAGAGGTCGGCGTGGGTGAGCCCGGGGCGGTAGGAGCTCTTTCCGGGCGGCTCCCCGGGGCGGCCGGCGAGCCAGGCGGCGAGCCGCTGCGCGGGGGCCTTGTAGCCGCCCCCGCCCAGCTCGTAGGCGGCCCTTTCCCACTTGCGCTGCCACGCGAGGCCGGCGAGCGGCCCCGTGAACCCCTCGGCGGCGAAGTCGTCGGGCGACACGGCGACGACGAGCCCGGCGTTCGCGAGCGGGGAGGAGCGCCCCGAGTTGGACATGCCGTTCGTGACCTGCATCTCCGGCTCGGTGGGGGTGGGCACCACCACGCCGCCGGGGCACATGCAGAAGGAGAAGACGCCACGGGCCTTCCCGCCCACGCTGGGGTTCTCGGCGAGCCGGTAGTCGGCGGCGGGGAGCCCCTCGACGCCGGCGGCCCGGCCGTACTGGATCCGGTCGATGAGCGACTGGGGGTGCTCGACGCGGAAGCCCACCGCGAAGGGCTTGGCCTCGATGGGCCAGCCGCGCTCGGCGAAGCGCTCGTAGAGCTCCCGGGCGCTGTTGCCGGGGGCGAGGACGAGCCGTTCGCAGGGGAGGGTGCGCCCGTCGGCCAGCACGAGGCCGCGGACCCGGCCTCCCGACACCTCGATGTCGACGGCCCGGGTGTTCCACAGGAAGGTGCAGCCCCCGCGCTCGAGCTCCTCCCGCATCGCCGAGACCGCGGCCGGCAGCACGTCGGAGCCGACATGGGGCTTGCCCTGGACCTTGATGGATTCGACCTTCCCGAAGCGTGCGAAGAGCTCCACCACCTTGCGCACCGCGGGGTGGCGGATCCGGGTCGAGAGCTTGCCGTCGGTGTAGGCGCCCGCGCCGCCCTCGCCGAAGTTCATGTTCGACTCGGTGTCGAGGTTCCCCTCGCGCATCAGGCGGGCCACGTCCCGGCGGCGAGGGCTCACCGTCTTGCCACGGTCGACGACGATCGAGCGCACGCCGCGCTCGAGCAGCCCCCAGGCGCAGAAGAGGCCGGCCGGCCCCGCGCCCAGGATCACCGGCGGAAGGTCGGGGGGACGCACCGGGGGCGGCGCCGCCTCGGCCGCGGCCACCGCCTCCACCCCCGTGGGAAGCACCCTCAGCGATCCGGTCACCTCCGCCTCGACGTCCATCACCCAGCGAGGATGGCCCTTCCGGCGGGCGTCGAGGGAGCGGCGCGCCACGGAGACCGAGACGAGCTCGCCGGTCGCGACCCCGAGCCGGTCGGCGACGTGCCGCTCGAGCGCCTCGTTGGGCTCATCGAGCCAGAGCTGGATTCCTGGGACGCGGTAGCGCAAGCCGCCCGGATCTATCGTCGGACCGGTCGCCGCGCTGCGAAGCCGCCTTCGCGCATGCTCCCCCCGGACAGGCGAAATCGCGTAGGTCACTACGCACCCGGCACCCGGGATCCGGCCCGTGAGTCGAGGCAACCCATGGAATAGACGGGATATGTCCGATTTCGAGGAGATGGCCTGGGGGTTGCTTTGGCTACCAGCCTGATGGTTCACGGGGCTTCACGAAGCCCGAGAGGACGACATGCTCGCACCCACGCTCGACGCCAAGGGCACCAAGATCCTCGCCAAGTCGCTGTTCAAGGAGCTTCGTGCGAGCGGCTACAACGCCAACCAGATCCTGGGGCTGTCCACCGAGCTCATCGACCTCGTGACCCGCGACCTGCGCGCCCAGGGAGACGCCCGTCCTGCCGAGGAGGGCTCGGCCGAGGCCGTGGTCTAGGGACCGGTTCCTCGCTCCAGCGAGCCGCGCGGCGGCGCCGGGCAAAACCCGGCGCCGTTTCACGTCTTTAAGGCCTGATCTTCGGGGCTTTTCGTTTGACACCCCCCGGTCCGGCGAGTAGTTTTGCGACCCCATTTCACGACCCCCCGGTAACCCGGGAGAGGGAGAGTTCCGCCATGGCCCGCATCGCAATCAATGGTTTCGGTCGAATCGGTCGGTGCGTCCTCCGCGCCGCCGTCGCGCGCGGCGAGAAGGACCTCGAGATCGTCTCGATCAACGACCTCACCGACACGAAGACCCTCGCCCACCTGCTCAAGTACGACTCGGTCCACGGCGTCTTCCCGTTCGACGTGAAGGCCACCGAGAAGGGCATCGTGGTGAACGGCAAGGAGATCCAGGTCACCGCGGTCAAGAACCCGGCCGAGCTTCCCCACGCCGCGAACGGCATCGACCTGGTCCTCGAGTGCACCGGTCTCTTCACCGAGCGCGAGAAGGCCGAGGGGCACCTGAAGGCCGGCGCCAAGCGGGTGCTCATCTCCGCTCCCGCCAAGAACCCCGACATCACGGTGGCCTACGGCATCAACCACCAGAAGCTCGACCGGGCCAAGCACTTCATCATCTCGAACGCCTCCTGCACCACCAACTGCCTCACCCCGGTGGCCAAGGTCCTCCTCGAGAGCTTCGGCATCAAGCGCGGGCTCATGACCACCATCCACAGCTACACCAACGACCAGAACCTGCTCGACCTCCCGCACAAGGACCTGCGCCGCGCCCGCGCCGCCGCCCTGTCGATGATCCCCTCGTCCACCGGCGCCGCCAAGGCCGTGGCCGAGGTCATCCCGGAGCTCAAGGGCAAGCTGAATGGCACCGCCGTCCGGGTCCCGACGCCCAACGTCTCGCTCGTCGATCTCACGGTCGAGCTCGAGAAGCCGGCCACCGTCGAGCAGATCAACGCGGCGTTCAAGGCCGCAGCCGAGGGGCCGCTCCGGGGCGTCCTGCAGTACTCGGACGAGCCCACCGTCTCCATCGACTACAACGGCAACCCGCACTCCGCGATCCTCGACTCCACCAACACGTCGGTCATCGACGGCAACTTCGCCAAGGTCTTCGCCTGGTACGACAACGAGATGGGCTTCTCGAACCGCATGGTCGACGTGGCAAAGTACCTGACGAAGTAGATTCACCGGGAGTCACCATGGCGGCCCAGATCCGGACCATCGACCAGCTCGACCTCGCCGGGAAGCGGGTCTTCATCCGCGTCGACTTCAACGTCCCGCTCGACGAGAAGGGGCGGGTCACCGACGACGCCCGCATCCGGGCCGCCCTCCCCACCATCCGCCACGCCATCGGGAAGAAGGCCCGGGTCATCCTGGCCTCGCACCTGGGGCGTCCCAAGGGCGATCCCTCCGACAAGGAGAAGTTCAGCCTCGAGCCGGCCGCGCAGCGCCTCTCCGAGTTGCTCGGCATCGACGTGATCCTCGCCGACGACTGCATCGGCGACGGCGTGAAGAAGGCGGTCGCCGACCTCCCCGAGGGGAAGGTGCTCCTCCTCGAGAACCTCCGCTTCCACAAGGGCGAGGAGGCGAACGAGGAGTCCTTCTGCCGCGAGCTGGCCTCGCTCGCCGATGTCTGGGTGAACGACGCCTTCGGCACCGCGCACCGGGCCCACGCCTCGACCGCCGGCATGGCCCGCTTCGTCAAGGAGAAGGCCGGCGGCTTCCTCATCCAGAAGGAGGTCGAGTACCTCGGTCGCGTGCTCGCGAAGCCCGAGCGCCCCTTCGTCGCCATCCTCGGGGGCGCCAAGGTCTCCGACAAGATCAAGGTGCTCGAGAACCTCATCGGCAAGGCCGACTCGGTTCTCATCGGCGGGGCCATGGCCTACACCTTCCTCGCCGCCAAGGGCGTTCCGGTGGGGAAGAGCCGCGTCGAGCAGGACAAGCTCGAGCTGGCCCGCAAGATCCTCGACCAGGCGAAGGCCAAGGGGGTCGACTTCGAGCTCCCCGTCGACCACGTCTGCGCGACCGAGCCCAAGGAGACGGCCGAGCGGGTGGTGGTGAACGCCCAGGCCATCCCCGACGGCCTCATGGGTCTCGACATCGGCCCGAAGACGCTCGACCGCTACCGCCAGCGGATCCTGGCCGCGAAGACCGTCTTCTGGAACGGCCCCATGGGGCTCTTCGAGCAGAAGCCCTGGGCCGAGGGAACGTTCGGCGTGGCGAAGGCCATGGCCGAGTCCCCTGCCATCACCGTCGTGGGTGGCGGCGACAGCGCCGCGGCGGTGGAGGAGGCGGGGCTCGTCGACAGGATGAAGCACGTCTCCACCGGCGGCGGCGCCAGCCTGGAATTCATCGAGGGGCGCGAGCTCCCCGGCGTCAAGATCCTCGAGGAGTGAACGTGGCCAGGAAGCGATTCGTCTGCGGAAACTGGAAGATGCACCGCACCTCCGCCGAGGCGCGGACGCTGGCGCGCGAGGTGCGCACCGCGGCCGAGGCGCTCGCCGATCGCGTCGACGTGGCCGTCGTGCCGCCCTTCACGGCGCTCGCCGCGGTGGGTGCGGAGCTGGCCGGATCGCGCATCGGCCTGGGGGCGCAGAATCTTCACTGGGAGTCGCAGGGAGCCTTCACCGGCGAGATCTCCGCGCCCATGCTCGTGGACGCCGGTTGCCGCTACGTGCTCTGCGGCCACAGCGAGCGGCGCCAGTTCTTCGGCGACACCGACGAGGCGGTCCAGAAGAAGACGCGGGCCGCCCTGGCCGCCGGGCTGCACCCCATCGTCTGCGTGGGCGAGACCCTTCCGGAGCGCGAGGCGGGGCGGACCCTCGAGGTGGTCGGGCGGCAGGTTCGTGCGGCGCTCTCCGGCCTGTCGGCCGAGCAGGTGGGGCGCCTGACCGTCGCCTACGAGCCGGTGTGGGCCATCGGCACCGGCAAGACCGCCACCTCGGCCCAGGCCCAGGAGGTCCACGCGGCCCTCCGCGCCATCCTTCGCGAGCTGGCGCCGGCCGTGGCCGACGCGGTCCGCATCCTCTACGGAGGTTCGGTCAAGCCCGACAACGCCGCCGAGCTCATGTCCCAGCCGGACGTGGACGGTGCGCTGGTGGGCGGGGCGAGCCTCAAGGCATCCGACTTCACCGGGATCATCCAGGGAGCCATCCGTTGAACACGTTCCTCATCATCGTCCATGTCGTCGTCTCGGCCGTCCTCGTCATCGTCATCCTGCTGCAGGCCGGCAAGGGAAGCGGCCTGGGCGGGGCCTTCGGCGGCAGCTCGCAGGCCGTCTTCGGCGGCCGCGGGGCGCAGACCTTCCTCGGCAAGGTGACCTCCGCCTCGGCGGCCGTCTTCATGCTGACGTCGCTCTCGCTCTCCTACCTCTCGACCCGCTCGGGCTCGGTGGTGAAGGAGGCCCCGGCGCCCATCTCGCCGATGGCCCCGGCCCCCGCGCAGGGCCCCGGCTCCCGCGTGCTCGAGACCGCTCCGGCCCCCGGCGCCACGCCGCCGGCCCAGGGCGGTCCCGCGCAGCCCGGCCAGCCGGTCCAGGCGCCGCCCAAGTGGTGATCGGGTAGCCGGTGCATCGCGGAAACGAAAAAGGGACCCGGCGACGGGTCCCTTCTTGTTCGACGCGAAACTGGTGCCCAGGGCGAGATTCGAACTCGCACGCCTTACGGCGCCACCCCCTCAAGATGGTGTGTCTACCAGTTCCACCACCTGGGCGTTGAAAGCGGGTCGGTTTCTAGCAGACGGTCGCCCGGGGCGCAAGCGAGTCGGGACAACGCGCGGGGCCGGTTTTCCGCGGGAGGACGTCATGGGGAAGCCTTGCCTCATCCTGCTCGGAGGCGCCGGATGGGACGCGCGCCGCCGCGCCGTCTCGGTCGCGCTCACCGCCGCAGCCTTCGGCCACCCGGTGGTGGTGGCGCTCTCCGGGGAGCCGCTCCGGGCCTGGGTGGCCGGACGCTTCGACGAGGGCGCGCCGGAGGGAGCGGACGCTGCGCGGGTGGGATCCTTGAAGGAGATGCTCGAGGAGGGGCGTCGCGACCTCGGGATCGACCTGGTGGCCTGCGACACCGAGTTGCGGCTCGCCGGCGTGGACCCCGAGGCGGCCCGCCCGCTCCTGGACGCGGTCCGGAGCCTGCCCGACCAGTGGCGTGCGGCCGGGCAGGGGCACGTGCTCTCGTTCTAGGTTAGAAGGGACCCATGGCGGGAACGCTGTCGGGCAGGAGCGCGCTGGTCATCGGGGCCGGAGGGCTGGGCGGACCGGCCGCCCTGGCGCTCGCCGCCGGCGGGGTGGGGCGGCTCGTCCTGCTCGACGAGGACGAGGTCGAAATCTCCAACCTGAACCGGCAGCCCCTCTTCGGCGACGCCGACCTCGGGCGCCGGAAGGCCGCGGCGGCCGCCGAGCGCATCGCCATGCTCCATCCCACGGTCCGCGTCGAGGGGCGCGACCTGCGCTTCGCGCCCGACGTGGCCGAGGACCTGGTGCGCGGCTGCGACGTGCTGGTCGACGCGTCGGACAACTTCGCCACCCGCTTCCTCGCGAACGACGTGGCGCTCGCCGCCGGGCGACCGCTCGTCCACGGCGCCGTGCTCCGCTACACCGCCCAGTTCCTCACCGTGATGCCGGGGAAGACCGGCTGCCTCCGCTGCCTCTTCGAGGCGCCCCCCGCCGAGGGTACGGTTCCCACCTGCGCCCAGGCCGGCGTGCTCGGGGCCCTGGCGGGGTTCGCCGGCGCGCTCATGGGTGCCGAGGCGCTTCGCCTCCTCGCCGGGGAGCGGGGTGCCTACGCGGGGCGCCTGGTGGCCTTCGAGGCCCGGTCCGGAAGGTCCCGGCTCGTGCCGCTGCGCATCCGCGCCGGGTGCCCATCCTGCAGCGCCGTCGCCGGTGCGACGAAGGGGACGGCGTGACCGCGAGGATCCCGGCAGCGCGCATCGACATCCGCGCCCACGCCTGCCCGGTGACCTGGGTGAAGGCCCGCATCGCCCTCGGGCGCATCGCCGAGGGGGAGGTCCTCGAGGTGCTGCTCGTCGACGGCGAGCCACGGGAGAACGTCCCGCGCAGCGCCGAGGAGGACGGGCACCGCGTGGTCCGGCTCGAGCCGGCGCCCGAGGAAGGTGCCGGCACCTGGCGTGCCTGGCTGGAGCGGGGAGCGCCGAGGGAGGAGCGGACATGGCCCTGAGCGAAGCCGAGGTCGCCCGCTACGCCCGTCAACTCCTCCTGCCCGGCATGGGCGAGGGCGCGCAGGAGACGCTGCGGGGCGCGCGGGTGCGGGTGACCGGGGGTGGACTCGCCACCGCGCCGGCCGTCTACTACCTCGCCGCCGCCGGCGTGGGGACGATCTGGATCGACGATCCCGACCTGGTGACCCCCGACACGGGTGCCGGCTTCGCCCTCGGTCGCGCCGACGCCGGGCGGCCCCGAGCCGCCGCGCTGGCCGAGTTCGCCCGCTCGGCCAACGCGCTCGTGACCGCCGAGCCCTTCCGACCCGGAATGCGGGCGACCGCGCTCCTCATCTGCGGCGCGACACCCGACGTCTCTCGCGCCATCGCCGACGAGGCCCGGTTGCTCCAGCTCCCGCACGTGGTGGCCGACGTGGACGGGCAGGGGGGTGCGGCGACCGCCGTGCCGGTCGGGGCGCCCTGCTACGCATGCGCCACCCGCCCAGGGCTCGGGGCCCCTCCCACGGCCGAGGGCGGGGCGGCGGTGGGGGCTCTTGCCGCGCTCGAGCTCCTCCTTCTCCTCACCTCCGTCTCCCAGGAGCCACGCGCCCGGCGCGTGGAGGTCTTCCGCGGGACGCCGCTGGTCCGGGCCACCGAGCGGCAACCGGGCTGCGCCTGCATGGGCCCCTCCGCCGCCGGCCTCGCTCCCTGACGGGCCGTACCGTGATCGACCTCCCGTCGCTCGCCCCGGGGCTGGCAGCGCTCGCCGAGGCCGACCCGGAGCGGGAGGTGTGCGGGTTCGTCGTGGCCGATTCCCGGGGAGCCCAGACGGTGCTGCCGGTGCGAAACGTCGCCGGGGAGACGGCGGCGGCCTACGAGATCGACCCGGCGGCCCACCTGGCGCTCGCCCGCAGCCTTCGCGACGATGGCGGGAGGATCGTCGCGGTCTATCACTCTCACATCGATGGCCCGGCCCGGCTCTCCGCCGCGGACCTGGAGGGCGCCGTCGATGGCGATCTTCCGGTCCTTCCCGGCACCGACCAGGTCGTCATCGGGATGGAATCAGGAAAAACCCTGGAAGTACGGGTCCTTCGCTGGAAAGGGAGCGAATTCCGTCCCCTCGCCGCGTGGACGCCGGCCACGGCGCGTCGCGTCGCGCCAGGCGCACCCTGAGCGAAGTCGCGGCCCTCCTGAGCCGGCGCATTCTCCGTCGCGTTCCGGTATATTGCGCGCCTCGCCGTTCAGTGAAACCAGGGAGGGTGCATGGATCAGCAGCACGGGACGGGGTTCGTCATCTGGCTCACGGGCATGGCGGGAGCGGGCAAGACCACGCTCGCCAACCAGCTCGGGAAGCGGTTCGCGGGAGCGGGAAGGCCCGCCGAGGTCATGGATGGCGACGCGGTCAACGAGCTGCTCACGCGAGGGCTCGGCGTCACCAAGGAGGACCGGGACACGTCGGTCCGCAGGCTCGGCTACGTCTCCCGCATGCTCGTCCGCCACGGCGCCATCGTGGTGGTGGCCTCGCTGTCGCCGTTCCGGGAGGCCCGCGAGGCCGTGCGCCGCGAGGTGCGCCGCTTCGTCGAGGTCTTCGTCGACGCGCCCATGGAGACGCTGCTGGCGCGCGACACCGAGGGCATGTACCGCAAGGCACTCGCCCACGAGCTGACCAACGTCGCCGGGATCGACGATCCGTACGAGCCGCCGGCCCATGCCGAGATCGTGGTCCGCACCGACCTCGAGAAGCCCGACGCGGCGCTGGGTCGGCTCTTCCAGAAGCTCGTCGACATGAAGTACGTGACGCCTGCCGAGTTCGCGCTGCTCACGGGCGGACAGCGCCCGCGCAAGGGCGCGGCGAAGCCGCCGAAGAAGGGCGCTGCTCCCGCGGCCGCCAAGGGCGCGGCGCCGGTGAAGGGTGCCAAGGCGTCGAAGCCCGCAAAGGGGAAGCGGGCGGCCAAGGGGAAGCGCGGCTAGGATCCGCGGATGGCAGGAACGCAGGAGGACCGCGCGCGGATCCGCGAACGGTCCCGGGATCGCTTCGATCGGATGAAGGATGCGGTGCGCCGCACCGGGGGCGCGCTCGTCGCCTTCTCGGGCGGCGTCGACTCCACGCTCGTTCTCGCGGTGGCGCGGGAGGTCCTCGGCGACCGCGCCGTGGCGCTCACCGCCCACTCCCGCAGCGTGCCCGCGGCGGAGCGGGAGGAGGCCCGCGCGCTCGCCGCACGGATCGGCGCGCGCCACCTCGAGGTGGAGAGCCGCGAGGGGGAGGATCCGCGCTACCGGGAGAACACCACCGAGCGCTGCTACTTCTGCAAGAGCGAGCTCTACCGGATCTGCGACGACACGAGCGCACGGCTCGGGCTCGGCACGGTGCTCGACGGCTTCAACGCCGACGACCGCGGCGACCACCGGCCGGGCCATCGCGCGGCGGGGGAGCACCGGGTGAACTCGCCGCTCGCCGAGGCGGGGCTCACGAAGGAGGAGGTTCGCGCCTGGAGCGAGGCCTACGGCCTGCCGACCTGGGACAAGCCGCAGATGGCGTGCCTCGCCTCCCGCATCCCGTACGGCACGCCGGTGACCCCGGAGCGACTGGCGCGGATCGAGGCCGCCGAGGCCGGGGTGAGGGCTGCGGGGCTCCGGCAATTCCGGGTCCGGGACCACGGCGTGATCGGCAGGGTGGAGGTCGCGTCCGAGGAGATGGAACTCGCCTTCGCCCGGCGCGAGGAGGTGGCGCGGGCCGTCCGGGCCGCGGGATTCGCGCTGGTCGCCCTGGATCTGGAGCCGTTCAGGACCGGCAGGATGAACGAGGTGGATTTTCGAAATTCCGCCAATTGAGATTTTTTTGACTTCGATATATCGGGTGGTAGCGTGTGGGCAAACGTAGTCACAGGGAGGCACAAGCCTACATGCGACCCATCGAAATGACCCGACCGACCATGAACGAGATGCCCCTCATGGGGGCCTCCGCCACCCGCCTCGAGCCGATGCTGGTCCGGCTCCCGCCCGAGCTCGCGGCCCGGCTTCGCCGCCTGGCTCGCGCCACCCGGATCCGCCAGTCGGATTACCTTCGGGAGGCGGTCTCGGACCTGCTCGCCAAGTACGGTGACACCTCCCCCATCCGGGAGTCGACCTCACCCTGAGAAGGGTACGGCACCGGAGGGGTAGCTCACCCGGAGGAGGGTGAGGCCCCAGGCCGGCGCCCGGACCCCCCGATATCGGCCGCGGTCGCGGAGGATCTCCGCGACGCGCGTCGCCGGGGCGAGCCCCAGGCCCACGGCGACCACGGTGCCGACGAGGTTTCGCACCTGGGCGCGGAGGAATCCGCGCCCCTCGAGCTCGAAGGTCCAGAGCGGGGCCCAGGAGGCCCGCTCGGCCCGGGTCCGGAGCAGGGTTCGGACCGTACCGACCTGCTCCCCGGGGCGTGCGAACCCGGAGAAGTCGTGCTCTCCCTCTGCCGCGGCGAGGGCTTCGGCCATCGCCGCGAGGTCCAGTTCCCGCGCCTCGACCCCGGGAAACCCCCGCTCGTCGGGGAGTGACCAGGCCCGCCCCTCGAATCCCTCCGGCGGCGGCGCCCCCACCACGTAGAGGTAGGTCCGCGACGTCGCGCTCGCCCGGGCGTGGAAGGACGGGTCGGTCCGCCAGGCGGCGAGGCAGGAGAGGGCCGGCGACGTCCCCCGGTTCACCGCCTCGCGCAGTCCGCCCGGATCCAGATCGGCCCGTGCGGCGAAGCTCACCACCTGTGCCACGGCATGCACCCCCGCATCGGTGCGCGCCGCAACCTCGAGACGCGGGGCGATGCCGAGGGGCGCGAGCGCCCGCAGCAACGCCTCCTCGACGGTGGGCAGCCCCGGCTGGCGCTGGAAGCCCCGGAACGCGCCGCCGTCGTAGGCGATCCGCATCGCGTACCGTCGCCTCTCCACGCCGTGCTACGTTCGCACGCCCGCGTCCGGGGCGCCATCGCGCCCGGCCCGGGACCGAGGAGGGGCCCTTCGTGGGAACCGGAGCCGTGACCAGGCTGGATGCGCGGATCGGCGAGCTGCCCGAGGGGTCGCTCCGCCGCAAGGTCCTGGAGAGCGCGCGGCGCTTCAAGGCCTCCTGGGTCGACCTGGGGCGGATGCTCGCCCAGGTCCGCAGGGAAGGGACCTGGCAGGAGTGGGGCTGGTCGAGCTTCGAGGAGTACTGCACGAAGGAGCTCTTCCTGCGCCGGGCCACCGCCGAGAAGCTGGCGATGTCCTACGGCTTCCTGGAACGGCACGAGCCCGAGCTCGCGAAGGCGAAGGACCTCCGTTCGGTGCCGCCGTTCGAGGTGATCGAGGTCCTCTCCCGGGCCGAGGCGGCCGGCCGGATGGACCGCTCGGCCTGGGGCGAGATGCGGGGCGAGGTGCTCGACGGCGAGGCGGGTAAGGCCGAGGTGAGCCGGAAGATCGCCGAGCGCTTCGGGCCGGCGCCGAAGCCCCCGCAGCCCGCGGTCGAGGAGCGCCTGGCCCGGATCGCCGGTCTGTCCCGGCGGCTCGCCGAGGCCTGCGAGGAGGAGCGGGACGTCCCGGCGGCGCTGCGGCGCACCGCCCGCGACCTGGCCGACGCGCTCGACCGGCTGGCCGGGGAGTAGGGAGCAGCGGGACCGCCCGGGGCACGGCAGCGCCAAGGAGCGGCGCGAGGTCCGTCGCCAGATTAGAAACTTCCGAAGGTGGGGATCCTTGGGGAGGCCCCGTCTCTGGTGTAGCATCCCCGAAGAGGGCCGATTGAGCCGGAAAGACCCACATCACGGGAGCCTGAGTTGCTCCTTCTGCGGCAAGGGGCAGCGGGACGTCCGCAAGCTCATCGCCGGACCCACCGTCTACATCTGCGACGAGTGCATCCGGCTGTGCAACGACATCATCGCCGAGGAGGGGGATCGCGAGGAGGGGCGGCCGCCGGTCTCGCTCCCCACCCCCGCCGAGGTGAAGGCCTTCCTCGACGACTACGTCGTCGGCCAGGACCGCGCCAAGAAGGTGCTCGCGGTCGCCGTCTACAACCACTACAAGCGCATCCACGCCCGCAAGAGCCCCCGCGGCCAGCGCCCCGGGGCCGGGCGCGGCGTCGACGAGGTCGAGCTCCAGAAGTCCAACATCCTGCTGATCGGCCCGACCGGCACGGGGAAGACGCTCCTCGCCCAGACGCTCGCCCGGATGCTCTCGGTCCCCTTCACGATCGCGGACGCCACGACCCTCACCGAGGCGGGCTACGTCGGGGAGGACGTGGAGAACATCATCCTGAAGCTCTACCAGGCGGCAGGGCAGGACAAGGAGAAGGCCGAGCGGGGGATCGTCTACATCGACGAGATCGACAAGATCGCCCGCAAGGGGGAGAACCCGTCGATCACGCGCGACGTCTCCGGGGAAGGGGTCCAGCAGGCGCTGCTGAAGATCCTCGAGGGGACGGTCACGAACGTCCCGCCGCAGGGCGGCCGCAAGCACCCGCACCAGGAGTTCATCCAGATCGACACGACGAACATCCTCTTCATCTGCGGAGGGGCGTTCGTCGGCCTCGAGGAGATCGTCGGTCGCCGCCTGACCGAGAAGCAGATGGGCTTCGGGGCGAAGATCGCGACGAAGAAGGAGAAGCGATCCGGAGAGCTCCTCGAGAAGGTCCACCCGGAGGACCTGATGAAGTTCGGCATGATCCCCGAGTTCGTCGGGCGCGTGCCGGTCGTCGCCACGCTCCACGACCTCGACCGGCCGTCCCTCGTCTCGATCCTCCGCGAGCCGAAGAACTCCCTCATCAAGCAGTACCAGACCCTCCTCGACTTCGAGAACGTCAGCCTCCGGTTCACCGACGACGCCCTCGAGGCGATCGCCGAGGAGGCGATCACCCGCAACGTCGGCGCCCGGGGACTGAAGATCATCCTCGAGGAGCTGATGCTCGACGTGATGTACCG
>CAIVAR010000169.1 GCA_903904005.1 uncultured Anaeromyxobacter sp.
CGCCGGAGGGTCGCGAGCGAGTCGCCCCTCCGCTTCCGCCGACAACTCTCGGGCGTCATCGGTCATGGGTGTCTTCGCCATGTGGCCCTCCCCGTCCGTGTGGAGGCCAAGTATGAAGACTTCTAATGATTGGCGCTTGCCCCGCCCCGCTTGGGGCGTGCGTCTTCGCTGCCGTAGATGTCGGGGAAGTCGGCCAGGACGGCCGCTCCCCCTTCAGCCCGTGCTCACGTCCTCGACGGGCGCGGCGGGCAACTCCACGCGGAACTTCGATCCCTTCCCGACCTCGCTCGCCACGGTGAGCGTCCCACCATGGGCGGTGACGATGGCGTGACTGATGGGGAGTCCGAGCCCGGTTCCTTCCCCGGCGGGGCGTGTCGTGAAGAACGGATCGAAGATCCGGTTCAGGACGGTGGGGGCGATGCCGGTGCCCTGGTCGATCACGTCCAGGCGGGCCATCCCAGACGGGCCGGTGCCGAGCCGGATGACGATCTCGCCCTTCTTCCCCTTGGGCGTGGCCTTCGCCGCGTTGGTCAAGAGGTTCGCGACCACCTGCTCGATCTGGCCCGGGGATACCGCCACGTCGGGTGCGCCACCGTTCTCGACGGTGACGGTCGCCTCCCGCGTCACGCTGACCGGCAGCCAGCGCATCCCCAGGTTCACGATGTCGATCAGCCGGGACCGTACTCTCGTCTGGTCAGGTCGCCCGAAGGTCTTGAGGTCCTTGACGATGTGTCCAATCCGTCGTCCAGCATCCTCCGCCTCCTGCAGTTCCTCGACCACCTCGTCGAGGCTGCGAGCTTCCAGTTCCCGGTTCAGCGGGCCGGCCCCCTGGAGGCGCCCCCGCACCTCCTGGACTGCATTCATGGCGAGTTCGATGTCCGAGAGCGCAGCCGCGAGCGGGTTGTTGATCTCGTGGGCTACCCCGGTCACGAGGGTGCCCAGGGCGGCAAGCCGGGATGACACGGCAAGCTGGGCCTGGAGGGCGCGCAAGTCCCCCTCCACACGCTTGTACTCCGTGATGTCGGCAAGGGTGACCCGGAGCAAGGGCTCGGCCTCCTCGCTCACGGGCATGATCTCGATCCAGCTGTGGGTCGTCGTTCCGTCCGCTCGCCGCATCCGGATCGCAACCGACTGCTTCTCCTTGTCGGTCAGCGCCTTCTGGAACGCCAGGTGCCACCGGTCCCCGTCGTCGGGATCGACATGGGCTGCGAACTTGGTCCCCCGGAGCAGCCTTCGATCCACGCCGAACATGGGCTCCCCGGAGAGGTTCACCTCCGTGATGGTCCCGTCGCCACTCACCGTGGCGTAGCCGACCGGCGCGAACTCGTAGAGGTTGACGTAGCGCTGGTTCGCCTTTTCCAGGTCCCCCAGGACCCGCCGGAGTTCCTCGTTCTGCATCTCCAGCTCGATCTGATGGACCTGGAGTTCATGCAGGAGGCCCGGGGGCGGCGGGCTCGACGCGCTCCGCGGAGGGGCGCGAGCAAACCGCGCCTCCGCATCCGCCCGCAACTTCTGGCGGTCGTCGGTGATGAGCTTCGTCGCCAGTAGGTCCTCGTCCGAGCCGAAACCTCACAGTAGGCTCTTATGAGGCACAACGCTTGGCCCCGCCCCGTTTGGAGTGGACCGGCCCTGAACGGGCGGATCGCTACTTCAGCAGGGTGTGACGGTTGACGTCGATGATGTGGGAGATCAGCCATCTCGACGTCGCTTGTCGTCACGACCGCGTTGTAGGTGACGCTTCGCGTGTCCGACTGGCTGCTGCACCCCGCAGCAGCGAGGGCCAGGAAGGACAGCGCGCCGACGATACGAGGCGTTTGGGACAAGACCAAGGCGGCCTCTTCTCTCTTCCCAACACGGGACGTCACGACGCGCCGCGACACTCGCGCGCGGCCTGCCAGGGAGCGTAGGCATGAAGCACCGCCGGGCAGGAACCCGTCGGGGAGTCCAGACCCGTGGAAATGCAGCCCCAGCGCCCGGTCGCGCCAGGACGGCGCCGCGATCACCGCCGCAACTTGAAGGAGACCGCGACCAGCGAATTCCCCCGGCAAGGGACTGCGCGGCGGATGGGAAAGTAGCCACTCTTCTCGACCAACACCTCGATGTCCTGCCCCAGATCGCAGTCCACCGTGGTCACGATGGGCGTCTCGCCGACGTCCCTCCCCGCCACGTGCACGGTCGCGGCCTCGATCTCGGAGTTGCTCGGAAGCTCTGGGCGGCGGACCGGCTCGGATGCACCTGCCGGGAAGGCGCCGCGGTTCTCCCGGACCTTCTCGAGAATCCAGGGCATCGCGGCCGCCGAAAGCACGAGCGGAAGGACGAGCCCGATGGCCCATCGGGTTGCGACCCCCTCCGAGTGGTGAGGCCGACCGCGAAGGTCGGGGCCACCGGCGTCCCGAAGCTCACGGCACGTCGATCACGTACGCCCTCAGCTGCAGACCATCTGACGACCGAACGAGCCCCGTGATGCGCGTGTCGCTCGCCGCGATGCCGACCACGCTGGCCGGGCGGCTCACGTCCCCGGAGAAGGCGTCTGCCAGGTGGGTGCCTCGGACGGTGTCGTACTCCTGCAGGAAGGTCATGAGGTTGAGAAACCCGAGCGTCCTCGACCAAAGGAAGGCCTGGCCGTTGTTCGGGGCGCCGCCGCCGACCAGCGTC
>CAIVAR010000170.1 GCA_903904005.1 uncultured Anaeromyxobacter sp.
GCCGCCGTGCAGGACTGGGTGAAGCTCGCCGTCAGCCGCGCGCGCCTCAGCCACACCCCCGCCATCTTCTGGCTCGACGCCAAGCGCGCGCACGACGCGCAGATCATCGCGAAGGTCCAGCCGTGCCTCGCACAACTCGACACCGCCGGGCTCGACCTCAAGATCCTCCCGCCCGCCGCCGCCTGCCTCGCCACGCTGGAGCGGCTCAAGGCCGGCCAAGACACGATTTCCGTCACCGGCAACGTGCTCCGCGACTACCTCACCGACCTCTTCCCCATCCTCGAGGTCGGAACCTCGGCCAAGATGCTCTCCATCGTGCCGCTGCTCGCCGGTGGCGGGCTCTTCGAGACGGGCGCCGGCGGTTCGGCGCCGAAGCACGTGCAGCAGTTCGTGAAGGAGGGCTACCTCCGCTGGGACTCGCTGGGCGAGTTCTCGGCGCTGGGCGCCTCGCTCGAGCACATCGCCGCGGCCACCAAGAACGTGAAGGCCCAGGTGCTCTCCGACTCGCTCGACCAGGCCATCGCCAAGTTCCTCGACAACAACAAGTCGCCGGCCCGCAAGGTGGGCGAGATCGACAACCGCGGCAGCCACTTCTACCTGGCCATGTACTGGGCCGAGGCGCTGGCGGCGCAGACGAAGGACCCGGAGCTCGCGGCCCGTTTCGCCAAGGTGGCGAAGCAGCTCCAGGAGAACGAGGCGAAGATCAACGCCGAGCTGATCGGCGCCCAGGGCAAGGCGCAGGACCTGGGCGGCTACTACCAGCCGGATCCGGCGAAGACGGGGAAGGCCATGCGGCCCAGCCCGACCCTGAACGCCATCATCGACAGCATCGCGTAGACCGTAGCAACCCCACCCAAGGAGACGACCATGGCAAGGAAGAAGATTGCGTTGATCGGCGGCGGGCAGATCGGCGGCGTGCTGGCCCAGCTCTGCGCACTGCGGGAGCTCGGCGACGTGGTGCTGTTCGACATCGTCGAGGGTCTGCCCCAGGGCAAGATGCTCGACATCGCCGAGGCCGCCCCGGTCGACGGCTTCGACGTGAGCCTGAAGGGCACCAACAACTACGCCGACATCGCCGGCGCCGACGTGTGCATCGTCACCGCCGGCCTGCCCCGCAAGCCGGGCATGAGCCGCGACGACCTGATCGCGGTGAACTCGAAGATCATGACGTCGGTCGCCGAGGGCATCAAGCAGCACTGCCCCAAGGCGTTCGTCATCGTCATCTCCAACCCGCTCGACGCGATGGTGACGCTCTGCCAGCGCCTCACCGGCATCCCGCACCACATGGTGGTGGGCCAGGCCGGCGTGCTCGACTCGGCCCGCTTCGCCGCCTTCATCGCCTGGGAGCTGGGCGTCTCGGTGAAGGACGTCAGCGCCGTCACCCTGGGCGGCCACGGCGACGACATGGTTCCGCTGGTCCGCTACACCTCCTGTTGCGGCGTCCCGGTCATGGAGCTCCTCGAGAAGAAGTACGGCGACGCGGCCAAGGCCAAGGAGGTCATGGACGCGATGGTGAAGCGCACCCGTGGCGCCGGCGGCGAGGTCGTGGCGCTGCTCAAGACCGGGTCGGCCTTCTACTCGCCGGCCTCGTCGGCCATCGCCATGGCCGAGAGCTTCCTCAAGGACTCGAAGCGCGTGCTGCCCACCTGCGTGTACCTGAACGGCGAGTTCGGCGTGAAGGGGCTCTACGTGGGCGTGCCGGTGGTCATCGGCGCCGGCGGGGCCGAGCGCATCCTCGAGCTCAAGCTCAACGCCGAGGAGCAGGCCATGATGGACAAGTCGGTCAAGGCCGTGAAGGACCTGGTGGCGGTGCTCGACAAGCCGCCCGCGCCTCCCGCGCCGCCGGCGTAGTCGACGACGTTCCGTGAATTGAAGGGGCCCCGATCGCGAGAGCGGTCGGGGCCTCGTCGTATCCGGGCGCGTCATTGGAAAGGACTCATTGACGCGATTTTCGGGGCGTATGCCTTTTCTTCTTCGGGATTCGAGTGGACGGACAGCGTCGAAAATCTCACCGTTCCCGCCGTCATCGAGCCCAAGGTGACGATGCCCACGGGAATCACCATCACCGGGATCACGGGAGCCCTCGGCTTCTTCGACGGCGGGGCGGGAATCGGTCAGAGCCCGATCATCACCTGGTCAGCGCCTCTGGTCGGGGTTCCGGATGTCTACTGCCTCACGGGCTACACCCTGTCCGTGCAAGCGAACGGCGTGACCCGGTACGACAAGGCGTGGACCATCTACACACCCTTCACGCGGGTGAAGATGGTGCCCGGCGCCCTGCAACTCGGGAAGACCTACGTCTTCACCCTGGCGGCGCAGAAGAAGGCCCACCTGGCCGCGCCGTTCCGGACGGGACTGGGCGACTTCAGCGCCAGCACTCCGTCGGGGATGTTCACGCCGGGGTCGTGCTCCGCTGGCTTGCCTTCGACCTGCCCTCCGAACCTCACCTGCAATCCAGGCAGCGGGGCGTGCGTGGCCCCGTCGGGCAATGGATTTGCGGGAACGTGGAGCGGAGTGGGATGCGGCTCCTACTGGGTGACGCTCACGGCGGCCTGCGACGGCACCGTCCACTACGATGACGGATGCGGCGCGACGGGAGCACATGGTGTGGGAACGATCACCCCCGACGGCGTCTACAACCTGAGCGGCACCGCCTGCTCCTCCACCGCGCCCTTCTCCCACAGGGGGACCTGGGCGCTCACCGGTGCCGATTCGATGTGGGCCCAGGCCGACCTGTACTTCCAGGGTTCCTGGACTCCGTCGGGTGGACTGGCCTGCACCTTCACCCGGACTGCACCCGCGACCTGCCCCTGAGGCCATGACCGGAGCCCCGCTCGGCCAGCCGGCCAGGCGGGGTGTTCGTGATCCCGGGGATGGTCCGTCACCATGAGTACCTATTGACAACTCGTGCGGGCGACTGCCCGGGGTGCGAGAGAGGCGCACACGTTGGCCGGAAGGGCCCTTGCTCGCTCTGGTGGAGGGTTCATACTTCTGATCGAACCGGTGCGCGCGGGGGGCCACGCAACCCAGTGAGGCTCCCATGGCGTCTCGAATCACGTCCGGATCGCTTCTCGTGGCACTTTCGTCCTTCCTCTCCCTGGTGCTGGTGACTGGATGTGGTGGCACCAGCGGCGGCGATGCCGGCAGCCCCACGCCAACGGCCGCAGCCACCCCCACCTTCAGCCCGGCGGCCGGCACCTTCGCCTCGGCGCAGTCGGTGACCCTCTCCTCCACGACCTCCGGGGCGGCGATCCACTACACCCTGGACGGCTCGATCCCGACGGCCTCGTCGGCGACCTACACCGCCGCCATCTCGGTCGGCTCGTCGATGACGGTGAAGGCCATCGCCACCGCCACCGGGTACACGGACAGCTCGGTCGGCAGCGCCGCCTACGTCATCAACATCCCGCTCCCCGTCGCAGCCACCCCCACCTTCAGCCCGGTGGCCGGCACCTTCGCCTCGGCGCAGTCGGTGACCCTCTCCTCGACGACCTCCGGGGCGGCGATCCACTACACCCTGGACGGCTCGATCCCGACGGCCTCGTCGGCGACCTACGCCGCCGCCATCTCGGTCGGCACGTCGATGACGGTGAAGGCCATCGCCACCGCCACCGGGTACACCAACAGCGCGGTCGGCAGCGCCGACTTCGTCATCAACATCCCGCTCCCCGTCGCAGCCACCCCCACCTTCAGCCCGGCGGCCGGCATCTACACCTCGGCGCAGTCGGTGACCCTCTCCTCCACGACCTCCGGGGCTGCGATCCACTACACCCTGGACGGCTCGATCCCGACGGCCTCGTCGGCGACCTACACCGCCGCCATCTCGGTCGGCTCGTCGATGACGGTCAAGGCCATCGCCACCGCCACCGGGTACACGGACAGCTCGGTCGGCAGCGCCGCCTACGTCATCAACATCCCGACCCTCAGAGGCATCGCCCTGCCGAGCGAGGTCTCCGCGCTGCCGACCGGGACGGCGCCGCCGGCAGGCGTGAGGGCCAGCCCGCGCTTCTCCAGCCGCGTCGCCTCGCTCTCGAACGAGCCCCCGGCCGATTCCGACTACGCCCAGGCGCGTACGTTCAAGTTCGTGAGCGAGCAGTCGCTCGGCGTGTTCGACATCTTGAACACCCTCTTCAACGCGATCGGCCAGACCCACTACGACGACGTCGCCGTACTCAACCAGCCTGCCTATTCCGCCATGGTGGCCTTCCAGCAGAAGGACCAGACGGGTCAGGAGCAGAAGCAGCTCGTGAAGTGGGTGGTGCAGTCGACCCGCGACTCGGCATCCACGCCGAACGTCGTCAAGCTGTGGATGCGCCAGTCGGTCAGCAAGGACCCCACCATCCAGACGATCCAGGCCAAGGTGGTCATCACCGAGGCCCCGATCCAGAATCCGGACGGCTCGTACACCGACTACGGCGTGTGGCGCATGGACGCGAGGACCATCGCCCTGGACCCGTCGGGTTGGCACTTCGTCGCCACGGCGACGCGTGACGTCCAGGGCCGGGCGGTCATCATGATGGAGCAGGGATCCAGCGCCACGCCCACCCGGGGCATCCTCTACAAGTCGGCATCGAGCGGTCTCGGCAAGGTGAAGTTCACGACCGACGTGTGCGGGCCGACGGGGTGCACGCCGACACTGATCGGTGTGCCCTACGCCTACGACGCGCAGAACGTGACGCTCAAGTACGGCGGTGCGTCCCCCGTGACGAAGGCGCGGAACTCGTTCGTGGACCTCGTCAACCGGTACGGTCTCTACGACGCGACCACCGGCGAGGACGTCGCGAAGACCAGGCGGTTCGGGTTCCCGATCCGCGGCTCCGTGGGCGGCACCGAGGTCTTCGGGTATTACGGCGCCTGGCAGGGGCGGCACCAGCTCTGGGCCAACGGCTCCAGCGTGCCCCCCGGACTCCAGGTGAACCGGGCCGACGTCCCGCCCGGACAGACGGGCGCGGCCTACACCGCCAGCGAGGTCTTCAAGGGCATCCTGGTGAAGCGCTCCTACGCTCCGGCGCTGGCCTCGGACCTGACCGGGCTCGTGGTCCAGACCTGGGACAACGAGAGCTTCGAGATCGGGTTCGACGGCACGAAGTGGTGCACCAGTCCCATGTTCGGGTACCCGCCCGGCACGCCGCCGCCTCCGGGGCCGATGCCCGGCGTCTGCGCGGGGCAGAACTCGGCCGACTTCACCGACTTCATTCGCCTCGTCTCCAATCCCAACGACAAGTTCCGCAACGTGATGATCTTCCAGCCGGGCATGACCCCCAAGTACTTCGTGTACCTGACCGACTACCCGGCCGGCGCACCCGACCCGGGCTTCTACGAGGCCGAGATGCTGAACGGTCCGCCGCAGCGGAAGCCGTCCGCCACCGTCAAGACGGTCTTCCAGGACACCGATCGCCTCCAGGTGAACGTCGGCGGAATGGTCTACGTGAGCTACGACGGGACCGGCTGGATCCGGAAGACCGTCGAGTCCTTCGACGACAAGACCATGACCGCGACCTTCAAGGCCGGCGGCGACCTGCCCTTCACCCTCAAGACCGGTCCCGAGTACTACTTCAACAACGGCGGCACGAACTACGTCGTCAAGGTGGAGAACGGTGCCACCGTCGTGAAGCTCGAGATGCAGTCGGTGGCCAACCCCAACAACGCGTCCAGCTTCGTTCCGGCCGGAACGGTCTTCGAGCAGCAGTGGTGCCAGCCGGGCAGCACGTGCAGCACCTACGAGTTCGTGACCGACCGGGCGAGCCAGAAATTCATGAAGCTCATCTACAAGACGGTCAGCGAGGCCGATGCGGGCTCCCAGCGGGTGATCGGAGGCGAGGTCGACTTCGGCATGTTTGGATTCAAGGCCGTCATCGGCGGAGCACCGGTCCAGTTCAACTGGGACTACCCGCAGACGGGGCAGACGAACGGCGGCACGCAGCAGTACCTCGTCGACACCGGTGGTGCCTACGTGATGCTGGACGACCCCATCCGGCTCGAGTCCGTGGACCTGACCAACGCCGCAAGCCTCACGCGCAGGTTCACGCTCCAGTTCGACGGCAACTGGATGCAGGGGCTCCCCAACGTCTTCCAGGAGCTGAACTCCTCCGGCTTCCTGGTCACGAACGAGATCAAGCAGAAGGCCTTCTCGGTCCCGACCGGAATGGTCATCGGCTCGTACATCGTGAAGCAGCTCCAGATCAGCGAGTACATGGAGACGCTCCCGTCGGCCACGCCACTCGACCTCACCGAGGCCAAGGCCATCACTGTCGACGTGTCGGTTCCGGTGTTCGTCGACCCCGTCATCGGCGACATCCCGGCCAACGCCCCGCTCCTGTTCTCCGAGGGCAAGCCGGTCACGCCGTAGACGCGCGCGGGACGTGAACCGATCCGGGCTGCGGGAAGGTCCCGCGGCCCGGGACGGCGGGGACTTCGTGATCCCGGGGACGGTTCCGTGAGTGGTTCTTGCGCGGCCTGAAGGCCGCGCTGTCAGACCCACGCGTTGTTCATCACCTCGCCGAGGCCGCCGGCCCCGGGGACGATGTAGTCGTGGTCGTTCAGCCCCTTCTCCTCGTCCCAGTAGGTCCCGGGGACGGACCCCTTCACCTTCTCTGGCGACAGCCCGCGGTCGAGCCGAACCGCGTAGACGACCAATTCCGGGTGGTCCTTCCGCATCCGGCGCAGGTACTCGGGCGTGACGATGAGGTGCAGCGCGATGATCTTCCGCGGCGTGCCCGGCACCTTCTTCTTGTAGGTGTCGAGGGCCATGGAGAGGGACGAGCCGGTGGCGCCCATGGGATCCGGGAAGAGCAGGAAGGCTCCGTCCACGTCGCCGCCGATCTTCATGCCGCCGATGCCGGCCCCGACCACCTGCTCGGCGTCGCCCAGCATGCGGCTCATGATGATGTGGTCCTGCCGGACCAGCTTCGGGATGAGCACCGTGTTGAGCATGTCGTACACGGTGTGTGAAGGAACGGCCCCGGCGCGGGCGATGTTCACGGTCACCGCCCGGGTGTCGGGCTCGAGGGTCTGTCCGCGCCAGACGCCCTCCGGGGTGTGGTCGATCATCCGGGTGGGGACCTCGACCACCTTGCGCGGGAACTCGGCGTTCACCACCACCCGCGCCAGGCTGCGGTAGATGTCGACCACCAGGTTGTTCACCACCGGCTGCTCGGTCTCCTTGGCCGCGAGCTTCGCGAGCAGGTCGAGCAGGAACGGGTCGGCAAGGAGGTGGACGTTGGCCCCGTAGCGATGCTCGATCTCGGGGACGCGGTAAGGGACGCTGTCGTAGAGGGTGTCGCGCACGGGCGCACTTTGCCCGGGGGCACGGCGCGGTGCAAGGCTGTCGGCGGCTGGGCGTGCGCCGGGTCGCTGGGGTCGTCGGGATGGCCGGCCATGGCCCTCATCTGGGTGGCGGTGCCGGCGCCCTCCTCCACGCGGGGCTCGCGTCGAGAAGGTAGCAACTCACTCCCCCGCCGGCGTCCTTCCCGCCCGCAACCGCGCCATCCTCCGCGCCCCCGACCGGCGCAGGAAGGGGAGGATCCAGAGCAGGAGGCGCGGGAAGGCCGCGGCGAGCCGGGCCAGCAGGCCGCCCCCGGCCGGCACGAGCACCTCCGGCGCGCCGGAGCGGATCGCCCGGAGCACCGCTTCCCCCACCGCGTCCGGGTGGAGCGGCGGTTCCACGAAGGAGAGCGCCGCCTCGTCGTGGCGAAGCTCCTGCGCGAGCTGCGCGGTGTCGACCGATCCGGGCGTCACCACCGACACGGTCACGCCGCTCCCCGCGAGCTCGGCGCGCAGCGAGAAGGAGAGGTGCCGGAGGCCGGCCTTGGTGGCCCCGTAGGCCGCCTCGAAGGGCATCGGCACGATCCCGCCGAGCGAGGCCACGTGGACGATGGCGCCGCCCCGCTCCCGCAGCGCCGGCAGCGCCACCCGGGTGCCGAGGAGGGCGCCGGTGAGGTTGGTGTCGACGATGGCGCGGAGCCGCTCCGCGGGCTGCGCCTCGAGCGGCCCCACGTCCAGGATCCCGGCGTTGTGCACGAGGAGGTCGAGCCGCCCGTGCCGGAGGACCACCTCGGCGACGGCACGCTCCCACGCCTCGGCGTCGCGGACGTCGAGGAGGACCACGGTCGCCGTCGCGCCGCCGGGAAGCCGGACCTCGCGAAGCGCCTGCTCGTCCCTCCCGGCGAGGACCACCTGCGCCCCCGCCCCGGAGAGCGCACACGCGATCGCCTGGCCGATCCCGCCGGCCCCTCCGGTGACGAGCGCCACCCTCCCCTGGAGCGATCCGGCCATGGCGTCAGTGGAGGAGGTAGCGCGCCGCCACCACGCCGAGGAGCACGAAGGCGAGCATCACCTTGAGCACGCTTCCCAGGACGAACCCCACGAAGGCGCCCACGCCGGCCTTGAGCGCCTTCTCGAAGTTGGGGTCCTTCGCGTACTCGAAGGCGAGCGCGCCCACCACCGGACCGAGCACGATCCCGGGCAGTCCCAGGAACATGCCGACCACGAGCCCCACCGCCGAGCCCAGCACCGCCCACTTCGAGGCGCCGAAGGCCTTCGCCCCCAGGATGCTCGCCGCCCAGTCGACCGCGGTGATGGCGAGACCCATCGCCCCCGCGAAGGCCACCGTGCCCCAGCCCAGGATGGCGAAGTGGCCGGCCCAGGCGAGGGTCACGACCCCGAGCACGAGCAGCACCGCGCCGGGCAGGACCGGCAGGACGAGCCCGGCGACGCCGGCGGCGAGGAGGGCCACGCCGAGGAGGTGGAGCGCGATCGACATGGGCCCGTTCTCCCAGACTCACCGCCCCGGGCGCAACCCCGCGACGTTGCGCTAGAGTCGTCCCTTCTCCCGGAGGAGGTCCCCGTGCTCATCACCATCGCCCTCTCGACGATCCTCGGCGCCCCCGGCGCCATCCCCCTCCCGGACGCTCCCGCGGCGTGGCGGCCGGCGGTGGAGAAGGCCCAGGAGGCCGGGCGCGCGTTCCAGAAGGCGCTCCAGGCCCGGCTCGCCGAGGCGATGTCGCAGGGCGGTCCTCCTGCCGCCATCGACGCCTGCGCCACCGACGCGGGGCGCATCGCCGCGGAGGCCGCGGCCGCGTCGGGCGTGAAGATGGGGCGCACCTCCGACCGGCTGCGCAACCCTGCCAACGCCGCGCCCGACTGGACCCGTCCGGCGCTCGAGGGGGCGGTGGGGAAGAAGGGGGCCGAGGTGGCGCCGCTCGCGGTGGACCTGGGCGGGAAGGTGGGCGTTCTCCTCCCCATCGTGATCGGGTCGGCCTGCCTCGGCTGCCACGGACCGGCGGCGACCCTTCAACCCAAGGTGAAGGAGGCGCTCGCCGCCCGCTACCCTGCGGACCGGGCGGCGGGGTACGCGGTGGGCGACTTCCGCGGCTTCCTCTGGGTGGAGACGGCGAAGTAGCCCCGGATCCGGACAGCGCGGCCGCACGGCTCGGCGGGCTCCCCTGGAGCGCGCTCGCGGGGCTCGCGTCCGCGCTCGAGACGCCCATCGGCGCCGTGCTCGCCGGGGGCGCCGCGGAACGGGTCCTCGATCGATTCCTCCGCTCGCGGCGCGACCTCTCCCCGGAGGCGCGCCGGGTCGCGGCCGAGGCGATCTTCGGCGTGGGGCTCTGGCGCCGCCGCCTCCGCCACCACGCCGGCGCCGATGCCCCGCCGCTCCTGCTCCTCGCGGCGCTGCTCCGCGATCTCGCCGGGCGCGAGGACGCCGAACGGCTCTGCGCCCTCCCCGCGGGCGCGCTGCCGCCCCCCCTCCCCCCGCCCGCGGACCTCGCCATCCTGCACTCGATGCCGGACTGGCTCGCCGCCGAGCTCGAGCGCGCGGCAGGCGTCGAGGCGCCGCTCCTCGCCGGGGCGCTGAACCTCCCCGGCCCGGTCTTCCTGCGGGCGAACCGTGCGCGGACCTCCCGCGATGCGCTCCGTGCTCGCCTCGCCGCCGAGGGCGTGGCCACGCGCCCCACCCGCCTCGCCCCGGACGGGCTCGAGGTCACCTCTCCCCGCCCCAACCTGCTCGCCCTCCCCGCCTTCCGGGACGGACTCTTCGAGGTCCAGGACGAGGGGAGCCAGCTCCTCGGCGAGACGGTCCTGGCGCGACCCGGCGAGACGGTCCTCGACCTCTGCGCCGGCGCCGGTGGAAAGACCCTCCAGCTCGCCGCCGCGGTGGGGCCGGACGGGACCGTCCACGCCTGGGATCCCGACGCCTCCCGCCTGGCCCGGCTGCGAACGCGGGCCGCGCGGGCGGGGGCGAGGGTCATCGTCCCCACGGACGGCCCGTCGGCCGACCTGATCGTCGACCGGGTGCTCGTCGACGCCCCCTGCTCCGAGCTGGGCGTCCTGCGGCGGGGGCCCGACCAGCGGTTCCGGATCGATCCGGCTACGTTCGCGCCGCTGCCCGCCCTCCAGCTCGCCATCCTGGAGCGCGCCGCCGGCCACGTCCGTCCGGGCGGCCGGCTCGTCCACGCGACCTGCACGCTGCGGCGGGAGGAGAACGAGGAGGTGGCCCGGGCGTTCGGGGCGCTGCGTCCCGACTTCACCCCGGGTGATGCACTCCCGGGGCTCGCGGACGACGAGGGATTCCTGCGCCTCCTCCCCCCCCGCCACGGCACCGACGGCTTCTTCGCCGCGGCCTGGACGCGCCGCCCGTAGCTAACCGCCGGCGACGCCGGCCGAGACCTCGGCGAGGTCGCGGGCGAAGGCCCGCACGTCGGCCTCGGTGGTGTCCCAGGAGCACATGAGCCGGGCCCCGCCCCAGCCGATGAAATCGTAGAAGTGCCAGCCGCGGGCGTGCATCGCGTCGCGCACCGCCGGGGCGAGTGCGAGGAAGATGCTGTTGGCCTGGCGCGGGTAGCGGATCTCGACCCCGGGGATGGCCGAGACGAGGCCGTGGAGCAGCTCGGCCATGGCGTTCGCGTGGGCGGCGTGGCGCAGCCAGGCTCCCCCCTCGAGCATCCCCACCCAGGGCGCGGCCAGGAAGCGCATCTTCGAGGAGAGCTGCCCGGCCTGCTTGCACCGGTAGTCGAACTCGCGGGCCAGGTTGCGGTCGAAGAAGACCACCGCGTCCCCCACCGCCATCCCGTTCTTGGTGCCGCCGAAGCAGAGCACGTCGACCCCGGCCTGCCAGGTGATCTCCTTGGGGGAGCAGCCCAGCGAGGCCACGGCGTTCGCGAAGCGCGCGCCGTCCATGTGGATGCGCAGCTGGTGCGACTTGGCCCGGGCCCAGATCGCCTTCAGCTCGTCGGGGCCGTAGACCGTGCCGAGCTCGGTGGCCTGGGTCACGCTCACCACCCGCGGCTTCGGGTAGTGGATGTCGGTGCGCCGGCGCACCGCCCAGTCGACCGCATCGGGATCGATCTTCCCGAGCTTGCCGGCGGCGGTGAGGACCTTGGTGCCGTTGGAGAAGAACTCGGGGGCGCCGCACTCGTCGGTCTCGACGTGGGCCGTCTCGCTGCAGACGATGGAATGGTAGCTCTGGCACATCGAGGCCAGGGCCAGGGAGTTGGCGGCCGTGCCGTTGAAGACGAAGAAGACCTCGCAGTCGGTCTCGAAGAGCTCGCGGAGGAGATCGGCGGCGCGGGCCGTCCAGGGGTCGTCGCCGTAGGACTGCACGTGCCCGGCGTTGGCGCGGGCCATCGCCTCCCAGGCCTCGGGGCAGATCCCCGCGTAGTTGTCGCTCGCGAATTGCCGCCGGCCGTCGGGTGTCGTGCCCATGGGCGGCGGATTCTAACCGCGCGCCGCCCGGGGCACTACCCTCCGGCCGAGGGCTTGAGCTGGATGTTGCAGTCGTCGACGGACGTGATCCCCTTCAGGATCTCCCGGGCCAGCGACGACTTCCCGGCCTGGATGGCGAGCCCGACCACGCTCCCATCGATCTTCGCCCCCTTCGCCTGGATCACCTGGCCGCCCAGGGAGACGGCGTCCTTGCCGATCCGGGCCCCGGTCTCGACGATGACGTCGCCGCCCAGGGCCACCGCGTCCTGATTGACCTGCGAACCGGTGCGCAGCGTCACCGTGCCGCCGACGGCCACCGCCTTCTCCACCACGGCTCCCCCTTCGATGGCGAGATCTCCTTGGAGGACGACGGCGTTCTCCACCCGTTCACCGGACCGGATGACGAGCGACTCCCCCTTGGCTACGCGGTCGCGGGGGCCGACCTCGACCTTGCACTCGCCGGCGCGGGCGGAGGGTGCGGCGAGGAGGGTGGCGAGGGTGAGGACGGCGAGGGAAGCGGTTCGGCGCATGGTGGGACCTCCAGGGTCCCTCCCCTACGCAGCCCCCGGCCCCCTATTTCAGGCCGCCCGCGCCTCGGCGATGACGGCGCGGACCTGCTCCGGGGTGTAGGGCTTCTGGAGGAGCCAGGTCCCGCCGATGGTGAGGGATGGATCGCTCTCCGCGGTGAACCCGGAGGAGAGGATGGCCCGTACCGCGGGGTTCACCTCGCGCATGCGGCGCAGCACCTCGCGGCCGTCGACGTCGGGCATCATGACGTCGAGCACGACCAGGTCGATCTCCTGCCAGCGGGCGAGGTAGGTGTCGATCGCCTCCTGGCCGCACTCGGCGAGCGTGACGGCGTGTCCGTCCCGCTCCAGGATCCGCTGCAGGGCGCGGCGCACCACCCGCTCGTCGTCCACGACGAGAACGCGCGCACCGGGGTTCCGGGGAGGAGCGGGGACGTCTGCCATCCGCTCATCGTACGCGTCCGGAGGGCCATGGCAAACGTCACGTCGGGGTGGTGCGGGCCGACGGCCACCCCATCCGGGCGATCCGCCAGGCCGCGTAGGCGAAGGGGGGGGCCGCCAGGACGTCCACGGCGTAGTGGACGTGCTGGACGAGCACCAGGAAGGCCACGCTGGCGGTGCAGGCCAGGAAGAAGGCCTTCGCCGCCCTTCCCGGGACGGCCAGGAAGAGCAGGAACATGGTCGAGGTGTGGCCGGAGAAGAAGAGGTCGCGGGTGAGGGGCTTCGCCGCCCCCCCGAACAGCTGCACGAGTGGGTCCTCGAGGACGATCATGCCCGGAGGGGGATCGAGTGGGGTGGCCCACATGACGACGATGCGCAGGAGCGCCATCACCACGTAGGCCTGGACGCCGAGGAGGAGCCGCACCGGCGTGCGCACGAGCAGGAGGACCGCGAGCAGGATGCCCACGTAGATGAGGGTGAAGACGGGCCAGGTCACGTCCCGGGGGGCGAGGAGCGCCAGCACGGGGTCGGCGAGGACAGCCCCCGGCCTCCGTTCCACCCACTTCACGAGCGCGGCCAGGGCCGAGAGGGTGACCACGAGCGCGGGCGGGGTGAGGACGGCGCGCCAGCGGAAGCCGCGGTCGGACCAGGCGCGGCGCCAGGTCGCGTCGAGAGGAAGGGAGCCCATCCGTTCCGCGCCTACCTGGGCCCCACCTGGCGGTCGCGGAAGGCGAGCTCGCCGAGGAGGGCCGAGATCTCCGGATCGCGCGGGGAGAGCTGGAGCCCCCGGCGCAGCAGCCCGATGGCCGTCGAGATCTCCCCCATCGACACGGCGGAGACCGCGAGGTCGAAGCACTCCTGGGCCCCGGGCGAGCGGACCACAGGGGGGCGGGGCGCGGCTGCAGAAACCGGTGCAGCGGAAACCGGTGCGGCGGGGGCCGGGGCCGGGACCGGCGGAGCCAGCGGCTGCCGCGACGCCGGGACGGGCTCGGCGGGGGCCCGGTCGGGCCGGGCCGCCGCAGATGGCGGAGGACGCGGGGTCGGAGGGCCGGGCTGCCGTTCCCCGCGCTGGGCCTCGAAGTCGGCAAGTGCCGCCTTCCACTTCCACGCCGGAGCGGCCTCGCCGAGCGACAGGGTGATCACCCGCTGCTCGAGCAGGGCGAAGATCGTCCGCGCCGCCTGGGCGGCGGTGAAGGGGCCGTTCTGGATGATGTTGGCGATGGTCGTCCCGTCACCGAGCGCCCTGAGGAGCGCCACCTCGTCGGGTCCGAAGTCGAAGATGAACTGCGGGGGTGGGCGGAGGAACAGCTTCGTCTCCATGGGAAGGCGCTCCGGCACCTTCCGCATCGTTCCCTCGATGCCCGGCTGGCCGGCCACGAGCTTGCGGAACCAGGCCGCCGGATCGCCGTCGGGTTGCCGGTCGGCGAAGACGATCCCGGCCCGGATCCGCCCCTGGTCGGCCACCCAGGCCACCGAGCCGAAGACCGACAGCGGCTGCCCCGCCGGCTCGGCCTCAATGACGAGCCGGGCGACCTCCCCGACCTTCATGGGGCGAGGGGTGACGATCTGGCAGCCGGTTGCCGAGACGTCGAAGGTCTCGGCGGACCAGCCGGCACCGGCGTGGCTCACCACCACGCGGTACTTGGCCCGTACCCGCGGGAACTTCCTCGGATTCTGTACGAACGCCCCGACCGTAGCCACGGGACCAGCCCTCCTGTCGGCCCGGACACTAACAGGGCGGGGCGGCGCGCCGCCAGGATTCCGGCCCCGGCTACCGGCCCGTGCGCAGGGTCTCGAAGAGGAAGACCGTGAAGAGCGCGACCATCATCACGGCCACGGTACCGCCCGCGACGAGGCCGCCGATCACCGCGGCTCGCCCCGCCCGAGACCTGGGGAGCGGGATCTCGGTCTTGATGAACCGGCGGGCCGGACGCATCCTGCGTTTCTAGCCCGCCCGGCCTTGCCGCGCAGCCCGAAAGTGGCGGCTCCGCCGGGGTTGACACCCATCCCCGGGCTCGCCAACCTCTCGCGCCATGCCCCTCTTCCGGCGCGCCGACGGGGACCTGGTCCGCGACCTCCCCCCGGTCCGCGGCATCGTCCCGTACCTCATGCGGCGCCGCAACGAGAGCGCCGTCTACCACGAGTCCCTCTACGACGTCGGCCGCGCCCGCGCCTGGCTCCGGGCCTACAACCGGTCCCACACGGACCGGGCCACCCTCTTCCACCTCGTCCTCTACGCGTCGACGCGCGCCCTCCACCTCCGGCCCGGCCTGAACCGGTTCACCTCGGGCGGACGGGTCTACCAGCGGCGCGAGGTGGCGATCGCCTTCGCCGCGAAGAAGGAGATGAAGGACCCGGCCCCGTTCGCCACGGTGAAGCTCCGCTTCGGGGCGGAGGAGTCCTTCGGGGAGACCGTCCGGCGGCTGGCCGAGTCGGTCGACGAGGGGCGGTTCGCCCCGTCCCGGCGCATCGACCAGGAGGCGGCGCTCCTCATGCGCCTCCCCGGATTCGTGGTGTCGGGGCTCACCACCCTGGCCGCCCGGCTGGATCGCTGGAACCTGCTCCCCGGTTTCCTGATGCGGGACGACCCGTTCTTCTCGAGCCTCTTCCTCGCCAACCTGGGCTCGGTGGGGCTCTCCGACACCTTTCACCACCTGTACGAGTACGGGACGGTGAGCATCTTCGGCGTGGTCGGGAAGGTGCGCCCCACCGTGGTCCCGGTCCGGGGCGGAACCGAGGTCCGGGAACTGCTCTCGGTGCGCTGGACCCTCGACGAGCGGGTGAACGACGGCTTCTACGCGGGCCGTTCCCTGTCCATCGCCCAGGACGTGATCGAGGACCCGGAACGGTACCTCGGCCCGCCCGGCGCGGAGCAGGTGCCCACGCGGGAGGCCTGGGAAGCCCTGCGCGCGCGGCGCGACGAGGGGTAGACTCACGCCGTGCGAACCCGCGCCCCGATCCTCCTCGCGCTCTGCGCGGCGCTCGCCGCCTGCGAGCGCCCGCCTCCGGCCACCCGCGGGATCCCGCCCGCTGCCGAGGCCACGGTCCGGCGCTGGCTCGCCGGAGCCACCCCCGACGACGCCCCCGCCACGCCGCGACCGGCGATGGACCGGGGGTTCCTGGCGCTCGGCGCCGAGGTCTACCGGCTGCGCTGCATCCCCTGCCACGGCGTGAACGGGAACGGGAAGGGCATCCACGCCGGGCGCCTGACCGTCCCGTCGCGCGACTTCACCCGGGGTGTCTTCGAGTTCCGCTCCACGCCCACCGGGACCCTCCCCACCGACCTCGACCTCTTCCGCACCGTGTCGCGGGGCGTCCACGGCACCGCCATGATCCCCTGGAGCTGGCTCGGCGACGACGAGCGCTGGGCGGTGGTGGAGCACGTGAAGGCCTTCTCCCCCCGTTTCCGGGAGGAGGGGCCCGGGGAGCCGGTGGCGGTCCCGCCCGTGCCGGCCGAGACGCCGGAGCTCGTGGCGCTGGGCGCGCTCGCCTGGGCCCGGAACGGGTGCGCGAAGTGCCACGGGGAGACCGGCGAGGGGGACGGGCCGTCGGCGCCGACGCTGCGCCGCGACGGGGGCGGCCCCATCCGTCCCCTCCCCTTCTCGGGCGGGCGCTTCCTGCGCGGTGGGTCGCTTCCCGACCTCTGGCTCACCCTCGCCACCGGGCTCGACGGGACGCCCATGCCCTCCTACGCCTCCGTCCCCCGGGACGAGCTCTGGGCGCTCGCCGCCTGGGTTCGCGCACGGGCCGGCCTGCCCCGGGCCGGCGAATGGGCGCTGCCGCCCGACGCCGACGAGCAGCTCGGCTGGCGCATCGACTTCGCGGAGCGGTAGGTCAGCCGTCCTTCCCGGTGGCGCTGGCGATGCACCGGTCGCCCAGGAAGACGTCGCCGAGAAAAAGGAGGGCGCGGTGGGCGCGGCTGACTAGCTTTCCGGAAACCTTACCGGGAGGGATTCACGAATGCACTTCGTCGCAGCGGGCGCACGCGGCCGAAGGGCCGCCGTCGGCGCTCTCGTCCTGTCCCTGCAGTTCGCCCCCCTCGACGCGCGCGCGGACGACCCCAAGTTCGCCTACGGCAAGGGGGCCGACCTCGCGAAGCAGCCCGACTGGGCGGCCTCGGTGACGGCCGGCTTCGGCATGACCACCGGCAACGCCCAGGCGCTCAACTTCTCGGGAGCGGGCAGCGTCGCCCACCGCTTCACGCAGAGCGACCTGCTGGCCTTCGACGCCATGGTCGCCTTCCAGCGGAGCACCATCCAGACGGCCCAGGATGCCCCGCCCTACGACGGGGTGATCACCCCGGACGAGGTGTACAGCATCACCCAGTCGGTCTCCGAGGCCTGGGGCACGAAGCTCCGCTACGACCACTTCTTCGACCTCAACGCGGTCTACGGCCTCGCCTTCGCCGGCGGCGACATCCCGGCCGGCAAGCAGTTCGTGGGCGGCGTCCAGGCCGGCTACTCGCGGGCCCTCTGGAAGACCGCCACCTCCGAGCTCGTCGGCGAGGTGGGGCTCGACTACACCTACCAGCGCTACGTGGTGGGCAGCCCGAACGCGATCGACATCGCCGCCATCCGCGCCTTCATCGGCTACACCGGCAACCCCAACGCCGACCTCTCCTACAGCGCCAGCGTCGAGTACCTGGGCAACCTGAACACCGAGAACACCCCCACCGGCCAGGTGGGCGCGTTCGGCGACAACCGTGCGGTGGGGAAGCTCGGCGTGACCTGGAAGATCTTCGGGGACGGCAGCATGGGCTTCCGGTTCCGGGCGCTCTACGACTCGGCCCCGGCCCCCAGGCCGCCTCCGGCCGGCTTCTCGTGGGCCCCGGGCTACCAGCCCCTCGCCAACCCGTGGGACACCTTCACCGAGCTCGTTCTCGTCTACAAGCTCATGTGATCCCTGGCCTTATCGCCGGATCACCGCGCCCGGCCCGTGCCGGGCGTTTTTTTTTACACGACCCCGTTGCGTCCGCTGGCGCGTCGCGTCAAGATATTGATTCTTGAATCAGGAGGGGCCCATGCCCGACAAGAAGACCGCCAGCTACGTCCAGTCCATCTGCATGGGGGAGATCGAGGAGGAGATCATCGTCCCCTTCCCCGAGATGGCCGAAGGGGAGAAGGAGACACTCGGCCAGGTGCTCGCCTCGGTCCGCCAGCTGCTCGGCGGGCGGGAGAAGGAGTTCCGCGAGTGGGACACCAAGGCCGAGATGCCCGGCGCCTTCATCGAGGAGCTTCGCCAGTTCGGCCTCTTCGGGCTCGTCATCCCGGAGGCCCACGGCGGCATCGGCTTCGGCTCCACCGCCTACTCCCGCGTGCTCCAGGAGATCGCCAAGTTCGACGGCTCGGTGGCGCTCACCGTGGGCGCCCACAGCTCCATCGGCATGCGCGGCCTGCTCCTCTTCGGGACCGACGCGCAGAAGGCCCGCTGGATGCCGAAGCTCACCACCGGTGAACTCATCGCGGCCTTCTGCCTCACCGAGCCCGGCGCCGGGTCGGACGCCGCCGCCGTCCGCACCACGGCCCGCCGCGACGGCAACGACTGGATCCTGAACGGCGAGAAGATCTGGATCACCAACGGCGGCATGGCCGACTTCTTCACCGTCTTCGCGAAGACGCCCGACGTGCAGACCGGCGGCAAGGCGGCCCTCACCGCCTTCGTCGTCACCCGCGACATGCCCGGCGTCTCCACCGGCCCCCACGAGGACAAGATGGGGATCCGGGCCAGCTCCACCACCACCGTCCGGATGGACGAGGTGCGGGTCCCGGGCGACCACGTGCTGGGCGGCGTCGGCCAGGGCTTCAAGGCCGCCATGAAGATCCTCAACTCCGGCCGCACCGGCCTGGGCGGCGGCGCGGTGGGCGGGATGAAGCGGCTCATCTCGCTGTCGGCGAAGCAGGCGGTCGAGCGGCAGCAGTTCGGCCGCCCCATCTCCGAGTTCGGCATGATCAAGGAGAAGGTGGGCGTGATGGTGGTCGACGCCTACGCCTCCGAGTCGGTGGTGAGCATGGTGGCCGGGCTCATCGACCAGGGCTACGAGGACTACGCGGTGGAGGCGGCCATCTCCAAGGTCTTCGCCACCGAGGCCCTCTGGCGCACCTCCGACGAGGCCCTGCAGATCGCCGGCGGCAACGGCTACATGCGGGAGTTCCCCTACGAGAAGGCGATGCGCGACAGCCGCATCAACCGGATCTTCGAGGGGACGAACGAGATCCTGCGGCTCTTCATCGCGCTCTCCGCCATGAACGACGTGGGGCAGCAGCTGAAGGAGCTCGCCTCGGTGGTGAAGAGCGGCGTGGCCGATCCCATCAAGGGCTTCGGCGTGCTCTCCGGCTACGCGCGGAAGCGCGCCTCGCTGGCCACCGGGCTGGTGGGCGAGCGGCGCAGCTTCACCCTGCTCGTACCTGAGGTGAAGAAGGCGGCCACCGTGGTCGAGGAGGGCACCCGCGACGTCGCCCTGGCGGCCGACCGGATCCTGCGCAAGCACGGCGGCAAGGTGGTCGGCAAGCAGTTCGCCACCCACCGGCTGGCCGACATCCTCATCGACCTGTTCGTCCTCTCCACGGTGCTCTCGCGGGTCAACTCGGCCGTCGAGAACAAGGGAGCGGAGGGCGCCGCCCAGGAGCTCGCCATCCTCGAGATCTTCGCCGGCCGTGCCCGTCGCCGGATGCGCAGCAACCTGAACCGCATCGACGACAACGACGACGAGCTGGTGAAGCTGGTCGCCGATCACGCCTTCGAGAAGGAAGGCTACAGCTGGGACACCATCTGACCCGCTAGCGTCCGGCGCAGAGGGTGGCGGCCCGCTCGAAGCGGACCCGGTCTCCCGGCGCCTCGAGCCCGACCTGGTCGATCACCTCGGTGCAGCCCTCGGCCGGCGCGTGGCGGGCCAGCGTCTCGGCGGCCACGCCCCGCAGGGTCGCGTCCGGACCGCTGCGCAGCACCGGCGCCAGGGCGGCGCGCAGCCCCGCCGGGTCGAGCAGGTGGCCGAGCGTCCGCACCGCCGCCTGCCGTACGGTGGGCGGCGCGTCGGCCGCGTCGACGAGGGCCCGGGCGACCCGTTCCCCCTCGGCGGCGTCGGCCGCCCCGAGCGCGACCAGGGCCCGGGATCGCTTGGACGGCATGCGCTCCCCTGCGGTGGCGATCCCGGCCAGCACCGGCACCGCGGCCGGTCCGAGCCCCTTCCAGCGGGCCACGGGGATGCGGGTGTCGATGCTTCCGAGGAGGGTCTCCACCTGGTCGACCACCGTCGGGTCGGGCGGGGCGGCGAGGAGCAGGGCGGCGAGCGCGAGCGGGAGGGTCATGGCCGGGCTCACTGGACGAGGGGGTTGGCCCGGACGATGGCGGCCTGCTCGGCGGTGACGGTGGCGGCGGAGTAGAAGCCGAGCGCCCAGAACATGAGGTTGTCGCCCCCGCCGCAGACGCTGGCCGGAACCCTGAGCTGCTGCGTGCAGTCGGTGGTGCTCATCGCGTAGGTGCTCGCGGTGACGGGACCGGTCAGGCAGTTGACCCGCTGGCTCGACGGCGCGCAGGCCGAGCACAGGCAGGTGGGGGTGTCCTTCACCGGGTCGAAGAGGGTCCCGGGCCATTCGGTGTCGTGGTAGAGGCCGAGGAAGTGCCCCATCTCGTGGGCCACGATGTAGGCCGTCTCGTCGGCGCCGCAGGCCTGAGGATTCGGCGCGCCGGCACATACGGCGGTTCCCCGGCCCATGTTCAGGTCCTCCGCCGAGGCGAGCGCACCGCTCGCCACCGTTCCACCCACCGACGCCGGCCCCGGGATGGTCCCGTCGATCCCGAGCACCGTTCCGGGATCCGCCGAGGTGAATCCGCTCACCAGGAAGAGGCTCATCACGTTTCCCGGGGCGGCCAGGCGGAGGATGCTCGCCACGTCCCCGCAGGCGCTCGCGTCGTCTGCGTTCACGCCGCCGGCGTAGCGGGCCTTCACCAGCGGTGACGCATCGACGAAGGTCACCGCACCGAGCGAGAGCCCGGCCCGCGCGAGGTAGGTGGCGAGGGTCTGGCGCATCCGGACCACCGACGGGTCGACCTCCGCGGCGGCCGCGGTGAGCGCCTCGGTGACGATGACGAAGGTGAGGTCCACGGTGCCGGTGGCGGCGACCGGGCCCGGCTTCAGGAACGCCTGCAGGTCGTAGCGCCCCGGGGGGTAGGACGTGACGCCGTCCCCGACCACGCAGGTGGGGCTGCCGATGGCGCGGCACTCGGCGGCGAAGTCGTTCACGACCACCGACCAGGTGCCGGAGGGCACGCCGCCCTGGTCCTGGACGTGCTTCAGCATGTTGCTCGTGTTGGGGACGGTCATCGTCCCCGTCCAGGGCGCCGAGGCCCCGAAGTAGATGGCACCGATGCCGTCGGGGCCGCTCGCACCGCCCCAGTTGGCCGGGTCGTCCGGGGGCACGACCCGATCGTCGAAGTAGAGGGTCTCGCCCACCGTCACGGTGAGTGGAACGACGGTGTTGTCGATCCGGACGCCCTGGTAGGTGATGAAGCTGGCCGCGCGGGGCTCCGCCCCCTGGCTCAGGATGGTGACGCCTCCGGTTCCGGCCGGGACCTGGAAGGTGACGGTGGTGCCCACGGCGTGCGCGCCGAGCGGGATCGCCCGGGGCGCCGGCAGCGCGCTCGGCTGGGGGGTGGGCAGGGTGCAGGTCGCGACCACGTACACGGTCGCCGTGGCCGCCTGGGCCGGATCGGAGACCCGCGTCGCCGTCACGTGGTAGGTGCCGGAGGTGTCCGGCGCGGTGTAGAGCCCCCCGGACGTGATGCTGCCGCCGCGGATCCCCTCCTGCACCGACCAGTTCACGGTGGGCGCCGTCTCCCCCTCGATTCCGGCCGTGAACTGCTGCCGCTGCCCGGGCCCGACGACCGGCCCCGACGGGCTGACGGTGAGCACCGGGGCGGGGCTCGACGACCCCTTGGAACAGGCCACGGCCGTCGAGAGGGCGACCAGGGCGGCCAGCACCGGGATCCGGGGCGTCATGGCCTTTCTTCTAACCCGGGATGCGGCGACGTGTCGCAAGGGAACCATGGCGCGATTTCCGGCCTGGGGTGTAACACCAGCAGTCATGGAGGAATCCAATCGATGAACATCGTCCACCGCACCGTCGCCCTCACCGCAGCCGCGGCCCTCACCACCGTCGCCTCCCCGGCCCGGGCCTGCTCGGTCTGCGGGTGCGGCGACCCGCTCGTGGGGGTGGGCCAGGTGGCTGGCCCGGCCGGACAGTTCGGCCTCGAGCTCGACGGGCAGTACCTGTACCAGAAGGCGGGCGGCGAGGAGCCGGGCACCCTCGACATCCTGAACCAGTGGTCCCTGCTCTTCACGGCGTCGTACACGCCGGTCAAGAACCTGAACCTGGTCGTCACCCTCCCCTGGGTCTGGAAGGACATGCAGATGGAGATGGAGGACGGCACGCGCATGTCCTCGTCCAACCTGAACGGCTTCGGCGACATGCAGGTGGGGGCACGCTGGTTCTTCTGGGAGGACGTCGACCTCGGCAACCGCACGCGCCAGACCCTCTCGGTGTCGGCCTCGACCTTCATCCCCACCGGCAACAACTCGGCGGTGGACGCCGACGGGATCCGCGTCGACGAGCACGGCCAGATCGGGACCGGCGGCTGGGGCCCGAACGCCGGGCTCTTCTACCGGTTCCAGGGGGACCTCTGGAGCGCCTACGCCGGCGTCTGGGGGCTGTACCGGACGACGAACTCCTACGGGTACCGGTTCGGCGCCGCGGCCATGTGGACGGCGGTGGGGCAGGTCCAGCCGCTCGACTGGCTGGCGGTCGCGCTCGGGATCGACGGCCGCTACGCCGGCTACGACCAGCAGGACGGGGGGAACGTCGAGAACACGGGCGGCCTGGTCCTCGCCGCGGTCCCCGCGGTCTACGCCCGGATCTTCCCCGGCGGCTGGCTGCTCGCCAAGGCGCAGCTTCCCTTCGCGACCAGCCTGAACGGCATCCAGACCGTCGGGCCGGTGGTCACGGCCGGCCTTCGCTACGAGTTCGAGTGAGCGCGAGCTTCTTCGCGTCCTCCTCGACCGCGGCGATCACCGACGGCACCTGCGACTTGTTGGCCATGTTGACGATCCACCCGGCCACGCTCCCGCCCGGATCGGCGTCGATGCGGTAGGTGAAGCGGCTCTCCGCCGCGCCGGCCGGGGAGACCTCCCAGCCGCCGGTGTTGCGCTTCATGTGGATGGCCCCCTCGGGAGGGGCCCCGTGCTTCTCGTCGAGCGTCCAGCGGAGCTCGAAATCCCCGCCGTCGTCGACGTCGTCGACGGCGACCTCCATCCGGAAGGCGTAGTCCCGGGGGCTCATGAGGGGCGGCTCGTACCGCTCGTAGACCCAGACCTTGCGACAACCCGGCAGGTCCTTGGCCCCCTCCTGGCAGCCCTCGGCATGGAGCACCTTGCGGCTGGCCAGGTAGGGGGAGATCCGCTCGTTCTCGAAGCCGCGGAGCAGCACCTGGCGCACGGCCCAGGCGGGGGCCTGGAACTTTCCTTCGGCCCGGAGCGCCACGAGGTCGCTGTCGGGCCGCTCCTGCCGGAAGAGCTTGCCCTGGGGGAAGGTCGAGACGAGCGTCCAGGCGGCGACTGCGAGGACGAGGCGCATGACATCCTCTTAGTCGAAATTCGGAGGCCTTGCAGCGCCGGCCGCGCTAACTTGCCCTTCCGTGCCCACCTCCCGCAGCTCCTCCTCTCCCCGCGCCCTCCAGTCCCGGATCCTCGGCGCCATCGACGTGGGGACGAATGCCGTCCGGCTCGAGCTGGCGCGTCCACTCCCCGACGGCTCCTTCGATCTCGTCCACACCGAGAGGGACCCGGTCCGGCCCGGCGAGGGGGTCTTCAAGACGGGGCGGATCCCCCACGAGGTGGAGCTGCGGCTCCTCTCCACGCTGCGCCGGTACGCGGCGCTGGCCCGACGCCACCGGGCGATCGTCCGAGCCGTGGCCACGAGCGCCGTCCGCGAGGCCAAGAACGGCCCGGAGGTGGTGGCCAGGGTGCGCAAGGCCACCGGTCTCGAGCTCGAGGTCATCTCGGGCAAGGAGGAGGCCCGCCTCATCGCGCTGGGGGTCCTGCGGGGACAGCCGCCGCGCGCCCGGAACCTGGTGGTGGACATCGGGGGCGGCTCCACCGAGATCGCGGTGGCGGTGGGAGACCACCCGCAGAGCCTGCACAGCGTGGCCATCGGCTCGGTCCGGCTCACCGAGACCTTCGACTCGATGGGCCGGGTTCAGCCGAAGCGGCTGGAGCTCATGCGCACCTTCGCGGCCGAGGCCTTCCAGCGCTCCCTGCCGCGCTTCGCCCATCCGCGCCGGGCGCTGGGCAGCTCGGGGACCATCGGCACCATCGTCGCCTACGCCGCGGAGGGCGGGCGCCGGGTGGCCACCCGCAAGCGCATCCGGCGCGCCGTCGAGGTGCTCGCCGCCATGGGGCTCGACGAGCGGCGCCGCATCTTCGACGCCCGACGGGGAGAGATCGTGGTCGCCGGAGCGGTGGTGCTCGAGGCGCTCATGGACCGGCTCGAGCTGGAGAGCATCACCTCGGTCGAGACCGGGCTGCGGCAGGGGCTGCTCGTCGACATGCTGGAGCGGCAGGGGCGGGACGCGCCCGACGCCAGCACCGGCGAGGCGGCCCGGGCGCTCGGGCGCCGGTTCGCCTTCGACGAGGCCCACGCCGACCAGGTGGCCCGGGTGGCGCTGACGCTCTTCGACGACCTGGCCGGGGTCCACGCGCTCCCGGCCTCGGCGCGCCCGGTCCTGGAGGCGGCCGCGCTCCTGCACGACGTGGGAAGCGCCGTGAGCTACGCGAAGCACCACAAGCACACCTTCTATCTGATCGCCAACGGCGACATCCCCGGCTTCTCCGACCGGGAGCGGCAGCAGGTCGCGCTGGTGGCCCGCTACCACCGGCGCAGCCCCCCGGACCGGGACCGGCCCGACCTGGCGCTGCTCGCCCCGGCCGACTTCCGGACGGTCCGCAAGCTCGCCACCCTGCTGCGGCTCGCCGACTCCTGCGACCGAAGCCACCACCAGCTGGTCCGGGGCGTCCGCGCCCGGATCGCCGCGGGCGCCGTCCACCTGTCCCTGCGGTCCCGGGGCCCGATCGACCTCGAGGTCTGGGATGCCGAGCGGGAAGGGGCCCTCTTCCGCCGGGTCTTCGGGCGCCGGCTGGAGCTGTCGGTCCGCCGGTAGGGGTAACCCCCCGGAATCGTGGCGCTCACGCCCTTTTCTGGATAGACGACGCCCACGCACCTCCCCCCACCACGACGCACCGGCTGAAATAAGGTCGCGCCCCCCGCGTTGGGGCGTCGGTCCGCAACGGGAGCCCAATGTTCGCCGATCGTCTCGCGCAGTCCCCGCTCTTCCACCCCACGACCCAGCTCCCCCGCGCCGCGGAGCAGCGCCAGTACCTGGTGCCGCTCCTGCTCGCCACCGCCGCCGCGCTGCTCTTCTCCATCATCGCCGTCCCCCGGATCGACTTCGAGCGGGCGGCCGCGGACGCGCTCGACCGCAGCGAGGGGGCCGCGCAGATGACTCCCCACGACCGGGAGGTGAAGCTGGAGCAGGCCCGCAAGGTCGCGGCGCTCGCGGGATACGCCGGCGCCGCCTTCGGAACGGCCCTGTCGGCGCTCATCGCCGCGCTCGGCGTGTGGCTCGCCTTCCAGGTGGTGGGGACCAAGCCGGGGCTCCCCCAGACCTTCACGGTGATGTGCTGGGCGCTGTTGCCCGGGGCCATCGAGGCGGTCCTGAGCGTGCCGGCGCTGCTCCTGCGTGGCACCATCCAGCCCGAGCAGCTCGGGTCCCTCCTCCCCGCCAACCTGGGCGCGTTCCTCCCGGCCAGCGTGACCGGACCGCCGGCCCTGTTCCTCGGGGCGGTCGACCTCTTCTCCCTCTGGTCGATCTGGATCGTTGCCGCCGGCATGGCGGGGGTGGCGCGCGTCTCGACGCGGCGCGCCCTCGTCACCGTCACCGTCCTCTGGATCGCCTACGTGGCGGTCTTCCGCGTGGCGCTCCCCTCCCTGGGGGGCTCGAGGTAGACATGCACCCTCTCCTGCTCCTCCTGCCACTCGCCCTGGCCGCGGCCGAGGCCGCTCCCATCACCCTCGACGAGGCCCTCGCCGCCGCGGCGAGGTCCAACGTCGACCTCAAGATCGCCGGGACCGACCGGTCGCTCGTGGGCGTCGAGGAGTACGCGAGCTGGGCGGGCGTGCTTCCCCGGCTCGACCTGACCGCGAACTTCGGCAACGTCTACACGGCGCCGAGCGTCCAGAACATCACGACGGTCTACCTCACGCCCGATCCCAACCCCACCGTGGCCTACAGGTACGCGCTCGAGAACGTCCCGGCCAACGACGTCGAGGCCTACAGCCTGGGCCTCACCCTCAAGGTCCCCATCTTCGACGGCATGCGCAACTGGGCCACCATCGCCCGGGCCAAGGCGCTCCTGCGCGCCGCCGACCAGACCTACGACGAGGCCTCGCTCAACGTGGCCTTCGACGTCACCCGGCGCTTCTACGAGGTGGTTCGGGCCGAGCGGAGCCTCAAGGTGCTGCAGGAGGCGGTGCAGCGCAGCGAGATCCTGGTGCGCCGGACCGACGCCCTCTACGAGGCCGGCCGCGCCCCGCGCAGCGAGACCTGGGCCGCCCGGGTCACGCTGGGCAACGACCGGATCTCGGCCGAGCAGCAGGTCTCCCGCGTCAGCGACGCACGCGTGGCCCTCGCCATCGCCCTCGGTCGCGGCGCCGACACCGAGCTGAAGGTGGTCGCGCCGCAGAACCTCGACCGGGTCGCCTTCCAGGAGCCGCCCGCCCAGGACGCCCTCGTCGACCTGGCCGTCCGCAAGCGCCCCCTGCTCAACGCCAGCGAGCAGAAGGTGCAGGCCGCGGTCCAGGAGATCCGCTCCGCGCAGGCCGGCTACTACCCCGTCGTCTCGGCCCAGGCCTCCTACAACCGCCAGGGGCCCTACATCGCCGGGACGCAGGGCGTCTACGGGGATCCCACCGGCCAGTACGTGGCCAACTTCGCCATCGTGGTGAACTGGAACCTCTTCGAGGGGCGGACCACCGCCGCCAACGTCCAGCGCGCCAACCTGAACGAGGAGCGGGCCAAGCTGGTGGCCGACCAGAACCTCCTGAACGTCACCGGCGAGATCGCCCGCTCGAGCGTCCTCTACCGGACCCTCTCCACCTCGGCGGTGCTCGCCGAGGAGAACTTCAAGTCGGCCCGCGAGAACCTGCAGCTCGCCGAGCGGCGCTACGACGCCGGCGCGGGCACCCAGGTCGAGGTCCGCGACGCGCTGCTCAACTTCACCCGGGCCGAGCTCACCCTGCTGACGACCCGCATCGACGCCATCATCGCCCGCGCCGACCTGAACCGCGCCGTGGGCGGCGCGCTGTAGCCGAAAGGAAAGAAGCACCATGTCCTGGACCAAGCGCATCATCGCCGCCGCCTTCGTGCTGGCCGTCGTGGGCATCGTCGCCGCGTCGCTCTCGCCCAAGAAGGACCCGCCGGTCACCGTGCAGACCTCGGCGGTCCGCAAGGGACCCATCACCCGCAAGGTTGCGGCTGCCGGGAAGCTGCAGGCCGCCACGCAGGTGAAGCTCTCCTCCAACCTGTCCGGCGACCTGCTCGACCTGCCGGTGCGCGAGGGGGACAAGATCAAGAAGGGGCAGTACATCGGCCGCATCGACGCGCGCCGGTACGAGGCCCAGCTGCACCAGCGCGAGGCCATGGAGCAGAGCGCCCGTTCGGAGCTCTCCGTGGAGGAGGTGAACCTCGCCAGGCTCGACGCCGACGTGAAGCGCGTGGAGCGGCTCGTCAAGCAGGACAGCGCCAGCAAGGCCGAGATGGAGAAGGTCGTGGCCGAGCGCGACGGCGCCGCCGCGCGGGTGCAGTCCGCCAAGGACCGCATCAAGAACGCCTCCGCCAGCCTCTCCGAGGCCCGCTACATGCTCAGCTTCACCACCCTCACCGCCCCCATCGACGGCATCCTCACCTCGCGCCTCAAGCAGGTGGGGGAGCGGGTGCGCGGCTCCGACTTCAACGAGGACCCCATCGTCATCATCGCCACCCTCTCCAGCATGGAGATGAAGGTGGAGGTCGGCGAGCACGAGGTGGTCTACCTGCACGAGGGGGACCCGGCCGAGATCGAGATCGACGCCTTCCCCGACCGGAAGTTCCCCGCCCAGGTGATCGAGATCGCCAAGAACGCCACGGTGAAGAACGCCGGCACCGAGGCCGAGGTGACCACCTTCCCGGTGCGCATCGCCCTCACCGTTCCCGTCCCGGGCGCGCTCCCGGGCATGAGCGGCCAGGCCACCATCTCCACCGAGACGCACGACCAGGCGCTCATCGTCCCGCTCCAGGCGGTCTCGGTGCGAACCGAGAAGCAGCTCGCCGCCGGAAAGGAGCCGAAGGACGGCGCCGCCCCGCCTCCGGAGGCCGGCGGCACCGCCGCGAAGAAGACCAACCGCGAGCCGATGCAGAAGGTGGTCTTCGTCGTCGAGGATGGCAAGGCACGGGTCCGCCGGGTGGAGACCGGCCTCGCCAGCGAGAACGACATCGAGCTCGTCTCCGGGGTGAAGGAGGGCGAGGTGATCGTGGAGGGGCCCTACAAGCTGCTCTCCCGCGACCTCGCCGACGGGAAGCCGGTCAAGTCGGACAGCCCCGAGAAGGAGAAGGACAAGGGGACGCCCAAGGTCTCGGGCGAGGCCAAGAAGGGAGCGGGCGGGTCGTGACCGAGGCCCCCCTCATCTCCGTCGAGAACCTCACCCGCCACTACAGGGTCGGGGAGGAGGAGGTGCGCGCCCTCGACGGCGTCTCCTTCGACGTCATGCGCGGCGAGTGGGTCGCGGTGGTCGGGCAGTCGGGCTCGGGCAAGTCGACGCTCATGAACCTCATCGGCGCGCTCGACACCGCGACCGGCGGCTCCTACCGGATCAACGGGAAGGACGTCGAGCACCTCTCCGACGACCAGCTGGCCGACCTGCGCAACAACGAGATCGGCTTCGTCTTCCAGACCTTCCAGCTGCTCTCCCGATCCACCGCGCTCGCCAACGTCGAGCTGCCGCTCGTCTACCGCGGCCTCCCGCGCAAGGAGCGCAAGGAGAAGGCGGTGCAGGCGCTCGAGTCGGTCGGGCTCGCCAACCGCATGCACCACAAGCCCAACGAGCTCTCCGGCGGCCAGCGGCAGCGCGTGGCCATCGCCCGGGCGCTGGTGGGGAACCCGTCGCTCCTCCTCGCCGACGAGCCCACCGGCAACCTCGACAGCGCCACCGGCGAGGAGATCATCCGGCTCTTCGGCGAGCTGCACAAGCGCGGCCACACCATCATGCTCGTCACCCACGAGCCCCGGCTGGCCGCCCGCTGCCCGCGCGCCATCCGGCTCTCCGACGGCAAGGTGGTCGCCGACGGCCCGGGCGCCGAGGTGGCGTCGCTGGGGGCGCCACCGGTCCAGTCCCCGCAGGCCGGAGCGGCCGCGTGAAGGGCGTCCGGCGCGCCTTCGCGGAGCTCGTCGAGAGCTTCCGGATCGCCTTCGGGGCGCTCGTGGGCGCGCGGCTGCGCACCTTCCTCACCACGCTCGGGATCGTCATCGGCGTCTCCACGGTCATCGCCATCGTGGCCATCATCCAGGGTCTCGACCGGAGCTTCGAGGAGCAGATCCAGTTCCTGGGCGCCCACACGCTCTACGTGGACCGCGCCCCGTGGATCCAGAGCGACGACACCTGGTGGATGTACCGCAACCGGAAGAAGATCACGGTCGAGGAGCTTCGCGCCGTCCAGCGCGAGTCGCAGCTCGCGGTGTCGGTCGCCCCCATGTCCGGCGTCCGCGGCAAGGTGGCGCGCGGCAACGTCGAGCTGGAGAGCGTGGTCATCCGGGGCACGAGCGAGGAGTACCTGAACGCGAACGGAGGCTCGGTGCAGGCCGGGCGGTTCCTGGTGGCCGGCGACGTGGAACTGGCGCGGGCGGCGGTGGTGCTCGGCACCGACGTGGTGGACCGGCTCTTCCCCGACGAGCCCGTCGCCGCGGCGGTGGGGAAGAAGGTGCTCGTGGCCGGGCGTCCGTTCCAGGTGGTGGGGGTGCTCGAGCGGCAGGGGCAGATGCTCGGCATGCCGCTCGACAACGTGGCCGTCATGCCCTACCCCAGCTTCGGCCGGATCTTCGGGAACCAGCGCAACATGGTGCTCTCGGTGGCCGCCCCGCCCGGGAAGGTGGCGGAGCTGGAGAGCGAGCTCACCCCCATCCTGCGCAAGGCCCGGCACGTCCTGCCGGGCAAGCCCGACGACTTCGCCTTCAACCGGCAGGAGCAGTTCCTCAAGCTCTACAAGCAGCTCACCGGCGCCCTCTACGGCATGGCCATCGGCGTGGGGCTCATCACCCTCATCGTGGGCGGCATCGGGATCATGAACATCATGCTGGTCTCGGTCCACGAGCGCACGCGGGAGATCGGCGTGCGCCGGGCGCTGGGGGCGCGGCGCAGCACCATCCTCATGCAGTTCCTCATCGAGTCGGCGGCGGTGGCGGCCCTGGGTGGGGCGCTGGGCACCGCGGTCGGGCTCGGGGTGGCGCAGCTCGTGGCGCTGCTCTCGCCGCTCGCCGCGGCGGCCACGCCGTCGGCCATCGTCTTCGGCATCGCCTTCTCCACGGCGACCGGGCTCATCTTCGGCATCTGGCCCGCCTGGCGTGCCGCCAACCTCGATCCGGTGGAGGCGCTGCGCTACGAATGAGGGGCTTCCTCGACAACCTGGGGCTCGCCTTCGGCACGCTGAAGGGCAACCCGCTGCGGTCGCTGCTCACCCTGCTCGGCATCGTGATCGGCGCCGCCACGGTGGTGGGCATGATGGCGCTCGTCGAGGGCTTCCGCATCAGCGTGAACAAGGACCTGGAGGGGCTGGGGGCCGGGGCCTTCCAGGTGCAGAAGTGGCCGGCCACCTTCGGCCACGTCGACCGGGCCAAGTACGCCAAGCGGCCGGACCTGACCCGGGAGCAGGGGGAGGCGCTGCGCTCGCTGCCCCACGTGGGCCACGTCTCCATCGAGGCCTACCACAACGGCCGCCCCGAGCGCGTCGCCACCCGCGACCGCGCCACCAAGCCCAACATCCAGATCGTCGGCGGACTGCCCGACTACCAGTACGCGAACGCCATCACGGTGGCCGACGGCCGCTTCTTCACCGACACCGACATCGCCGTGGGCGGACGGGTCGCGGTGGTGGGCGCCGACGTCGCCGACGTGCTCTTCCCCGGGGAGAGCGCGGTCGGCAAGGAGATCCGGATCCGGTCGAGCCCCTTCACGGTGGTGGGCGTGGCCGAGCGGCGGGGCAGCACGCTGGGGGGCAGCCAGGACGGCTGGGTGGTCATCCCCCTCGACCCGTTCTACCAGGTCACCGGGAAGGTCACGAACCACAACATCGCCATCCAGGCCACGACGCCCGACGACTTCAACAAGGCCCAGGACGAGGTCATCGCCCGGCTTCGCGGCCTGCGGGGCCTGCGCGGGATCCAGGAGAACAACTTCGACATCTACAGCAACGAGACCCTCACCGGGACCTTCAACCAGTTCGCCGCGGTGGTCGCGGCGGCCACCTTCGCGGTGACGCTGCTCGCCCTCGTGGTGGGCGGCATCGGGGTCATGAACATCATGCTGGTCTCGGTGGCGGAGCGGACCCGCGAGATCGGGGTCCGCATGGCGCTCGGCGCCCGGCGCCGCCGCATCCTCTCCCAGTTCATCATCGAGGCGGTCACCCTGTCCTTGCTGGGCGGCCTGCTCGGCGTGCTGCTCGGCGCCGGCGGCGCCGTCATGGCCCGCGAGGTCTGGGCCATTCCGTCGAGCGTCCCGGCCTGGGCGGTGCTACTCTCCCTGCTCTCGGCATCGGGGGCCGGCGTCGTCTTCGGCATCTACCCCGCCATCCGCGCCAGTCGTCTCGACCCGGTCGAGGCCATGCGGACGGAGTGAGGGAAAGGGCCGTCCGACACCGTGGACAAGGCGAAGGTCAAGCGCGAGATCAAGGGCTGGACGATCACCATCCTGGCCGTCCTGGCGTTCCGGACGCTGCTCTACGAGGCGGTCTACATCCCCTCGGGATCGATGATCCCCACCCTGCAGATCGGCGACTACGTGGTGGTCGAGAAGTGGGCCTACGGCGTCCGGCTTCCGTTCACCGATCGTGCACAGGTGATGTGGTCCTCGCCGGCGCGGGGCGACATCGTGGTGCTCCTCGCACCCCCGGGCAACCCGCGCAACGACGACCTCATCAAGCGGGTGGTGGGGATCGCGGGTGACACCGTCGAGGTCAAGAACGGCGCACTCTGGCTGAACGGCAAGCCGGTGCCGCGGCGCCCGCTGCCGGGCCCCTGCACCTACGAGAACCGTCTCGAGGGCGGCCCCTGGCGCACCGAGCGTTGCGCCGCGGCCGAGGAGCAGCTCGACCGGCACACCTACCTCACCTACTGCACCCCGAACGTGGAGTGCGGGGACGTTCCGCCCACCGTGGTGCCGCCCGGGACGGTGTTCCTCGTGGGTGACCACCGGGACCACAGCGCCGACAGCCGGGTCTTCGGGCCAGTGCCGGTGGATCGCGTCAAGGGGCGGGCGTGGAACGCGCTCTTCTCCTGGGGTCCGGGCGGGATCCGGACCGACCGCGTCGCGCATTCCGTCAATCACTGAGGCGTCGCGCGGAGCCCTACGTCGTGCCGGCGGTTCCGGATGGTGGGCGTCGCGGGATCCTTCCGTGATGCCGGCGGTTCCGGATGGCCCGCGTCGCTGGGGGGCGCCCGCTTCGAGGCGAGGCCGTTCGCGGCCGACTGGCGCCGAAGAACAGCGCGACTCGAATGGAGGCGGTTCGGCGCCCTCTCAGATGCGCCCCGCGCCGGGGCCACCCGGCCCGCCTGGAGCACTGGCGGGCCCCGCGACTCGCGGTGCATTCGACGGCGTCCGCGTGACGGCGCGCACCCTCAGCGGCGGCCGCGGACCGCCAGCGCCCGCGCGGGAAGCCGGAACGGCCCGGCGGGGGAACCGAGCAGTTCGAAGCAGGCGTCGCGGATCTGGTCCCGTCGCCGGGCGTCCTGCCGGAGCAGGTAGGCGGTGGTGGGCCCGCCCCCGGTCGTGAACGGCTCCCAGAAGTCGCCGAAGTTCGCGTATCCCACCTCGACGTCGATGGTCCCGCCCTCGACATCCTTGAACCCGGCGCCGGTCCACAGCGTGGCGAGTTCTCCCTCGCGCCGGAGAGGGAGGCGCGCGTCGTCCGGCGCTTCAGGGTCGAACCGGGATGCGCTCCTCCAGAAGGTCTGCACGAGGGCAAAGCCGTCCGCGGCCCAGGTGCAGGCCGCAACGCACCCTCCCGGACGGACGACGCGGGAGGCTTCCGCTGCGGCGCGCGGCGCGTCCGACACGAAGGAGAGGACGAGCTGGGAAAGCGCTCCCCCGAAGCTCCCGGAGTCGAACGGAAGGGACTCGGCCGTCCCGACCCGGACGTCGGCGCCTGGCGTACGGAGGCGGCAGGCCTCGACGAACGGCACCGTCGGATCGATGGCGGCGACCTGGCCCGCCCCGAATCGCGCGGCCAGGACCTCCGTCAGGAAGCCGGGGCCGCAGCCCACGTCGAGCACCGGGCCTTCCACGACGCCGGAGAACTGGAGGAAGCGCGGCGCGAGGAGGCGCGAGTACCGCCCGATGAAGCGGTCGTATCCGTCGGCAGCCACGGCGAAGGTCATGCCGCCGATATGTCCCGCCAGTGGGGTCGGGGCAACCCCCGGGTGTCGGTGTAGGGCGACCTCGCAGGGTGGTGCCGGATGTAGCGGCTTCCTTCGGGTCAGCCCTCCGTTCCCGTCCCCCGTCACCCCGGACGCGATACGGATCTTGTCAGGAGGTCAACCCATGTACCGACAGCCGCCGGAGCTGGAAAGCGACCCAGGACGTTCGGGACTCCTCGAGACGATCACGGCCCGTTTCGCCGCGGAGGATGCGGCGCGCGCCGCCTGGCTGGACGCGCGCATCCACGAGCTGCGGGGGCGTGCCGCCTGTTCCTGCTGCGGCCTCAAGAGCGGTCATCACCCAAGGTGTACTCGCCGCAACCCGGAAGGGGACGAGGGCGAGGGCGAGACGCACTGACGGTGACGGGCGCCGTATCGCGGATCGCCTTCGGGCCAGCGGGCAGTCTGCCGCCGGCACCGGGCCGCCCCTCCTCCGCTCCGTTGTCCTCGCGGCCGTCTGGATTCGTTTTGCAGGACCGGCGGAGTGGGCTGCTGCGGAGACTTCGCTCGGAGTGGCGCCCGCGCCGGCTGACGATGATCCGGGCCGAAGGCGACGCGAGCGGCGCGCTTCGGGGGGGGCCGGCTCGCCAGCCGCGGGTGCCTTCGTCTGGATCGCGAGTCGCGGGGCCCGCCCGTGCGCCAGACAGAATGGTTGGACCCACGCATACGCGATCGTGGGTTACTCCGCAGAGGGGAACTCCACGGCGCAGAGCCACAGCGGAAGGCGGGTCCAACCATGGAAAACGTACGATTCGTCGGACTGGATGTCCACGCAGATAGCATCGCCATCGCGGTCGCAGAGCCGGGGCGGGGTGAGCCGGGGCAGTTGGCGGTCATTGCGAACGACACGGCATTGCTGCTGAAGCGGCTGCGGCGGCTTGGGCAGGTGAAGTGCTGCTACGAGGCGGGACCGACCGGATTCGGCTTGCAGCGTGCGCTGACGGCGGAGGGGATCGACTGCGTGGTGGTCGCGCCGTCGCTCGTGCCGACGCGGTCGGGGGACCACGTGAAGACCGATCGACGGGACGCGGCGAGGCTGGCGCGCTTTCTCCGGTCGGGTGACCTCACCGAGATCTATGTGCCAGATGTAGCCACCGAGGCGATGCGTGACCTGGAGCGTGCACGCGAGGATGCCAAGAAGGCGCAGACGGTGGCCCGGCACCAGCTCGGGAAGTTCCTGCTCCGCCACGGCCGCCGCTACGACGGCAAGACCGCCTGGACGGTGAAGCACTTCAAGTGGATCCACGCGCAGCACTTCGAGCAGGAGGCCCAGAACCGAGTCCTCGAGGACTATGTGCGGACAGTCCAGGACCAGACGGAACGGGTGGACCGGCTGACGAAGAGGATCTTGGAACTCGTCGAGACCTGGAGCCTGCGGCCCCTGGTGAAGGCGCTGCAGGCACTGCGAGGCATCCGCGTCATCTCGGCCGTGGTCCTGGCGGCCGAACTGGGCGACCTCACACGATTCGAGAGCGCTCCCAAGCTGATGGGCTACCTCGGCCTGGTGCCGTCGGAACACTCCAGCGGGGAGGGCCGGAAGCTTGGGCGCATCACGCGAGCGGGCAACGGCCACGCCCGCCGCATCCTGGTGGAGGCGGCCTGGGCATACCGATTCCGCCCGCGGCAGAGTCGGGCAATCATCCTGCGAAGCGCGGGAGTGCCGCAGGAGGTTCGGCGCATCGCCTGGCGTGCGCAGGAGCGCCTCTGCGCCAAGTACCAGAAGCTCACGGCGCGCGGAAAGAACAAGAACAAGACGATGGCAGCCGTCGCGAGGGAACTCGCCGGCTTCGTCTGGGCGATCGCCCGGGAACCGACCTTGCTCGCGCACTGAAAGGAGGAGGATTCGGATGGTCAAGGCGGCGGACGAGCGGGCCCGGCCAAAGGGGAATCCTCGCCCCGCCTATGAGCAGGTCCAACCGGCCCACGCTCGCCGCCAGACAGAGGCAGCCCCCGACGGATTCAGGTCATGCGGTAACCAACCCGCGAATATCAGGCTGATCCGCCGTCGCTTAGAGTTCCGCCTCGTCCGTCGCCTTGGCCACCCGAGACCAAAAGCAACGAAGCCGACCCCGCGAACGGTGCCGGCCTGTTGACGGGTTCAACCATATCAGGCGGGCCGGGTGGCCCCGGCGCGGGGCGCATCTGAGCGGGCGCCGACCCACGTCATCCCGGATCTCGCTGTCCGGCGGCGCCAGTCGGCCGCGGACTCCCGCTCCGCGAAGCCGGCGCCCCCCAGCGACGCGGGCCATCCGGACCCGCCGGCACCACGGCAGGACCCGGCGACGCCGCCTACGGCCGCGCGTCCTCGTCGACGACCAGTTGACGCATCGCCGCGGCGTCCGGCGCCTCCAGCAGCGCCCTGCGAAATTCGGGGCGCTTGAGGAGCCGGCTCACGCGGGCCAGCGCCTGCAGGTGCTCGGCCCCGGCGCGCTCCGGGGCGAAGAGGGCCACGAAGATCCGTGTGGGCTTCCCGTCGTGCGCCCGGAAGTCCACCCCGTCGCGGCTGCGCCCCAGCGCCGCGGCCAGGCCCGGCAGCCCGGGTACCTTGCAGTGGGGCACCGCGACGCCGTCACCGACCCCCGTCGACCCCAGCTTCTCCCGGGCCAGGAGACCCGCCGAGAGCGCCGCCGCCTCGACGCCGGTAGCGCCGGCCACCGGCCTCGCCAGCTCGGCGAGGACCGACGCGACGGTGCCGCCGGAGAGGTCGTCGATCACGCAGTCGGGGCGGAGGATGTCGGCGAGGCGCACCACCACCGGCTAGCATGGCCGCCCGCGCGATTCAAGGAACGCGGGCGGCCTGCCGGGTCCTACGAGGGGCGGGCCTCGATGACGCCCAGCTTCCCGTCGTCGCGCCGGTAGACCACGTTGATGGCGTGGCTCTTCGTCTCCTGGAAGACGTAGAAGCGGCTGTTCAGGAGGTCCATCTGCACGATGGCCTCGTCGAGCGACATGGGCTTGGCCTGGAACTTCGAGGTCGAGACCACGCGGGACGAGGGGGCCTCGGACTGCTCCTCGTGGATCTCGTGGCGGATGTCGACCGGGATCCAGTCCTTGGGGATGAGGGTCGCCTTGTGGTCGCGGACCCGCTCCTTGTGCTTCTTCAGCTGCCGCTCGATCTTGTCGGCGGCCGCGTCGATCGAGGCGTACATGTCGTCCGACTTGCCCCGGCCCCGCACCGAGAAGGCCCCGGCCTTCATGGTGATCTCGGCGTGGTGGGAGAGGTTCTCCACGTGGAGCACGACGTGGGCCTCGCCCGGCCGGTCCACGAAGCGCTGGATGTGGTCGACCTTCGCCTTCACGTGTTCCTTCAGTGCTTCGGTGGGCTCGAGGTGGCGGAACGTGATGTTCACCTGCATCGTGTCCTCCTGGGTGCGGCGCGGGATGCGAAAATGAATCGGCCGCGGCGCTCCGGAATCCTCCTCGCGGAGGCAACCGGCACGACCACGGCCAACGAACTGCATGTCGCTCGAAGCGTCACGAGTTCCACCGTCATCATAGCAGATCAGAAGAACTTCTTCCGCTTCGAGCTGGGGAGAATGCCCAGCACTTCTCGATACTTGGCAACGGTCCGGCGTGCGATCTCGATGTTCTGCCCCTTCAGGAGTTCCACGATCTTCTGGTCGGAGTGGGGGCGCTTCGGGTCCTCCGCTGCCACGATCTGCTTGATGTGGTTCTTCACCGCCTCGCTGGCGATCTCGTCGCCGCCGGTGCGGGCGATGGCCGAGTTGAAGAAGAACTTGAGCTCGTAGATCCCCTGCGGCGTGTGCACGTACTTGTTGGTGGTGACGCGCGACACCGTCGACTCGTGCATCCCGATGTCCTCGGCCACGTCGCGGAGGATGAGGGGCTTCAGATAGGCGATGCCCTTGTCGAAGAAGTCCTTCTGGAACTTCACGATCGATTCGGTGACCTTGTAGATGGTGCGCTGCCGCTGGTGGATCGAGCGGATGAGCCACACGGCGCTGCGCAGCTTGTCCTGGATGTACTCCTTGGCGGCGCCGGCGCTCCCGTTCTTCAGCGCCTGGCGGTACATGCCCGAGATGCGCAGCTTGGACAGGCCGTCGTCGTTCAGCACCACCACGTAGCGGTCGCCGACCTTCTGCACGTGCACGTCGGGGGTGATGTACTGCGCCTCCTCGCTCGTGTAGGCGCGCCCCGGCTTGGGCTCGAAGGCAGCGATCACCTTCACCGCCTTCACCACCTGCTCGATGGGGATCTTGAGGTCGCGGGCGATGGCCGCGTAGTTCTTCGACTCGAGGTGCTTCAGGTGGCGCTCGACGATGGCCACCACCTCGGGCAGGTCGGCGTTCAGGTGGCGGGCCTGGAGCAGCAGGCACTCCCGCAGGTCCCGGGCGGCCACGCCCGGCGGGTCGAGCGACTGCACCTTCTTCAGGACCTTCTCGGCGAACTCGATGCCCACACCGGCCTCGAAGGCCACGCGGACGAGCGGGTCGCGCACCGCCGAGTCGTCGTCCTCCCCCTCCACCGCCGGCATGCGGAAGTACCCGTCGGCATCGAGGTTCCCGATGATGAGCATGGCCACCTGCTCCTCCTCGGGCGTGAAGGCGGAGAGGCGCATCTGCCAGACCAGGTGGTCGCCCAGGTCGCCCTTGCGGGTGAGGCTGGCCTCGTAGCCAGGCAGGTCCTCGTCCCCCAGGTTCTTGTTGGAGGGGGCGGTGTGGCCCTGCAGCTGGTAGTGCTCGAGGTACTGGTCCCAGTCGATCTCGTTGGACCCTTCCTCGCCCTTCACCTCCTCCGACTTCTCGGGCTCCTTGGGCGCCGGCTCCAGCCGCTCCAGGCTGGCCTCGGCGGGGCTCGCCCCCTCGGCGCGCTCGTCCTCCTCCGGGGCCTCGTCGAGCAGCGGGTTCTCGTTGATCTCGGTGCGGATGAGGTCGACCAGCTCGAGGCGGGAGAGCTGGAGGAGCTTGATGGCCTGCTGCAGCTGGGGCGTCATCACCAGCTGCTGCGTCATCTTGAGGTGCTGGCGCAGCTCGAGACTCATGGGCGCACCTCGTGGCGGGGCTCGTCGTCGAGCCGGAACTTCTCCCCCAGGTAGACGGCGCGCGCGCGCGGGCTCGCGGCGATGTGGGCGGGCGTCCCCTCCTCGAGGATGCACCCGGCGGAGAGGATGTAGGCGCGATCGCAGATGCCGAGCGCCTCGCGCACGGCGTGGTCGGTGAGGAGCACGCCGATGCCGCGGGTCCGCAGGGAGCCGATGAGCCGCTGCAGCTCCCCCACGGCGATGGGATCGACCCCGGCGAAGGGCTCGTCGAAGAGGATGAAGCGCGGGTCGTTGAGCAGGCTGCGCGCCACCTCGGCGCGGCGCCGCTCGCCCCCGGAGAGCTGCTCCCCCAGGCTGGCCTCCACGGTGCGCAGGTGGAACTCGTCGAGCAGCTCGTCGGCCCGCCGCTCCCGCTCGACGCGCCCCTTGCCGAGCGCCTCGAGGACGGCGGTGAAGTTCTGACGGACGGTGAGCTTGCGGAAGATCGAGGCCTCCTGGGGCAGGTAGCCGACCCCGCGCCGGGCCCGCAGGTGCATGGGCAACCGGGTCAGGTCCTCGTCGCCGAGCCGCACCGTGCCGGCGTCGGGACGGACGAGCCCCACCACCATGTTGAAGCTGGTGGTCTTGCCGGCCCCGTTCGGGCCGAGGAGCCCCACCACCTCGCCCGGGGCGACCCGGAAGGAGACCCCGTCGACGACCCGGCGGCTCCGGTAGCTCTTCACGAGCCCCTCCGCCTGAAGGACGCGCGCACTCACTTGCCGGGCTCCTTCCTTCGCGGTCCGGGGAGCTCCTGCCCGGGCTGCGGGACGATGGTTCCCTTGGCCGAGGTCAGCGTGGCCCGGTCCTCGGCGAGGTCGTAGGCGAGCACGTCGCCCTTCATCACGCTCTCGCCGTCCTGGAGGATCGGGTTGCCGGTGCAGGTGACCCGGGCCGTCTTCTCCTCGTAGATGGCCGTCTCGCAGGTGACGGTGCGCGGGCCGCGGGTGAGCTTCACGTCGCCCGTGCAGACGGCGCGGCGGATCTTCCCGGCGGCGTCGTTCTCGGCGACGAGCCTGCGGCAGGTGAGGGTCGCGTCCTCGCGGGTGAGGGTCACGAGCGGCTTCCCCGTGAAGACGACCTTGCCCTCCTTGTAGAGGTACTGGACCTCCTCGGCGACCACCGTCACCGGAGGTGAAGGGGGCGCGGCGGCGAGGACCAGGGCGAGGCAGGCGCCGATCACGGGGCAGCCCCCCCTGCCACCAGGCGGACGCCGCCCCGGATCTCCACGTTGCCGGAGGTGGGGTCGGCGGTGAAGGCCGGGCCGGCCAGCCGGTAGCCAGGGCCCGTCACCTCGACGGGCTCGTCGCCGCGGACCACGCCGTCGGCCTCGGCCCAGCGCGCCGAAGGGGTCCGGGCGGTCGCGTCACCGCGGGTGAGAACGACCCCCCCGCGCGCCTTCCAGGTCCGGGTCCCGAGGTCGCCCTCGAGTTCCGGCGCGGAGACGGCCAGGTCGGGAACGCCGGGGCGGGGCACGGTGGCGTGCGCCCCCGCTGCCACCACCTCCCCGGAGTCCTTCCGGTAGGTGGCGCGGTCGGCGGTGCCCGAGGCCCGGAGCTCGGGGCCTCTCCAGGCACGGAACGCCACGCGCTCCAGGGTCACCTCGGGCGGCGGGGGTCGGGCGGGGGGCTCACCCCCGGTGCAGCCGCCGAGGAGGAGAATTGACGCCGAACAAGCGCCCAGGGCCCGCGCCGTGGGGCGCGACCTCGTCCGTTGGTGGCTTTTGGCACGAAAGTTCAAGTGGCACAACCCTTGCTAAAAGACGATACCCGCTGCGACCCGGAGGCCACAAGATCATTCGGCATCGCCCTTGCGTAGGCTTGAAACTATCGTGATTCCGGTGGCTTGGTCTTCCAGCGCCGGTGCATCCAGACCCACTGCTCGGGGGCGAGCCGGATCGCCTGCTCCATCCGCGCCGTGCAGTGTGCCGTGATGCGGAGCGCCTCGGCGTCCTTGTCGGCCGGGACCGGGTCGTAGGAGACCGGCTCCACCTCGAGGACGTAGCCGTCCCCCGCCTTCGGGCCACGGCGCCTCGACCAGCCCACGAAGACCGGGCAGCCGAACCGGAGCGCGAGGTCGGCGGCGGCGCGCGGGGTCGAGGCCAGGTGGCCGAAGAAGGGCACGAAGACGCTCTGCACCTTGGTGTCCTGGTCGATGAGGATCCCGAGCGCCTTGCCGTCCCGCAGGGCCTTGAGGAGCGTCCGGCCGCCACCCGGGTCCTCGCGGAAGAGGGTCGGCACCCCTCCGCGCTGCCGGAACGCCTCGACCATGTCGTCGAGGCGCCGGTCCCAGCTGCGCGCCGCGATGACGATGGCGGGCACGCCGGCCCCGACGATGCGCCGGGCGAGCAGCTCCCAGCTGCCCAGGTGACCGGTGACGAAGATGAACCCCTTCCCGGCCTGGCTCGCGCCGCGGAGCATCGCCTCGCCATCGCCGGCGAAGGCGATGTACCGCCCCAGGTCGCGGTCGAGCCGGGGCATCTGTGCCGCCTCGGCGGCGCCATGGCCGTAGTGCAGGAAGGTCGCGTGCGCGATGGCGCGCCGCTCCTCCTCGGACTTCTCCGGGAACGCGAAGGCCAGGTGCGCGAGCGCGAGCTCCCGGTCGCGCCGTCCCACCCACCAGGCGACCTGGCCGATGAGCCCGCCCGCCGCCCAGACCAGCCGGAACGGCAGGATCGCCCCCAGCCACATGCCGAGCTGGATGGCCCGGATCCGGAGGGTCCGGCGGGTGCGCTTGGCCCAGGGGACGCCGCTCACGGCCGGGCCGGCCCCCGCGCCTCGAGGATGAGCTCGCAGAGCTCCCGGACCGCGCCGCGCCCGCCCGGGAACCGGGAGACGAAGCGGACCTCCGGGAGCACCGAGGGGAAGGCGTCGGCCGGCGCCGCCGACAGCCCCACCCGGCGAAGGAGCGGGATGTCGTTCACGTCGTCGCCCATGTAGGCGACCTCGTCGTCGGCGAACCCCAGGTGGGCGAGCGTGGCGTAGCCCACGAGCTTGTCGACCTGCGAGAAGACGAGGTGCTTGAACCCGAGTTCCTCGAGCCGCCTGCGGGTGGCCCGGCCGGGGCGGCCCGAGATGACGCCGAAGTCGACCTGGTCGCGGAGCCGGACGATGCCGTGGCCGTCGCGCACGTCGAAGGCCTTGAGCGCCTCCCCCTCCGGCCCGAACCAGATCCGGCCGTCGGTGAGGACACCGTCGACGTCGAGCAGCACGAGCCGGATCCGCGCCGCGCGCGCGCGCAGGTCGGCGTCGGCGGTCACGGCTGCCCCAGCGCCCGCCGGATGCGCAGCAGGTCGGCGAGGAGCCGGTCGGCCATGTCGAAGTCGAGCGAGTTGGGGCCGTCCGACTTCGCGACCGACGGGTCCTCGTGGATCTCGGTGAAGAGCGCGTCGATGCCCACCGCCACGGCCGCCCGCGCCAGCGGGGCCACGAACTGCCGCTCGCCCCCGGTGACGTCGCCGCCGGCGCCGGGGAGCTGGACCGAATGGGTGGCGTCGAGGCAGACCGGCACCCCCAGCTCGCGCATGATCACCAGGCCGCGCATGTCCACCACCAGGTTGCCGTAGCCGAAGGAGGCACCCCGCTCGGTGAGCAGCACGTTCTCGGCCCCGGCCTCGCGGCACTTGGCCACCGCGTGGCGCATGTCCCTGGGGGCCACGAATTGCCCCTTCTTCACGTTCACGGCCCGTCCGTGCCGGGCGCAGGCCATGACCAGATCGGTCTGGCGGCACAGGAAGGCCGGCACCTGGAGGACGTCGACCACCCGCCCCACCGGCTCGGCCTGCCAGGTCTCGTGGACGTCGGTGAGGGTGGGAAGCCCGGTCTCCGCCTTGACCTTCTCGAAGACGGCGAGCCCGGCCTCGAGCCCGACGCCGCGGAAGCTCTTCCCGGAGGAGCGGTTGGCCTTGTCGAAGCTGGCCTTGAAGACCACCGGGATCCCGTGCCGGGCCGCCAGTTCCTTCACGCGCCGCGCGTGCGAGAGGGCCTGGGCCTCGCTCTCGATGACGCACGGGCCCGCGATGAGCAGGAGCGGATGGCCGTCTCCGACGTCGTGCCCGCCGATGCGGGCTCGAACCTTCTCCATGGGGCCTCCTCGGCGCCGGCACCGGCGGGACCCTCCGGCCCCACCGGCGGTCAGGCGCCCTTGCCCACCGGCAGCTTGGTGACCTCGGCGCCGACCTCGCGGGCCCGGGCGTCGCGGAAGGCCATGGCGGCCTTCACGAACCCGGCGAAGAGGGGGTGCGGACGGAACGGCTTCGACTTGAACTCGGGGTGGAACTGGCAGCCCACGAAGTACGGGTGGTTGGGCAGCTCGATCATCTCCGCCAGCCCGAGCTCCGGGTTGGTGCCGGCGACCACCATGCCCCCCGCCTCGTACTTGCCGCGGTAGGCGTTGTTGAACTCGAAGCGGTGCCGGTGGCGCTCCTGGATGAGCTCCTGGCCGTAGAGCTCGCGGGCCTTGGTCCCCTTCTCCAGCCTGCAGGCGTAGGTGCCGAGCCGCATGGTCCCGCCCTTGTCGGCAACGCCGCGCTGGGCCTCCATGAGGGTGACCACCGGGTGCGGCGTGGACTCGTCGAACTCGAGCGAGTTGGCCCGCTCCAGCCCGAGCACGTTGCGGCCGTACTCGATGGTGGCCATCTGCAGCCCCAGGCAGATCCCGAAGAAGGGGATCCTCTTCTCGCGGGCGTGCCGGACGGCCAGGATCTTCCCCTCGGTGCCGCGGATGCCGAAGCCGCCCGGGACGAGGATGCCGTCGACCTTGTCGAGCGAGGAGAGATCGCCCTCCTCGAGCTTCTGGGCGTCGATGAACTCGAGCCGCACCTTGCAGTCGTTGGCGATGCCGCCGTGGACCAGCGCCTCGTTCAGGCTCTTGTAGCTCTCCACCAGCTCGACGTACTTGCCGGCCACGCCGATGCGCACGTCGCCCAGCCGGGGACGGGTCACCTTCTCGACGATGTTCTCCCAGCGCTCGAGGCGCGGGGCGCGGCTCCAGATGTTGAGCAGCTCGGCCAGCTTGTCGTCGAGCCCCTCCTTGTGCAGCGCCAGGGGGACCTCGTAGATCGAGGAGACGTCACGGGCGGTGAAGACCGCCGAGGGATCGACGTTGCAGAAGAGGGCGATCTTGTCCTTCATCTCCCGCGAGATCTCGCGGTCGCTGCGGGCGAGGAGCACGTCGGGCTGGATGCCGATCTCGCGCAGCTCCTTCACCGAGTGCTGGGTGGGCTTGGTCTTCAGCTCGCCGGCGGCGGCGATGTAGGGCACCAGCGTGAGGTGCACGTACACCACGTTGTCGGCGCCCACGTCGTACTTCATCTGCCGGATGGCCTCGAGGAAGGGGAGCGACTCGATGTCGCCCACCGTGCCGCCCACCTCGACGATGACGATGTCGGCGCCGTCGGCGGCCTCGCGGATGACCGCCTTGATCTCGTCGGTGATGTGGGGAATGACCTGGACGGTCTTGCCCAGGTACTCGCCGCGCCGCTCCTTGTTGATGACGGCCTGGTAGATGCGCCCGGTGGTGTAGTTGTTCTTCTTGGTCATCTTGGCGCTGTTGAAGCGCTCGTAGTGACCGAGATCGAGGTCGGTCTCGGCCCCGTCGTCGGTGACGTAGACCTCGCCGTGCTGGAACGGGCTCATCGTCCCGGGGTCGACGTTGATGTACGGGTCGAGCTTGAGGTGGGTGACCTCGAGGCCCCGGTTCTCGAGCAGCGCGCCCATCGACGACGCCGCCAGCCCCTTGCCGAGCGAGCTCACCACGCCGCCGGTCACGAACACGAACTTGGTCTTCTTTCCCCGAACCATGGCCGTCCCCTTTCCCCGCTATCGTCCCGCTGCCACCATCGCGCGGGCCCGCTCCAGATCCTGCTCGGTGTCCACGCCGAATCCGCTGTAGGTCGTGTCGACGACCCGGATCCGGAATCCGTGCTCCAGCGCCCGCAGCTGCTCGAGCCGCTCCTCCCGCTCCAGCCGCCCCGGCTCGAGCGCCGCGAAGCGCTCCAGGAAGGCGGGGGTGTAGGCGTACATCCCCACGTGGGCCCGGGCCAGCGGCGAGGGCCCCGCCTCGCGGCGCGCCGGGATGGGGGCGCGGGAGAAGTAGAGGGCGTTGCCGTGGCGGTCGGTGACCACCTTGACCACCTCGGGGCGCTCCCACTCCCCGTCCACGAGCGGCCGGGCCATGGTGGCCATCTCGGAGGTTCCCTCGTCCATGGCGTGGATGAGGGCCTCCACGGCCGCCGGCTCGATGAGCGGCTCGTCGCCCTGGAGGTTCACCACCATGGTGGGGCGGGGCAGCATGGCCCGGGCGGCCATGGCCACCCGGTCGGTGCCGGTCTCGGCGGGCCCGGTCACGAAGACCTCGGCGCCGGCCGCGCGGGCGGCGGCGGCGATCCGCTGGTCGTCGGTCGCCACCACGAGCACGTCGATGCCCCGCGCAGCCCGTGCGCGCTCCACCACGTGGGCGACCAGGGGTTTTCCATGGATGTCAGCGAGGGGCTTCCCGGGAAGGCGACTTGCCCCGAACCGTGCGGGGATGATGATCGCGACGCGCCTCACGCCGGGAACCGGTTGTATGCGTCGCGGTCGCGATGGTCAACGACCTCGTCTGGAAAAGAGAGGGCGGGTCCGGCCGGACACAGAAGGCCCGCAATGACGGGCACTTCCCCGTACCTCCCGGGGCCTGTATGTTCCGCCGCCATGCCGGTCGTCCGGGTACCGTTCACCGTCGAGCCGAACTACGCGGGGTGGCGGCTCGACCGCTACCTCCAGGAGAAGATCCGGCGCCTCTCCCGGGAGCGCATCCAGCGGCTCATCGCGACCCGCATCGAGCACGAGGGGACGTCGCGCCTGAAGCCGGCCACCCGGGTCACCGCGGGCATGCGCTTCGCGATCCTCAAGGACGCGGACCCCGAGCCGGAGACGCCGATGGCGTTCGGGGTGATCTTCGACGACGCGCGCCTGCTGGTCGTCGACAAGCCGTCCGGCCTCCCGGTCCACCCGACTGCCCGCTACGCCGAGCACACCTTCACCGCGCTCGCCAAGGCGGCCTACCCGGCCCGCAAGGTCGACCCGGCCCACCGGCTCGACCGGGAGACCTCCGGGCTCATGGCCTGCGGCTGCGCCCCGAAGTTCACCCGGGCCCTGAAGGCCTCCTTCGCGGCCGGCCGGGTCGAGAAGACCTACCTGGCCCTCGTGCAGGGCGACCCCGCCCTGGACCGCTTCGAGGTGGAGGCGCCGCTGGCGCTCACCGGGTCGAGCGGGGTGAAGGTCCGCATGCACGTCGCCGAGGGCGGCCTCCCCTCGCGCACCGGCTTCGAGGTCCTGGGGCGCCGCCGTGCCGCCGACGGCGTCCCGGTGGCCCTGGTGGCCTGCCACCCCCGCACCGGCCGGCAGCACCAGATCCGCGCCCACCTGCACCACGCCGGCCTGCACCTGGTGGGGGACAAGATCTACGGCCCGGACGAGATGATCTTCGACCGATTCACGAAACGTGAAATGAGCGACGCGGACCACGCCCTGCTCCGCCTGCCCCGCCATGCGCTGCACGCCTGGCGCCTCGCGCTGCCCCATCCCGAGACCGGGGAGCGGCTCGAACTCGAGGGGCCGCTGGCGCCGGATCTCCAGGCGTTCTGGGACGGTTGCTCCTCCGGGTAGACGACCGGTGGGGCGCCGCCGCGGTCACCTCGCCCGGGTGGACGGCTGGAGCCAGGGCTGGAACAGCCTCGTGAGGAGCGGGACGACGGCGTAGGTCATCGCGATCACCATCCCCACCGAGGTGAGGAGCGAGCCGGTGAACAGGGACAGGTGCGCGAGCTCCGGCGCGACCCAGCGGGACATGGCGAGGGACATGGGCATCACCGCGAGGAAGAGCACCACCGCCATCTTCCACCGCGGTGGCGCGTCGGGCGCCGGGGCCGACACGAAGAAGGCCTCCATCCCGGAGTAGCGGCGCACGTGCCCCGGGGCAGGTTCCGGCGGCGCGACCGCCTCGCGCCACCGGGCGAAGGCCGGCGACGCCAGCCAGGCATCGTGGTCCGCCTCCGTCGCGAAGCGTTGCAGGACCGAGAACGTCACCTGGCCGGCGGCCTCGCGCCGGAAAACCAGGCTCCCCGTGGTCCCGGGAAAGCGGCCGAACGCCTCGAGAAGCCCCTCCAGGGTGGCGAGGAAGCCTGCCTCCTGCGCCGTGGGCACCTCGCGGTCGACGAGGACCGTGACCGACCCGTGCGCGAGCGCGTTGTCCCTGGGTGCCGCCGTGGAAACGGGATAGAGAATCTCCATGCGCGGAAGCCTATCGCGGGAAGGGCGCCTGCGGCTCCTGCTGCTCGGGGGGCTCACCCTCGCGGGGGCTCCGGCCGGGAGCACCCGGGCCGCGGGCGAGCTCTACCCGGAACCCGCCGCCGGCATGTCGGAGAGCTACCGCATCGAGACCCGGCGCTGTCCGCGCCCCGCCGACCCGCGCAAGACCATGATGGACTGCCGGCTCGACTGGTTCGACGCCGCCCTCGCCGCCGTCACCGAGTTCTGGGCCGAGACCCGGCAGGAGCTCCAGCTCGCCGGCGTGACCCCGCGCGCGTCCCTCTACGGGAGCTTCTTCGCCGGCGCGGGGGATCCCGTCCCCGGCCCGATGTGGGGCGGGACGCTGTCGCTCTCGTTCGCCCTCGACATCGGCAAGATCGCCGGTGGCCCGAAGGGGCTCGGCTTCTACGTGGGAGGGGTCGGGGCGTGGTCGAAGGAGCCGTGGCCCTTCCCGGTGAGCGTCAACTACCTGCAAACGAACGTGTGGCTGAACGAGCTCTACCTCCAGCAGGTGCTCCTCGACGGCGCACTCACGCTGGCCGCCGGGCGCCTCCAGCCGGCCATGACCTTCGCGTTCCTCCCGGTGATGCTGAACCACGTGGGGCCGCTCCTCATGGCGGGCTGGCTCACCCTCGACGAGCCGCCCTACCCGCCCGGCCCCGCCTCCCAGTGGGGGCTGCAGGGCGTCTGGACCATTGCCCACCAGTTCCAGGTGGCGGCGGGGCTCTACGGCAACAACCCGTACGCGGCCCGGGGCGACCTGCACGGGTTCGCCTGGCAGCTCTGGGAGGGCAACCGGGGCGTCTACGCGATGGCGCAGGCCTCCTGGCTCCCGGGGGCGAAGCCCGGGACGGACGAGCTCCCCGGGCTCTACGCGATCGGCGGCTGGTACGACGGGAACGACTTCCCGGTGCTGGGAACGGGAACGGTGTCCAGGGGCAATTGCGGCTTCTACGTGCAGGGGCAGCAGATGCTCCTGCGGCAGGGAGGGATGGGGAGCGCCCGCGGCCTCACCGTGTGGGGACAGCTCACCTGGACGCCGCGCCTGGAGGTGAACCCCACGCCGCTCGGCGGGATCGCGGGGCTCTCCTGGCACGGCTTCGCCGACGGGCGGCCGAAGGACACCGTCTCGGTGGCGGGCTACGCCGGCCGCTACTCGCCGTCGCTGTCGGGGAGCCGCGGCCTGGAGGGGGTCGAGCTCACCTACGACCTCGTCCTGACCGGCGCCCTCTCGGTCCTCGTCGACCTGCAGGGCATCTTCAACGTGAACGGGATCGCCGGCGTGAACGCCTTCGTGGGCGGCCTGCAGGTCGCCCTGAGCCTCTGACCGCGGGGAAGTTCGCTCGCCCCCGGATGGCCGGCGCAGCTAGACTCGGGGCATGAAGAAGCGGCGAATCGGCATCCTGACTGGCGGCGGCGACGTCCCGGGCCTGAACTCGGTCATCAAGAGCGTGGTCTACCGGGGCTGGGAGCGGGGGCTCGAGGTGGTGGGCATCCGCAAGGGGTTCGAGGGGCTCACCCACCTCGACCTCGACGATCCGGCCAGCCGGGCGCGCTACGTGATCGAGCTGAACCGGGACAATTGCCGGACCATCGACCGGCACGGCGGGACCTTCCTCCACACCAGCCGGGTCGGCCCCGCCAAGGTCCGCAACCTCCCCCGGCACCTCGTCGGCAAGAGCCTCCCCTCGAGCGAGGGGAAGGGCGGCGTGACCTACGACCTGACGCCCCAGGTGCTCGCCAACCTGGAGGCCCTCGGGATCGACGCCCTCATCGCCATCGGCGGCGACGGGACGCTCAAGTCGGCGGCCCAGCTCGATCGACTGGGCGTGAAGGTGATGGGCATCCCCAAGACGATGGACAACGACGTGCAGGGCACCGAGTACTGCGTGGGCTTCTCCACCGCCATCACCCGGGCCACCGCCGCCATCGACCGGCAGCGGACCACCATCGGGTCGCACGAGCGGCTGGGCATCTTCCGCGTCTTCGGCCGGGACGCCGGCTTCACCGCGCTCTACTCGGCCCACGTCACCTCCAACCGCTGCGTCATCCCCGAGTACCCGGTCGACCTCGAGAAGCTCATCCACCTGCTCGTCACCGAGAAGCGGGAGAACCCCTCCAACTACGCGCTCGTGATCCTCTCCGAGGGGGCCACCTGGAAGGGCTACCAGGTGCAGGAGTTCGGGCGTGCCGACGCGCTGGGACGGCGCAAGAAGGCCAGCGTGGCCGAGGTGCTCTCGGAGGAGATCCAGATCCGCACCGGGGAGGAGACCGTCGTCTCCGACCTCACCTACGACCTGCGCTCCGGCGAGCCCGACTTCCTCGACAAGCTGGTGGCCTCCACCTTCGGTACCATGGCGCTCGAGGCGCTGATGGACGGGTCACACGGCCTCATGAGCGCCGTCGTGAACGGCTGCTACGAGCTGGTCAACCTCCCCGACCCGTCGCTCGGCCCGCGCCGCGTGGACGTGCCCACCATGTACAACGTGGACCGGTACCGCCCCCTCTATGGCGACAAGCGCCACTGGCCCATCTTCCTCACCCGGGTCTCCCCGGCGCCGCGGGACCTCGCCTAGCCTTCCGGCGGGTCGAGGTCGGAGAGGTCGCGCTCCGGATCGTCGTGGTGGAGGGTGAAGCCCGCCAGGTCGGGGGGCCAGGGCTCGTCGCCGAAGGTCGCCCCTTCCAGCCGAGCGAGCCATCCGTCCTCCACGAAGAGCGCGAACCCGGCACCGCCCGGCAGCCCGGGAACGGCGGCGTGGAGGTCGTCGAGGACGACCCGTGCCGCCGCGACGGGGGCGCGCGGCGCCCCGCGTCCGGGTCGGAGCACGGTGGCGAAGCTCGTCGGCGTGGCGATCCGGTGGACCACCGCGAGCCCGGAGAGCTGGTCGCGAAGCGCCTCGAGCGCCGGGTGGTCCCCGGCGAGGAAGGCGTGGAGCACCGCGTGCTCCAGGTGGGTGAGCTCGCCCATGCCGGCGCCGACGATGGTACTGCGCTCCCCCCGGCGCCGCCCTAGGAAAGCGGCCTTGGCCCGCCGCCTCCTCCTGCTCCCGCTCCTCTCGGCCTGCGCAGCGCTGCCGACGCCGCCGGCCGGGGCGGGAGCGCTCTACGCCGAGACCCGGCCCGCCATGTCCACGGTGGTCACCATCGCCGTCGCCGCCCCGCCGACTCCGGAGATCGTGGCGGCGGTCGACGCGGCCTTCGCGGTCTTCGCGCGGGTCGACGAGGCGATGAACGAGTGGCGCCCGGGGTCGCCCCTCGCGGCGCTGAACGGCGCGGCGGGGTCGGGGCGGCCGGTTCCCCTCCCCGGCGACCTCTGCCAGGTGCTCCGGGCCGGGCGGGACGGCGCGGAGCGGACCGGCGGCCTCTTCGATCCCACCTGGGCTGCGCTGCGGAGCGTGTGGCGCTTCGGCGACGGGGAGCCCCCGCGCCTGCCGTCCGACGCGGAGGTCGCGAAGGCCTGCCCGCTCGTCTCCTGGCGCGAGCTCGAGATCGTGCCGCTCGCCACGCCGGCGTCCGATGCCCCCTGCACGGCCCTGCTCCGGCGGGCCGGGATGCAGGTGGGGCTCGGTGGGATCGCGAAGGGCTGGGGGGTCGACCGGGCGGTGGCGTCGCTGCGACGGGCGGGGCTCCGGGACTTCACGGTCCAGGCCGGCGGCGACCTCTACGCCGCGGGGACGCGCGGTGGCCGCCCCTGGCGCGTGGGCGTCCGCGACCCGCGCGGCGCGCCGGACGAGCCCTTCGCCTGGCTCACGGTCTCCGACGCGGCCTTCTCCACGAGCGGTGACTCGGAGCGCTTCTTCGTCCTGGAGGGGAGGCGGTACCACCACCTCATCGACACCGGCACCTGCCGCCCGGCCACGGCGAGCCGGCAGGCGAGCGTGCTCGCGCCGACCGCGCTCGAGGCGGAGATCCTCGGCAAGGCGGTGTTCGTGCTGGGCGGGCAGGAGGGGCTCGCGCTGGTGGCGCGCAGCGGGGCGGCGGCGGTGATCGTGACCGCGGCGAACGAGGTGGTCGCCTCGCCCGGGCTCAGCGTGCGGCTCGAGGTGGCGCGTCCGCCGTCCCCGTGAAGCCGGGGCGCGGGTCGCGGCCGGAGGCGGGCAGCAGGGCCGCCACGAGGAGGAGGAGCCAGGCGAGCATCGTCGCCTGGAACCCCACGAACGCGGCCACCTTGATGGGCGCGAGCCAGGGCCAGGCGAAGCGGATGGCGAACCCGGCCCCGATCCCCGCTGCCGCGCAGCCCCAGGTGATCCCGGCGAGGAGCGAGAAGGGGCGCCGCCTCGCCCCGAAGGCGAAGGCCACGAGGTGGAGCGTCACGAGGAGCAGGAGCGGCACGGCGAGCAGGTGCGGGACGGCCACCTCGAGCAGGCCGGCGAGCGAGCGCGGGGGCGCGAAGCCGGCCTCCGAACCGAGGAAGAAGGCCCGGACGTGCCCCCCGTCGAAACCGATCTTGCGCGCGAAGAGGACGGCGCCGGTGGCCATGACGAGGGCGACCATGGTCGCGAAGGCGGCGACCGGCAGGGAGAAGCGGGCCATCCGGGGATCAACCATCGGTCCGCCTCGGTTCCCGGCCGAAGGTCACCCAGGCGAGGACGACCGCGGCGAGGAGCGCCGCCATGGCCAGGCCGAAGGCCCCGATCCGCAGCGGCGCCCATCCCGGGAATCCGGGCCAGGCGACCGGCAGGAAGGGGGCGAGCAGGTCGACGAGGGCCGCCGCCGTCGCGACGGCAAGCAGGCCGTTGCGCACCCCGGGGGAGACCGGGCAGACCACGAGCAGCGAGCCCACCGTGAGCAGCAGGAAGCCGTAGAGGAAGGCCCCCTGGTGGACCTCCTCCCAGAGCGCCACCGGCCCGAATCGCTCCCCGGGCAACGGCTCGAGGATGCGGGAGAGCCCCTCCGGCGTCAGCGCCCCGTGGGCGGCGCGGGAGGCGATCCAGCCCACGAGCAGGAGCACCGCGAAGGCCAGGAAGGCCCGCACCGGGGGACGGGCCCGGTCGAGCACCGCCGGGCTGGGCTGCACGAGGAACCTCACGGCACCTTCCTCGCTTCCCGGGCCATCTGGAGCGCGTGCAGCAGCCAGCGCGCCTGCTCCGACACCCCGCGCGCCGAGAGCGTCGATCCGGAGATGGGGGCGAGGTCGTCGCCGACGGCGAGCCGGTCGGCGGAACCCTTGCCCGCGAACTGCCCGAGCCAGCGCTCCGATGGCTTGTACTCGGGCGGCTCGAGGAAGGAGATCACCACGATGCGCCGGATCCGGCCGTCGGGCTCGAAGGCCACGAGCAGCGTCTCGCGCTTGGTGCGGACCACGTGGCTCTGGAGCACCCCGTAGCCGAGGACCTCGTTGGCGCGCCGCGCCGTGTAGAAGGTGACCATCCGCTCCGGGATGCGGGAGCGGGCGAGCGTGTCGAGCTTCCTCGCCATGTCCTCGGAGAGGAGGACGTCGGCGGCGTCGAACCGGTCGGCGTCCGGGAAGATCGCCCGGAGCGGGTCGGGCTTGCCGGCGGCCGGCCCGTCGGCGCGCGCGGCGGCGCTCCAGGCGACCAGGGCGAGGGTGACGAGGAGGCGGGTCATCTGCGCGTCAGTAGACGAACCCGATGCCCAGGTCCCACTGCTGCAAGGTCTGGGAGGCCATGGTCTTCACCTGCTGCCAGTCGGCCTTCACCACCACCTGCGCGATGGGCTTGAAGTCGATCCCGGTGGTGATCACCCGCCGGTCGTTGGCCGGGTCGAGCACCCCCGCTCCCTGCACCGCCGACTGGGTGTTCAAGGCCTCGAAGCGGAGGTACGGCGAGAGCGACATGGAGGAGCCGACCAGCGTGAGGACGTCGAATCCCGCCTCCACGTAGCCGCCCCAGGAGGCGCTGCCGATGTAGGCCTCGGGGGCCTTGCCCAGGATCTCCGAGACCCTCCCCGCCTCCGAGAGGGAGCCCCAGGCCACGATGGCGCGGGCGGTGAGCCCCTTCCAGGCGACGAGCGCGTGGACCTCCCCGATCAGGATCCAGGGGGAGACGGTGGCGCCGGCGGCGTCCTTCTTCCCCTGCCCGGCGTTGCCGCCGTAGAAGCTGCCGCCGAAGGTGGCCGGCCCCACGTCGACGTTGACGCTGCCCACGCCGGCCCAGGTCCGGGCCGGACCGAAGGCGCCGGTGCGCGCGTTGCGGACCCAGGTACCGGCCTCGAGCGGCTCGGTGCCGAAGGCGTTCATGCCGGTGACGAGGTAGGCCTTGTAACGGAGCGGCCCCACGTCGCCGTAGACGCCGATGCCATTCTGGTTCCAGGTGGTGGGGATGATGACCCGGTCCACGAAGGGCCGGTAGACGCCGTAGAAGAAGATGGGCTCGTGGTTCTCGTTCAGGAACCCCACCGGCAGGAGCACGTTGCCCACCCGGAGCTGCAGCGGGTCGAGCAGCTTGAAGTCGAAGTAGGCGAGCTCGATCCCGATCTCCCTCGCCCCGTGCTCGAACTCGATCTCCGAGTTGAAGACGATCCGGTCGCTGAACCGGTAGCCCACGTAGAGGACGAGCCGGAGGATCTCGGCGACGTCGGCGCGGTCGTCGGCGTAGTTCGTGTAGACGAACTCGCCGTAGCCGCCGATGGAGAGCCCCTTCGGCTGGTAGTGAACCTTGGAGGCCCCCATGCCCATGCCGGCGTAGGAGCCGAAGGTGACGGCGTCGGGGACCGACATCTCGAGCTTGAGGCGGCGGACCTCCTCGGAGAGGGCCTTCAGCTCCGCCTGGGTGGCGGGGCGGTCGTCGCCGGCGGGGGGCGCTGCGGCGGGAGGCGGCGCCGGGGGCGGGGCCTCCTCGGCCAGGGTGGGAAGGGCGAGGGAGACGAGCAGGAGCAGGACGATCGGTCGGCGCATGCGTGGGCGGGGCCTCTTCGATGTTGAGAACGATTCCTATTATCATGAACGAGATGGGGCGGACAAGGAGAATCGCGGTGGCCGGGAAGGCCCCGCTCCGGGGGTGGGAAACCACGGGGGGATGGATCAGCGCCGGTGGCGCGCCCGGCGGTCGGCGACCGCCTCGGCCTTGGCGATGCGCGAGCGCTGCTTCACCGCCAGCAGGTAGAAGCGCTGCCGGAGCACCTCGGCCTCGACCTCCGGGAGGTCGCCGTGCCGTCCCCGCTGCGCCTCGCGCCGGTCGATGGCCCGGGCCAGCGTCACCGCGGCGGCCACCGAGACGTTGAGCGACTGGGAGAAGCCGCGCATGGGGATGGCGAAGCGGGCGTCGGCCATGGCGAGCGCGTCGTCGGATACGCCCCGGCTCTCGTTCCCGAAGACGAGCGCCACCGGCCCCGCGAAGTCGAGGTCGGAGAGCCCCACCGAGCCCTCGCCCAGCCAGGAGACGTGGATCGCGTAGCCGCGCGCCCGGAGCGCGGTCAGGCACTCCCGCGTCGACGTCCAGCGGGTGACGTCGAGCCACTTGTCGGCGTTCTGGGAGATCTTCTTGTTCCGGTCGAAACCCTTCATGGGCCCCTCGACCACGTGGACGTCCTGGATCCCGAAGGCGTCGCAGGTGCGCAGCACGGCGTTCACGTTCTGCGGATCGCAGAGCGCCTCGATCACCACGGTGAGGGTCCGGGTCCGGCGGGAGACCACCTCGTCGATGCGCGCCTTGCGCTCCGGGAGGAGGTAGTCGCTCACCGCGCCGCCTTGCCCCGGGGCTTCCCCACCTTCTTCTTCGCGAGCCGCGCCACGGCGGGGTCCTCCCCGCGCAGCGCCTTGGCGACGGCGTCGAGCAGCGGGTCGATCCCCTCGCCGGTGACGGCCGAGATGGCGAGGATGAGGGGCTTCTTCTTCCTGCGGGCGAAGCTCTTCTTCAGGGCCTCGAACCGCTCCTTGGCCTCGGGCACGTCCATCTTGGTGACCGCGATGACCTGGGGCTTCTTCGCGAGCTCGCGCGAGTAGAGGGCCAGCTCCCGGTCGATGGCGTCGAGGTCGGCGCGCGGCGCGCGCCCCTCGCCCGGTGCCAGCGGGTCGACCAGGTGGACGAGCACCTTGGTCCGCTCCAGGTGGCGCAGGAACTGGTGGCCGAGGCCGGCCCCGGCGTGGGCCCCCTCGATGAGCCCGGGCACGTCGGCGACCACGAAGCTCTTCCCGCGCCAGCCCACCACGCCCAGGTTCGGCGTCAGCGTGGTGAACGGGTAGTCGGCGATCTTGGGGCGGGCCTTGGAGATGCGGCTGATCAGGGTGGACTTGCCGGCGTTGGGGTAGCCGACGATGCCCACGTCGGCGAGCAGCTTCAGCTCGAGCTGCAGGTCCTTCTCCTCCCCCTTCGTTCCCGGCTGCGCGAAGCGCGGCGCCTGGTTGGTGGAGGTGGCGAAGTTCATGTTGCCGAGGCCGCCGCGGCCGCCCTTGCAGATCACGAAGCGCGGGCAGGCCTCGCCCATGTCGGCGAGCACCTCGCCGGTGGCGGAGTCCTTCACCAGCGTGCCCGGGGGCACGCGCAGCTCGAGGGCGGACTGGGAGAGGCCGTTCTGGTCGGAGCCGCGCCCCTGCTCCCCGCTCTTCGCCCGGTGCTCGCGAATGAAGCGGTAGTCGAGCAGCGTGTTCATCTGCGGGTCGACGATCAGGATCACGTCGCCGCCCCAGCCGCCGTCGCCGCCGGCCGGGCCGCCGCGCGGAATGAACTTCTCGCGGCGCCAGGCCACGGCGCCGTTCCCTCCGTCGCCGGAGGCGACCTTGATCCGCACCTCGTCGACGAACTTCACGTGGCCTCCATACGACGAACGCCGCGGGCCTTGAGGCTCCGCGGCGCTCGCGACATCCGGGGCTGCCGGGGCGCTATGCCTTCGGCACCACCTTGACGACGCGGCGATCGCCGCGCGTCTTCTGGTACTCCACCGTGCCGTCCACCTTGGCGAAGAGGGTGAAGTCCTTGCCCATCCCGACGTTCTGGCCGGGGTGGAAGAGCGTTCCCACCTGGCGGACGAGGATGTTGCCGGCGATGACGCTCTCCGAGCCGTAGACCTTCACGCCGCGGCGCTGCCCGGCGGAGTCACGCCCGTTGCGGCTGGAGCCCTGTCCCTTTTTGTGAGCCATTTCTTGTTCCCTTTCCTTCGGGGCTGGCTAGCCGCGGACCTCGGTGATGACGACCTCGGTGAAGGGCTGACGGTGACCGCGCTTCTTGGTCCAGCCCTCCTTCTTCTTGCGGAAGTGGATGACCTTGGCGTGGCGCCCGTGGGCGACGATCTCGCCCTGTACGGCCGCGCCGGTCACGGTGGGCTTGCCCACCTTGGCCTCGCCCTCGCCGCCGACGAGCAGCGCGTCGAAGGAGAGCTTCTTGCCCACGTCGCCCTCGAGGAGCTCCACGCGGAGCTTGTCGCCCTTGGAAACGCGATACTGCTTGCCACCGGTCTGGATCACCGCATACATCGAGCCGCTCCTTCGTGAAAAAAACTTCGGAATGCTCTCGGGTTACTCCCCCGGCGCGAACTCGCGCTGCGGGGCCTTGGCCTCCGGAAGGGCGGTTCTATACGATCGCCCCCCACATCCTGTCAAGGAAACCCGGAGGTTACCCTCACGTGGCCGTGCCGTTCGCCACGGGATTGGATACGGTAGCGCCCCCGGAGAGCGAGGAAGCGTGCGGCAGGGAACCCTAGAAGTCGAGCCAGGCATCCGGATCGCCTACGCGATCCAGGGATCGGACGGTCCGGCGCTCGTCGTCCCGAACGGGTCCTGGGTGGCCGCCCCGATGCGCCCGCTCGGCGTCGGCCGGCGGATCGTCTCCTACGACCTGCGCGGCCGGGGACGCTCCTCGCCGGTGGAGGACCGGAGCCGGCTCGGGGTCGGCTTCGACGTGGCCGACCTGGAGGCGCTGCGGCGCCACCTCGATCTCGACCGGCCGTCCGTGCTCGGGCACTCCTACTCCTCGGCGGTGGCGCTGCTGCACGCGCTCGAGCACCCGCACGCGGTGGCGCGGCTCGTGCTCGTTGGCGCCTTCGCGGCGCGCCGGATCCCCTGGCACGACACCGAGATGCCCACCCTGGGAGAGATGATCCGCCCCCCGGGATCCACGCGGCTCGGCGCGCTCCGCGCCGGCAAGGTCCACCGCTCCGATCCCCGCACCTACGCCCGCGAGTGGATGCGCCACTACCTCCTGCCCCAGCAGCTGGCCCGCAAGGAGAACGTCGACCTCGTCCCGCTCGACGCCTGCGACCTGCCGAACGAGTTCCCGGAGCGCTGGATCCCCGACTGGCTGGAGCGGATCTACCCGTCGCTCGGAGACTGGGACTGGCGCCCCCGCCTCCCCTCGCTCGACCTGCCGGTGCTCCTCGCCTGGGGGCAGACCGAACGGGGGGCGCCCGAGGTGGAGCAGGAGTGGCTCTCCGGGCTGCAGCACGGGGAGCTGCTCGTGGTGCCCGACGCCGGCCACTGGCCGTTCTGCGAGAACCCGGACGCCTTCTTCCCGGCGGTGGAGAGGTTCCTCTCGCAGCCGTCCCGGGCCCCCTAGGAGTCGAGCTTCACGGCCCGCATCTTCACCTCCATGTAGGCGTGGAGGTGATCGCGGAGCCCGCCGAGCGCGGATTCGAGCTCCCGCTTGGCCTTCTTCACGTCGCCGCCGCTCTCCGCGAGCAGCTGCCGCGCGTAGGCGTCGACGTCGATGCCGAGGACCTTCTTCCCCGGCTTGTGCGCCGGGATCTTCCTTGCGGGCTTCCTTCGGGCAGCGGCCATGGACACACCTCGAGGTTGGAGGAAGCGAGGATATCAGCCGCCGCCGTCCGGTTCGACGTCGTGGAACCGGCGGTAGTCGATGGCGCGCCGTCCGTCCTCGAGCGTCACGAGGACGTCGGCGAACCGCTGGCCCCAGAGGATCTGGTCCGGCCTCCAGGCGTGCCGGGCGTGCACGGACTGCGAGAGGGTCTCGTCGAGCCCGGTCATCGAGGCGACCAGGTCGACGTCCTTCGCGCGCAGGCTCTCGGCGGTCTCTCCGAAGAGCGGGCTCTCGGGGGTGATCGGATGCACCACGAGCCAGGTGAAGGCGAAGAAGGCCGACTGGCTGCGCCGCAGCCGCAGGTCGTGGACGCGCCGGACCTCCTCCCCCTCGGGGGTGCGCTCGGACCGGAGCAGCACGAGGTGGGCCTGGGCCTCGGCGATCTGGTTGCCGCGCTCGTTGGCCATCCGGACGAGGAGCGACGGGACGCCGTCGAAGCGGGCGATGACGGCGTTGCGGCTGAAGATGACCCGCGCGGTGGGGCGGGAGAACTTGGCGAAGACGAGGCCGGTGACGAGGGCGAGCCCGAGCAGCCCGACGAGCGCCTCCAGGGTCACGAGCAGGTTGGCCCAGATTCCCCGGGGCGCCATCTTGCCGTAGCCGATGGTGGCCATGGTCTGGACCGAGAAGAAGAAGGCGTCGGTGAAGCTCCCCGGCCGGGCCTCCTCGATGCCGTCGCCGATGGCGAGGTAGCCGCACGCGAAGAGCAGGTTCGCGCCCAGGTAGACGACGAGCACGAGCGCGAAGAACTGGGCCCAGGTGGTGGTGAGGAGCGAGTGGTAGACGTCCCGCAGCGGCGCGGTGCGCAGGCCGATGGAGAGGATCTCCCGGCCCGAACCGGGCATGCGGGTGACGCGGTGTCGCGGGGTTCCGTCGGAGGGCACGCCGATCCGATCTAACCGGCTAGCCGGCCAGCGCCCGGATGGCCGGGCCGTACGGGGCCCGCAGGACGCCCCGCTCGGTGACGATGGCGGTGACGAGCCCGGCCGGGGTGACGTCGAAGGCCGGGTAGCGGGCCGGGACCCCCTCCGGCGCGACCAGCCGCCCGAAGATCCGCACCACCTCTTCGGAGGGGCGCTCCTCGATGGGGATGCCGGCTCCGGTGGAGAGGGACGGGTCGAAGGTGCTCCAGGGGGCGGCCACGTAGAACGGGAGGTCGTGGTGGCGGGCCAGCACGGCGAGCCCGTAGGTGCCGATCTTGTTGGCCACGTCGCCGTTCGCGGCGATGCGGTCGGCCCCCACCACCACGCAGGAGATCTCCCCGCGCTGCATGAGCCAGCCGGCCATCCCGTCGGTGAGGAGGGTGACGGGAATGCCGTCGCGCTGCAGCTCCCAGGCGGTGAGGCGCGCCCCCTGGAAGAAGGGACGGGTCTCGTCGGCGAAGACGTGCTCGAGCCGGCCGGCCTCGTGGGCGGCGCGCACGATCCCGAGCGCGGTGCCGTAGGCGGCGGTGGCCAGCGCGCCGGCGTTGCAGTGGGTGAGCACGCGGGCCCCGGGCGGGAGGAGCGGTGCCCCCAGCGCCCCGATGCGGCGGCAGGCGGCCTCGTCCTCGTCCCGGATGGCATGGGCCTCGGCCAGGATCGCCGCGGCCGGCTCGCCGATCCGGCGCGACATGCGCCGCACCGCCCATTCCAGATTCACCGCGGTGGGGCGGGCCCGGGCGATCAGCGCCGCAGCCTCGCGGAGCCGCTCGGGCGAGGCGCCGCGCCGGGCCTCGACGGCGAGGCCGTAGGCCGCCGCCACGCCGATGGCCGGGGCGCCCCGCACCGCCAGCGTGCGGATGGCGTCGGCGACCTCCTCGGCGGTGACGAGGGCGAGCCAGGTCTCCTCGGAGGGGAGCAGCCGCTGGTCGAGCAGCCGCACCTCGTCCCTGCCGTCGTCGTACAGCACCGGGCGAAGCACTTCACGTTCGGTCACGATCGATCCCCTCCCCGCCGGCCCAGGCGCCCCGAGGCCCGCAGGCCGAAGTAGGCCGCGCCCGCCGCCGCCACGCCCCCCTCGAGCCAGTGCCGGTCGCGCAGCAGCACGCCGGCCACCACCACCGAGAGGACGAGCAGCACGACGAGGAACCAGCGGCTCGGTCCCCCGGCCGACCCGGCCCCGGCCGGCCCCGCGCCCCAGCCCGCCCAGGCCATCAGGGGCTCCCCAGCTTGCGCCGGAGCACCGCGTTCACCACCGCCGGGTTGCCCTTGCCCTTCATGCCCTTCATCACCTGGCCGACGAGGAAGCCGAGGAGCTTGGCGTTGCCGGCACGGTAGCGCGCCACCTCGTCCGGGCTCGCGGCGATGACCGCGTCGGCCGCGGCCTCGACCGCCGACTCGTCCGACACCTGGGCCAGCCCGCGCGCCGCCACGATCGCCTGCGGGTCGCCTCCCTCGCGGAAGAGCTCCTCGATCACCTGGCGCACCCCGGGGCCGCCGATGACCCCCTCGTCGACGAGCCGGACCACCCCGGCGAGGGCGGCCGGCGCGAGCTTGCCCTGCGGCGCCCCGGAGCCGGCCTCGTTGGCGAGGCGGGCCACCTCCCCGTTGATCAGGTTGGCGATCCGCTTGGCCGCCTCGGCCCCGCCCCCGCGCGCGACGAGCGCCGCGTCGAAGAACTCGGCCGTCCGCCGGTCGGCGGTGAGCACCGCCGCGTCGTAGGCGGAGAGCCCCAGGTCGCGCTGGTACCGGGCAGCCCGGGCCCGCGGAAGCTCGGGCAGCGCGCGGCGCGCCTCCTCGATCCAGGCCGCCGGGACCCGCACCGGCGGCAGGTCGGGCTCGGGGAAGTAGCGGTAGTCGTGGGCCTCCTCCTTCGAGCGCATCGAGCGGGTCTCGCCGCGCTGCGGATCGAAGAGGCGGGTCTCCTGGACGATCTTCCCGCCCCCCTCGAGGATCTCCACCTGGCGACGCATCTCGTACTCGATGGCCTGCCGCAGGAAGCGGAAGGAGTTCATGTTCTTGATCTCGCAGCGGGTGCCGAGGACCGTGGAGCCCACCGGCATGACCGAGACGTTGGCGTCGCAGCGGAACGAACCCTCCTCGAGGTTGCCGTCGTTCACGCCGAGGTACATGAGGACCGCGCGCAGCGCCTTCAAGTATTCGACCGCCTCGTCGATGGAGCGGATGTCCGGTTCGGAGACGATCTCGAGCAGCGGCACGCCGGCGCGGTTCAGGTCGACGCCCGAGGAGCCGTCGGCGGCCACGCCGTGCAGGTTCTTGCCGGCGTCCTCCTCCATGTGGATGCGGGTGAGCCGCACCCGCCGCTCGGCCCCGTCGAGCGCGAACTCGACCTCGCCGCCCTGGCAGATGGGCAGCTCGTACTGGCTCACCTGGTAGCCCTTGGGGAGGTCCGGGTAGAAGTAGTTCTTCCGCGCGAAGACGCTCTTCTCCTGGATGGCGCAGCCGAGCGCGAGGCCGGTGCGGACCGCGAACTCGACCACCTGCCGGTTCAGGGCCGGCAGCACCCCGGGCATCCCCAGGCAGACCGGGCAGACGTGGGCGTTGGGCTCGGCGCCGAAGGTGGTCGGGCAGCCGCAGAAGATCTTGCTCCGGGTGAGGAGCTGGGCGTGGACCTCGAGTCCGATGACGAGCTGCCAGCCGCTCATGCCGACCGATCCGTCCTGCCCGAAGGCGCGCTCGGGAAGGGCTGCACGGCGTTCCCCCTCCAGCGCCGCTCGGTCGGGAAGAGGGCGACGAGCGCTGCCAGGGGCACGGCGGCGACCGCGAGGAGCACCGGGTCGCCGGTGACGATCTCGGCCACGAGCGGGAACATGGCCGCTCCCTCCAGGATCGCCCAGGCCACGAGGAGCCGGGCGAAGGCGACCGTGTCCCGCGTCCCCGGATCGCGGGAGCGGATGCGGGGGGGCAGGACGCGGGAGAGGAGGAGCCCGAGCCCCACCACCGCCGCGGCCATGAATCGGAACATCCCGGCGAGCCCGGGCGTGCGCAGGTCGCCCGGCGGCGCGGTGACGAGGGCCACCCCGGCGAAGAGGACCGGCGTGGCCACCAGGCCGGCCCAGACGATCACCGCGACGCGGCGGGTGGGCGCGCTCATCCGATGGCCCCCGGTGCGGGCGCGGGGCCCATCTCCCGCTCCAGCGCGCGGGCGGCCCGCAGCATCGTCGCCTCGTCGAAGGGGCGTCCGACGAGCTGCAGCCCGATGGGCAGCCCGGACTCGGGGTGAAGCCCGGCCGGCACCGAGAGCCCGGGGAGCGCCGCCAGGTTGCAGGAGATGGTGAAGACGTCGGCCAGGTACATCTGGAGCGGGTCGGCCACCTTCTCGCCGAGCCGGAAGGCCACCGTGGGCGAGACCGGACCGGCCACCAGGTCGCAGCGCTCGAAGGCGCGGTCGAAGTCGCGCCGGACGAGCGTGCGGACCTTCTGGGCCCGCAGGTAGTAGGCGTCGTAGTAGCCGGCCGACAGCGCGTAGGTCCCGAGCATGATGCGCCGCTTGGGCTCGGCGCCGAAGCCCCTGTCGCGGGTCTCGCCGTACATTTCACCCAGCGTTCGTGCGGGGGCGCGCAGGCCGAAGCGCACGCCGTCGTAGCGCGCCAGGTTGGACGAGGCCTCGGCCGGCGCCACCAGGTAGTAGGCGGCCACCCCGTACTTCGCATGGGGCAGCTCGACGTCGACCAGGGTCGCCCCCATGGCCTCGTAGGCGGCGAGCGCCTCACGGACCCGCCGCTCGACGCCGGCCTCCGAGCCGCCCTGGAACCACTCCCGCGGGACGCCGATGCGCAGCCCGCGCGCGCCCCCCTCCAGCCCCTCGAGGTAGTCGGGAACCGGAAGGGTCGAGGAGGTCTGGTCGCGGGGATCGTGGCCGGCCACCGCCCCGAGGAGGGTGGCCGCGTCGGGGACGGTCCGCGCGATGGGGCCGACCTGGTCGAGCGAGCTCGCGAAGGCGACGACGCCGTAGCGGGAGACCCGGCCGTAGGTGGGCTTCACCCCGACCACGCCGCAGAGCGAGGCCGGCTGCCGGATCGAGCCTCCGGTGTCGGTTCCGAGCGCCCCGAAGACCTGCCGGGCCGCCACGGCCGCCGCGCTCCCGCCGGACGAGCCCCCGGGCGTGCGCTCGAGGTCCCACGGGTTGCGGCACGGGCCGAAGGCGCTGTTCTCGTTGGAGGAGCCCATGGCGAACTCGTCCATGTTGAGCTTGCCGAGCACCACGGCGCCGGCGGCGGCGAGCCGCTCCACCACGGTGGCGTCGAAGGGCGGGACGAACCCCTCGAGGATGCGCGAGCCGCAGGTGGTCTCGAGCCCCCTGGTGAGGAAGATGTCCTTCAGCGCGATGGGGATGCCGTCGAGGCGGGAGCGCGCCTCGCCCCGGGCGCGCCGGGCGTCGGCGGCGCGGGCGTCGGCGACGGCCCGCTCCGGCGCGACGCGCAGGAAGGCGTGCAGCCTCCCGTCGGTGGCCTCGATGCGCGAGAGCGAGGCGAGCGTCACCTCCTCGGAGGAGACCTCCCGCCGCTCCAGCGCGCGGGACAGGTCGGTGAGCGACCGGTCCAGGATCCCGGGAAGGCTCACTCGAGGATCCTGGGAACCTGGAAGCAGCTCCCGGCCCGGGCCGGCGCGTTGGCGAGCGCCTCCTCCGGCGGGAGGCAGGGCAGCAGCACGTCCTCGCGGAAGGGGGTCTCCCCGGCGGCCAGGGCATGGGTCATCGGCTCGACGCCGGAGACGTCGAGCTCCTCGAGCTGCCGGACGTAGTCGAGGATGGCCGAGAGCTCGCCGGCGAGCCGCGTCTCCTCCTCGGGGGAGAGCCGCAGCCGCGCCAGCGCCGCGATGCGCCGGACCTCGTCGAGCGAGAGCGCCATCGGGCCTACTGGTGGGACGGGTCGGGCTTCAGCCAGTTGAGGATGGCCGCCACGACGCCGCGACGCCCCTCGTTGATCTGGTGCTGGAACGCCTCGATCTCGCCGTGCTCCAGGAAGATGCCGTTGCAGGCGAAGCAGACGTCGACGGGGACTTCGCGCAGCTTCACCTCGTGCATCTGCTGGCCGCAGCCCGGGCAGTGGCCGTGGTGGAGGTCGCGCAGGCGCTTGGCCTCCTCGGCGGCCATGTCCCGGTGGACCTTCTGCGCGAGCTTCCGCTTCTTCTCGGCGTCTTCCTTCGCGAAGTAGTCGTCCTCGGTGTGGGAGGGCTTGACGGTGTCCGACATGTCGTTCACTCCTTGAGCTGGCTGATGAGCCGCCGGGCGGCGGCGGCATCGTCTCCGGTGGGCCGAACGGCCAGGAACTTCTCGTAACCGGCCACGGCTTCGGCCTTCCTTCCCATGTAGCGGTAGGTCTCGGCCAGGCCGAAGAGGGCTTCGGCGTTGCGGGGGTCGGAATCGAGGGCACCCTCGAAGCTGGCCTCCGCCTGGGCGTACCGCGAGAGATCCAGATAACACGCCCCGCGCCCGGCGAGGGCCGTGGCGTTGCGTCCGTCGATGGCGAGCGCCTGCCCGTACAGGTCGAGCGCCTCCTCGCACCGCCCCCGCTCCCGCTGCTCCCTCGCCCGTGCCAGCACGCCGCGGAGCGCGGCCCCGGCCTCGTCCCTCGGGGCGGCCCGCACGACCGGCGCCGGGGCGGAGGGCGCCGGGGTGGCCGGTGGGGCCGGAGCGGCGGCACCATCCCCTTCCGGGTGCGGACCGGACGGGGAAGCGGTACCTGCGTCGACCGAGGTGGCCGGCCCGGACGGGGCGGTGGGCATCGCCGCGGGCGGGGGGGGCGCAGGGTCGACCGGCTTCACGGCGACCGGCGCGGGAACGGCCGCGGGAACCGGCGGCGGGCCGGCGGCGGCCAGCGTGATGGCATCGGCGTCCGCCTTGCGCCGGAGGAAGACGGTCCCCGCCGCCACGACGAGGAGCCCCAGGGCGAGCAGGGCCACCCAGACGATGCGGCGCCTCCGCCTGGGGAGGGGCGGGAGGGACGCGGTCACCCGGGGGGGTGGTCCGGGGTCCTGGGCCCAGGCGGGGTCCTCGGTACCCGGCGACGGGGGGATCTCCGCCCGTGGCGCCTCGTCGCGCGCCGGCCGCTCGAGCACCGCGAAGAAGCTCCGCAGCTCGGGGATGTCGCCGAGCCGCCGCCAGTCCTCGCCGGCACCGCCCGCGGCGACCTGGTCGTCGGCCGAAGCCTTCCGTTCCACGATCCAGCGCTGGAGCGTGGAGAGCTCGCGGAAAGGGAAGACCGCGCCGGAGCCCTTCCGGAGGCGCCACTCGGCCCGATCGGCCCCGGCCCCCGGGGAGACCGCTCCACCCTCGGCGGGGGCGAAGTCCGTGATCGGCACCGGGGCCTCCCCGTCGCCCGCCTTCAGGGGTACGGCGACCGCGAGGACCCGCTTGCGCAGGAGGAACCCGTGGCCGCACTTCGGGCAGGCGACCTTGACCCCCGCCTCGGGGACCCGGGCGTCGTCGACGACATACCCTTCCCGGCAGCGTTCACAGCGGACGTCCATAGGGAGCCGACCAAGGTAGCCCCGATGCCCGGACCCGCGCAAGCCGCTGATCCAGGCCGAAAAATTGACCCACCGCGCTCTGACGATATCGTCGGCTCCGGGGGCGTCCTGCGCCCCTACACCCGCGATATCGCCGAGGATCCATGGGAAAGCAGAAGCTGAACCGGAAGCCCGAGCGGAGCCGGGAGGATGGCTCCGGACGGACGGGAATGGGGCGGGACATCGTGGCCGTGGCGCTGCTCGCGCTGGGCACGGCGCTCGCCATCTCGCTCGTCACCTTCTCGGCCCTCGACGGCCAGCTCATCGCCCACGACGTCCCCCCCGCCTCGAACCTGGTCGGCCCGGTGGGGCACCACGTGGCGCGGGCGCTCTACCAGGTCCTCGGCTTCTCGGCCCTCGTCCTCCCCGTCGCCCTCGTCGTCACCGCCATCGCCCTCTTCCGCGGCCAGTCACCCCGGGTGACCCTGGTGGGATCCGCCGCCTATGCCGTCCTGACGGCCTCCATCGCCACCCTGGCCCACCTCTTCCTCTCCGGCCGCGGCCTCGCCAGCTTCGCCCCGGGCGGTCTCGTCGGGCAGCTGCTCTGCACCCGCGCCGAGGCGCTCGTGGGCTCGGTCGGCACCGCGCTCGTGGTGGGGTCCGGCGCCGTGGTGGCGCTCATCGTCGCCACCGACGTCAAGGTCCAGCGGGTCTGGGCGGTCACCTGGGCCGCGCTCCGCGCCGCCTGGAGCTGGTCGGTCCACCGGATCGCCCAGGCCATCGACCGGCACCGGGCCGCCGTGGCCGAGATGCGCGCCGAGGAGGCCGCCCAGCGGGCCCACGAGGAGGAGATCGCCGCCTCGGCCGTGGTCGAGGCCGTCTCCGGCGAGGAGCGGGAGGGGCGCGCCATGGCCGGCGCGCTCGTTCGCGAGAAGAAGCGCGGTCGTCTCGACGACGAGCCGGCCTGGGCCACCTCCGAGGAGGACGAGGAAGGGCTTCCCCGCAAGCGCCGTCGCGCCCGGGAGGAGAAGGGCGAGGAGCCCATCCCCACGCCGCTGCCGATGGTGGTCTCGGCGATCCCGCCGGAGCCCACGCCCGAGCCGCTTCCCATCGCGGGGGGCCCGGGCCGTCCGGAGATCGTGGTCTCGACCGCCATGCAGGAGCGGGGCAAGAAGAAGAAGTCGAAGGACGCGCCCGAGTTCGCCTTCATGCAGTCGGGCGAGGTCTTCCAGCTCCCCTCGGTGGGGCTGCTCACGCGCCACGAACAGCCCAAGGGGGAGCTCGACGAGGCCGGGATGCAGAAGGTGGCCGAGATCATCGTCTCGACGCTCCGGCAGCACGGCGTCGACGGCGCCATCCGCCACATCCGGCCCGGGCCGGTGGTCACGCTCTACGAGTTCATGCCGGTGGCGGGGGTGAAGCTCTCGAGGATCGAGAATCTCGACAAGGAGCTCACCATGGCGCTGTCGGCCATCCGCATCCGCATCATCGCCCCCATCCCCGGCAAGGGCGTGGTGGGCATCGAGGTGCCGAACCGGGACCGCGCCACCGTCTACCTGCGCGACGTCATCGAGTGCGACGCCTTCGACCGTGCGGCCGGCCTCCTGCCGCTGGCGCTCGGAAAGAACATCGAGGGGCTCCCCTACTGCGTGGACCTCCAGAAGATGCCCCACCTGCTCATCGCCGGCACCACCGGAGCGGGCAAGTCGGTCGGCCTGAACACGATGATCCTCTCGCTCCTCTACCGGCACGCGCCGGACCAGGTGCGCATGATCATGGTCGACCCGAAGATGACCGAGCTCTCCATCTACGAGGACATCCCGCACCTGCTCCTCCCGGTGGTGACCGATCCCCAGAAGGCGGCCCGCGCCCTGCAGTGGGCGGTCGACGAGATGGAGCGGCGCACCCAGATCCTGGCCGACACCGGCTCGAAGGACCTCAAGTCCTACAACGCCAAGGTGGAGAAGCTTCGCGCCGAGGGGCGCACCTTCGCGGACCAGGACGAGCCACCCCCCCGGAAGCTGCTCGTGGTCGACGTCACCGAGGGTGAGACCGAGGAGGAGGCCGCGGCGCGGCTGGCGCGCGAGGAGCAGGTTCCGCTCTTCGAGGACCCGACCCGCGCCCCGGTCGCCGGCGAGAAGAAGCTGCCGCAGAAGCTTCCCTACATGGTGGTGGTCATCGACGAGCTCGCGGACCTCATGATGACGGCACCGCGCGAGGTGGAGATCTCGCTGGCCCGCCTGGCCCAGAAGGCCCGGGCCACCGGCATCCACCTCATCGTGGCCACCCAGCGCCCCTCCACCGACGTCATCACCGGGATGATCAAGAACAACTTCCCGGCCCGCATCACCTTCCGGCTGGCCTCGCGCCACGACTCGACCACCATCATCAACGGCCCGGGCGCCGAGGCGCTTCTCGGCGACGGCGACATGCTGGTCCTCACCGCCACCCAGCCGGTCACCCGCGTGCAGGGCGCCTTCGTCTCCGAGGAGGAGATCGCCGGCGTGGTGGGCTTCCTCAAGCAGCAGGGGCGGCCGGTCTTCGACGACTCGATCCTGAAGGCCCGGGACGGCATGGGCGACTCGCGCCGCGACGAGGACGACGAGGACCCGGTCTACGACGAGGCGCTCTCGCTCGTCTCGCGCATGGAGGAGGTCTCGGTCTCGAAGCTCCAGCGGGAGATGCGGCTCGGCTACAACAAGGCCGCCAAGATCGTGGAGCGCATGGAGCGCGAGGGCGTGGTCGGCCCGGCCAACGGCGTGAAGCCGCGCCAGGTCCTCATCCGCCCGGCGGGCGAGATGGGGGCGATCCCGAACGTCTAGCGGCCGCGAGCCGCGACTCCTCGCCCCGCAGCATCCGCCGGATGTTCGACTGGTGGCGGACGAGGATCACGAGCAGGACCACGAGCGCCACCCGGGTGACCGGGGCGTCCTTCCCGTGGAGGAGGGCCGCTCCCCCGGCCAGCACCACCGCCGCGGCCAGCGAACTGACCGAGACCACCTTGCTCGCGGCGAAGCTCGCGCCGAAGACCATCGCGGCGCCCAGGGTGAGCCACGGGGTGAGCGCCAGGAACGCACCCAGCGCGGTGGCCACCCCCTTCCCTCCCCGGAAGCGCAGCCACACCGGGAAGACGTGCCCGAGGAACGCGAATAGCCCGGCCGCGGCCGGCCATCCCGCGTCGACCGGCACCCCGAGCATCCAGGCGGTGACCCCCACCGGGATGGCGCCCTTGGCGGCGTCGAGGACGAGGGTGAGCACCCCCAGGCGCCGACCGGCGGTGCGGGCCACGTTGGTGGCGCCGATGTTGCCGGAGCCCGAGTCGCGGACGTCGACGCCCGCCACGAAGCGCCCGAGCAGGAGCCCGAACGGGATCGAGCCGGCCAGGTAGCTCGCGCCGACGAGCAGCCAGCCCAGCCGATCCCCCGCGCTCACGCGCGCACCGTCCGGAGGATCATCCACCCCCAGTTGAGGGCGGCCGCGCCCACCGCTGCGATGGCCATGCCCCGCCAGGCGGGCTGGGAGAGGCGCGGCCAGGGCAGGCCGAGCGCCACCCGGGCCGCGTCGAGCAGCGCGTAGAGCCAGGCCCCGCCGGCGAGGACGGCCCCGAGCGGGCTCGCCGACCAGGCCCCGGCCGCGTCCCCGCGGGCCAGTGCCACGAAGGCGTGGGTCATCCCGCAGGAGGCGCAGGGCAACCCGGTGAGCGCGCGGAACGTGCACGCGAGGTCGATGTCGAGCACCGGGAGAAAGCGCGCCACCAGGAAGGAGAGGGTGGCGATGGCCGCGAAGGCCTCGGGGATCCCGGGACGTCGGCGACGCCGGTCCGTCTCCATCGCGCTAGCTCCCGTGGACCCGGAGGCTGGAGAGGCCGGTGAGCATCATCCAGCCCACCGCGCAGCAGCAGGCGCACACCGCCAGGAAGGGGAGCAGGAGCACGGTCCAGGCCTTGCCGGCCGTGGTCCGCTGGGCCTCGCGGAAACCGATGGCGGCGGCGAAGCTGAACCAGACCGCCCCCACCAGGTTGGCGAGCCCCGGCACCGGTGCCGCCCCGATGAGCAGCGCGCCCGACGCGTAGCCGACCACCGTGAGGGTGGCCTCGAACCCGCGGGAGGCGGCGCCGAGGACGAGCAGGGCGACGTGGAAGACGCCGGCCCAGATCAGGATCCAGATGGCGGAGAGGAAGGGCGCGGCCACGAGCTGCGCCGCCGTCCCGACCACGGTGGCCCCCGACATCCACTGGACCATCCAGGTGTCCTGGAACTGCGACCCCTGCGGCACCTGGCGGAGCGCCTCCTGGAGCATCCCCCGGGTGGCGGCGCCCATGAGCGCCCCGTACAGGGTCTGGAACCAGCTCGCCACCGTCATGGCGACGACCCCGAAGAGCACGGCCGACCCGGGAGCGCCCACCTTCACGGAGCGGAAGAACTCGGCCGGCTGGAGGCAGGCCAGCTTCCAGGTGGCGACGTAGGTGGAGAGGAATCCCCGCGAGGCGCGCTGCGCGAAGGGGGCGTCGGCCTCCCCGACCGCCCAGGGAGCCCCGGGCACCGGGCCGGCCCACGCCCCGGGGGGTGGAGGCGGAGGCGCCGCCGGGGGCGCCGGCTCGGTCGGCACCGGCGCGCGCGGGTCGGCGAGGTGGACCTGCTGTCCGCAGTGGGGGCACGGCTGGACACCGAAGCGGTCGGTGTCGAAGGTCTTCTGGCAGAAGGCGCAGCGCGCGAGCATGGGCGGCGAGCTTACCGCGGCATCCGGGCCGCGTCACCGCGCCGTGGGGGGAGCCCGCGGCGAGGCGCGGGCCTACAGCGAGGCGAGCTGGACGAGGAAGCCGATCTGCAGGACGAGGGCGAAGGCGACGATGGCGAGGTTCTTCATGGTGTTTCTCCTTGTCCCCTCCCCTACGGCGGGGCGCGCTCCCTATTTCAGGCACCCCCCGGCGTTCTGCTAGGCTCCCCCGGCATGGGCATGGACGGCTACAGGCGGCTGCTCGCCTACAACGAGCGCTGGGTCGCGGAGCGGACCTCGGACCGGGCGGACTACTTCTCCCGCCTGAAGGACAACCAGGACCCGGAGTACGTGTGGATCGGCTGCTCCGACAGCCGCGTCCCGGC
>CAIVAR010000171.1 GCA_903904005.1 uncultured Anaeromyxobacter sp.
CTGGTTCGCGAGGACCCCGCGGACGGAGCGGCTGGCAACCCGCGTTTCCTAGAGGCCGTCTCCAGCCGGAAGAGGCGTGCCTTCAACGGAGTCCACCTGGTGACGGACCCCTCGCCGCCGTCGCCGCGGTCTGTGCGCGAGCAGTCCTCCGGGCGTAGTTCTCCTCCCCTCGAAGGATAGGGCCCCGAAGGAAGAGCGCGACCAAGGTCGCGATGGCGCTGAACTTGGCCCATCTGGCCACGGTTCGACCGAAGCCCTCGAACCACCCAGGCATCCGCGCTTCCGCGAAGCAACGGCGGAGCTCGGCCTCCCGCACGATGGCGGGCGGGGCGCCTCCGCTCTCGTGGCCCTCCCGAATCGCCTCCTCGAACGCGCTTCGAAGGTCGAGGTATCGGCGGCGGTCCGCGCGACGCCTCGAGAAGTGAACCGCGATCCCGGCGGCGAACACCCCCACGATGAAGAGCTCCAGGTGACCGTAGAACCACTGCATGGCGCCTCCTTCGCGCCAGCATGATCCCTGACACTGACATTCCGTCCAGGGTCGTGCGAGTAGCCAGTTGCTGCATGGTCCGCAACCAATGGACAGTCAGACGACAGACGACTAGCATGGCCCTCGAAACGCCATCAGAAGTGCCCGAGGAAGCCCGATGAGAACCCGCAGGCTCGTGGTCGCCATGCCGAAGGGTGGATCCGGAAAGACCGCAACCGCGACCGCGCTGGCGTGGGGATTCCATCGAATGGGCCGGCGCGTTCTACTCATCGATCTTGACCCCCAGGGGAACGCCACGGCCGCGATGGGCGTCGCCCCGGGGCGGGAGTACCGGTCGCTCGAATTCCTGCTCCATCCAGACCGAGCATTCGCGCCGGCGACGGTGATGGAGGGGCTCGATGTCGTACCGGCGAGCACCTGGCGGTCCGGCCTGGACCTGGAAGTCCAGAAGGTGAACCAACTCACCGGACCCGTGACGCTCCGGGAGGCGATCGACCGGGTCCAGGCAGCGTACGAGTACGTTCTCGTGGACTGCGCGCCGAGCCTGGGACCAGTCACCTACAACGCGCTGGCCGCCGGACCGATCCTGGCCCCCGTCGAGACCACGCGCCTCGCCGTGTCCGTGGTGCCCGAACTCGACCGGGTCGTTGCGACCCTTCGGCGAAGCGTGGCACCAGCCGCCAAGGTGATCGGCTACCTGCCGACGCGGTGCGTCGCGCGGCTCTCGGAGTCGAGAGAGGCTTTGGGGGCACTCGAGGCAATGGAGGGGAGCCGCGTACTGCGAACGCGGGTGCCGTTCGCCACCGCCATCGCTCGCAGTCTCGCCGAGGCCACGTCGCCGTTCAGTCGCAGGTACCGCCACTCGAAGGGGCCGCATGCCTACCTCCACGTCGTGGAAGAGGTGGGAGCCCTGCTGGAGGAAGACCATGGATGAGATCGGAAAGCACTCGATCGCAGCACGCCTCTCGGCCGCCACCTCCGCCGTCGATCTAACCTCCCCTGGGGGCGAACCACTGGTGCTCGAAGGCGCGGGAGAGGACAACGTCCTCCGGCATATCCTCCCGGACCAGCACCTCCTCAGGATCAGGGTGGATCGCATCGCGCCGGCCCGGGAGGGGCAGGCGCGGCAGGACTTCAACGAGGAGCGGCTTGCGACCCTCGCGGAGAGTCTCAAGCGTTCGGGCGTCCGGGAACCGATCATCGTCACGCCCCACGGCGCCGAGCCGGGTCACTTCCAGATCGTCGCTGGGGAGCGACGCTGGCGCGCGGCGCAGCTCGCAGGTCTGGCCGAGATCCCGTGCATCGTGGACCCGGGGCTCGTCGAGAAGAAGGACAAGCTCCTCGCCCAGGCGGAGGAGAACCTCCATCGCGAGAACCTCAATCCCGTGGAGGAGGCCGCGGTCCTCGCCCAGCTCATGGAAGCCCGCGCAATCGACGCGAAGGTCGCCGGTGAGCTCCTCGGGATGAACGCGCGTCAGGCAAGGCGTCTGCTTCAGTTGCACGGCACTGCGGCGCCCATCAAGCGCGCCGTCGTGCGGGGCTTGCTCGACGCGAGAATCGCCCTGGAGATGGTTCGCATCTACAACCGATTCGTCAGGCAGGACGAGTCAGCGGCTGGTAACAAGGCGCTGCAGAGGATCGAAAGGCTCATCGAGCGCTACGTGAGCGAAGCGTGGACGATGCGGAAGCTCGAACGCTTCGCGGCGAAGCTCGACGGCAAGACAAACACCGCGCCCGAGGAGGCCGACGACCCCGACGACACGCAGGGCAAGTTGCGAGCACCAGGGGTGAGTGGACGAAAGACCGCGCCGCCGACGGTCCAGGATGCCGCTGGCAATCGAGCGATGGCCCCGTCCGAGGTGAAGAAGGGGCGGCTCGTCATCGACCTGAAACGGATCGAGGAGCACCAACTCTCCCCCGAAGAGCGAGCCTCCCTCATCGACATCCTCGAGGACTTGCTCTTCAAGGTGCGTCGGGCGTAGGCACGGAAAACGTGGCCTTGGTCCGTGCGGACCAACACACGAAAATCCGTGGGTCGAGCGCGGCCGGGCCCAAAGGTCCGCTGCGATGAGGCGGCACTCCCCTTCAAAAAAGTGTGAGTTGGTCCGCACGGACCAACTCGCGAAAAAGTGAGCGTCGGCCTCCGAGCTGCGGTCGATTCGCGGCGGTGTGGCTGACGCCCCGTTCGAAAAAGTGTGAGTTGGTCCGTGCGGACCAACAAGCAGGTTTCTGGGAGAGCGCGAGGCGAAACCTGCCCCCGAGGGTGCCCTGCCAGGGGGGCAGGATTGGGGACAGGGCCAGTGGCAGGTTTGGGGGCAGGGAAAATCGCGCAACCCCGCGATATTCGCGCCCCGGCCCCGCCAGCCAAGAGGCGCGGTGAGCCCGAGGTACGACGTGCCATCTGCCCGACCCCTCTCCCCCAACCACTGGGGAGAGGGGTCGGGCAGATGGCACCAAGGAGATGAACATTAGATGGGTGGCGGGGCCGGGGCAGGGTTTAGGGAAAAGAGGGAGAATCAGGACAGGGTGGGTACAGGGGTGGGGAGTGGAGTGTCAGGGGTAGGGAGAGAAGCAAAATCGTGGTCGAGCGGATTGGAAGTGCAGGCGGAAATTGGGCGATCGACCAAGCGCGAAGCAGGGCGCAGACGGAGTACGGCTTCGTTGAGGCTGTCGAGGTCCAGGCAAGAACCGAGGGCGGGAACCGGCGAGGCAGGACGGGCGGGAAGGCCAGCTTCGTAGGGTAGTTGGCCGAAGATCGTGGGAACATCGCTGACAGCCGTGTCACCTACGTCCTGGCACCGCACCCTTCAAGAAGGACCCCAAGACGAACGCGAAGGACCTCGGACGGGCGGGGCGGAACCCCTACTGGAACATCTTCGCCCCCTGGAAGGCCTCGGCCAGCGGGCGGGTCGGGCGGCGCAGCAGGTAGATCGGAATGTTCGATTCCTCGGGGATCCCGAACCGGATCTCCGGCGTTCGGCCCACGATCACGACCTCGGCGAATGATCGAGCGTGGTCCTCGGCCCGGCCGCCGACCGCGAGCACCACATCGCGCAGGCCGGGTGGCAGGCCCCACAGGTAGTAGTTGTTGTGGCCCGAAACGGGCTGCGGCAACCCGAGACGCCCCCCCAGGAGCTCGATCGCGGCAGCGCGTCCATAGTTCGTGGTGAAGATGATTGCGCGCGCCCGCTCGGCCTCGGGCAGCCCGGCCCAGGCAACTGCTACCGCCGCCACCCGCTCCTCCCAGCCGAACTGATCGGCGAAGTGCTGCGAGATGGGCGCGGTGTGAGAGTGCTCGAGCCGGGGCGGGGCCACACCGAGCCGTTCCTGCCAGGCCACGAGAACCTCGGGAGCACGCAAGGGGATGGCCATGGGCGCAGCGGGAGCGCCGAGCAGCAGGACGAGAGCGGAGATCGCCCATTGCCACGAGGGTGAGGCCGGGAGGCGCCGCTCCAGCTCCCGCGCGCCGGCGGCAAAGAGCGGTGGGAAGAGCGGCGCGAAGTAGTAGGGCTTGCCGCCGAGTGCGACGAGCGCGGCGGCAACGAGCCCCAGCGCCACGCCGAGGAACCGGACCCGGGATGGACCGTCGTTCCGCCGGAAGAGGAGGGCGCCCAGACCCAGCACTGCCATCGGGAATCCCAGGAGCCCCTCCTCCAGCACGATGCCCCCGAGGAGCTGGCCGGCAGAGAGGGGCGCGTTCTTGTGGAGCTGGCCGTTGCGGATCAGCTCCAGGAAGGGCAGGCCGGCCCGCCATTGCCAGAGTACCGCGGGGAAGGCCAGGAGCGCGGCGACGCCGACGCCGGCCCAAAACCACCGGGAGGAAAGCTCGCGTCGCGAACCCGTCGTGGCCAGGCCGACGAGGAGCGCCAGGGCCAGGAAGGATGCGGAGTACTTGGTGAGCAGGGCCAGCCCCAGGAGCGCGCCAGCGATCAGCCAGCGGCGCGGGCGACCGCTCGCGGCCTGGAGCGCAGCCAGCGCGGTGCCGCTCCAGAGGAGGACCTCGAAGACATTCATTGTGAGCAAGTGGCCCTGCGCCAGGTTCACCGCGGACACCCCCACCGCCGCCGAGGCGAGGGCCATGGCAGGCGCTCCACCCCCGAACTGGCGCGCGAGCGCCGCGGCAACGAGGACCGTGCCGGCGTGCGCCAGCATCGCTGGCAACCGGAACACCAGCACGGAGCCGCCGTCGCCGGAGAGCCACCAGGCCAGGCGCGCCACGGCGGCGATGAGCGGAGGCTGATCGACGTAACCCCACGCCAGGCGCTTGCCGCAGGCAACGAAGTACAGCTCGTCGCGGAAATAGCCGAAGCGGTCGCCGCAGGCCAAGTGCAGCAAGATCACCGCAGCCGCCAGGAAGGCTGGGGCCAGCCAGGGCCGGAGGCGCGAAGGCATGCGGGCAGTGTAACCCGTCCGACGCGCCGCCTTCCGCCGCCTGCACGAGGGCGGCTGCCTCGTGATGCCAAACCCCTGGGATGTGGGCTCGGCGCGCTTCCTCCAGCACCTGGGGTTGAGGGTTGGGAAGTCAAACCGCCCTTCGAGTCGGGCAACCGAAGTTACGGAAACTGGTCGCCCTGCTCCGGGAGGATCCGAAGAGGCACGCCCGCCCAGAAAGGGGGGCTGGCGACCGGCACAAGGACAGGGCCGGGCCTCACCGACGAGGGCGGGTCGAGCGGATTGGAAGTGCAGGCGGAAATTGGGCGATCGACCGAGCCCTTCTCCGGGTAGTCGCCTTGGGGATGACCGGTCCCTGGAAGGCGACCGGCGGAATGAGCCAGCGGTTCGTGCGGCTCTTGAACGCGCCCCGGCCTTCATGCATTCGCCAAGACCAGCATCACAGAGGATGCGCCCGAGCTGTCCGATCCCCCAGGGGGAAAACCTTGCACGGGGACGAGGCGTGGACCTGGAATCAGAGCGCGGCTACCCTTACTCGCACCTGGAGGGAACCATGCTGGAGCGCATCGGAATCTCGCTGGAGCACGACCTGCTCAAGCAGTTCGACCGACTCATCGCCGAGAAGGGCTACGTGAACCGGTCGGAAGCCGTGCGAGACCTGATCCGGGAGTCGCTGGTGCAGCGCGAGTGGGCCCAGGAGGGCGGGCGCGAGGAGAAGGTGGCCGTGGTGGCGCTCGTCTACGATCACGATGCCGCGAGCCTCCAGCAGAAGCTCGCCCACATCCAGCACGAGAACCACCGTGCGGTGGTGTCGGCCCTGCACGTCCACCTCGATCCCCACAACTGCCTGGAGGTCCTGGTGCTGCGAGGCCAGGGACGCGAGGTGATGCGGATGGGCGACGGTCTGGCATCCACGCGAGGCGTGAAGTACGGAAAGGTCGTTCCGGCCACCACCGGCGAAGGCCTCGAGTAGAGGCTCTCGTCACTCCAGGTCGTGAACGTGCAGGTGGTCGTGGGCCTGGCCCCCGTGACGGTGCGCGTGGCGGTGCGCCAGGCCCGACTCGAAGAGCAGTGCCTCCCTGGCGAGCAGCGCGGTGGGTGGACCGTCGTAGAGGACCGACCGGCCCCCGGGCTGCAACAGGATCGCCCGGTTGCCCAGTTCCTCCGCCATGCTGAGGTTGTGGGTTGCGGCGATCACGGTGAGGTCCTTCTGACACTCGAGGAGATCGACGAATCGCCCGGCCCAGGAAGGGTCCAGATTGGCGGTCGCCTCGTCGAGCAGCAGGACTCGCGGCTCGACGGCGAGGAGCGCTGCCAGGGCCACCCGCTTCTTTTCCCCCCCGGATAGCTCGAAGGGAGGCCTCGAGAGCAGAGCGCCAAGCCCGAAGGCCTCGGCCCAGCGTGCCACGCGGGCCTCGACCCCATCCTGGCCGAGTTGCCTGGGTCCGAAGGCGATCTCGTCTGCCACGGTGGGATTGAAGAGCATTGCGTCGACGTTCTGGAAGAGGAAGCCCACCTCGCCCCGGAACCGGCGCCGGAATTCGGCGTCGTCGAGCGCCACCGCTCCCAGAATCGCATCCTCGTAACGGATCGCGCCGCACGACGTGAACAGCAGTCCGTCGAGTGCCTTGAGCAGCGTGGTCTTCCCGCACCCGTTCACGCCCAGCACCACGATTCGCTCCCCCGCTCGGACGGAGAAGGTGAGGCTCCGGAGGATCGGGCGTCCGTCCACGTCCAGCCCTGCGTCGTCCAGTTCGTAGATCACCGGAATCCCCGGGAGCGCATGGCATCCCCGATGTCCCGGGCGTTCCGGGCGGAGAGGGTGAGGAGCGCCACGGTGACCGCGCCGGAGCTACGCACCACGTCCCGCGTTCTCGGCTTGCGGGGGAGCCGGCTCCGCAGGCCGAGCGCCGACTCCGTCACGAGGAGGCGTAAGGCGTGGATCTGGGCGAGGCAGAGGACCAGCATCCGCGAGGCTGCCGGAAATGGAGCCAGCGCCCGCAGCAGGTCGACCCGTCGCAGGACCGAGAAGGTCGTGAAGGCGATGAGCCCCGCCCTCACGGTGAGAGCGACGAACGGCGCCACCGGGGGCGGTTGCCCGAGGAGCCAGAGCCAGGTCCAGGAGGCGAGCGAGAGGCCGAGCGACAGGGGGACGACGGTCACGGCCACACGCCGCAGTTCGCGAAGGGCGCCGTGCCGGAAGAGGAGGAGCGCCGCGGCCGAAGCCGCAGCCAGCGCGGGGAGGCCGGTCAACGCGGAGAGCGCGAAGATCAAGACGGCCCAGGCGACCAGGATGGCCTGGCTCCGGCGTGGCTCAACGAGGCCCAACGAGCTTCACCTTCCGCAACAACGACAGGGTCATCACCGTGTAGAGCCCCTCGACGATTCCCAGGACCGTCAGGCTCGGCACCATCATGGCAGTTGCGGTCACGGAGAAGGGGACGGGCATGTAGGCCGGCGAGAGCCGGTGCTGGAGCCCGAGGACGAGCGATACCGCGAGGGTCGCGACCTGCATGCCGGCATAGGCTCCCAGGAAGGCCGCACCGCGCTCCGAGAGCCGCCGCAGCGCCCGGTAGCAAAGCCATGCGGCTCCCGGCCCGAGGAGGCCCATGGCGAGCGCGTTCACACCCAGGACCGTGAAGCCTCCGGCCCCGAAGAAGAGCGCCTGGAGCAGGAGCACGAGCGACTCGCAGACGAAGGCCACGCCGGGGTTGTACAGGATGGCGAGGATGGCCACCCCTGTCAGGTGCGCCGACGTACCGCCCGGGATGGGGATCATGATGCTCTGCACCACGAAGGCGAGCGCCGTGAGGGAGCCCACGACCGGCAACGACTCGGTGGACGAGGTTCCGAAGTTCCTGCGGACGGCCCAGTACCAGAGCGGCGCCGCCGCGCACCAGGCGGGAAGCGTGATGGTCGGTGCGAGGAAGCCGTCGGGTACGTGCATGGCTAGAGCGGCAGGACGTAGGACAGGCTGAGCGCCACGCGAACCCACTCGAGTCCCTCGGAACCTTGCTGGTCCGCGCCCTCGTTCAGCCAACGGGCGAAGGAGGTGCGTGCCGCGAGGGCCGCCGAGAAGCGCCCGATGTAGGCCCGCACGCCGAGGCCAGCGTAGAGGATGTTCCCTCCGGATGCCTGGAGCGGCTCCATGGGCCCGCCGTCCACGGACTCCTTGTCGCGCTGGAGGTTCAGGAAGTTCACCTCGCCGGCGAGGTCGAAACGGAACCCGGGGGAGGCGATGGCCCGCCAGGCGACTGCCGTGTTCACCCGCGACTCCGTCCCGAACTGGTAGCGGGTGAACGGGTAGGTGTGGGGCAGGAAGTACTGGATGCTCGCGTCGGCCAGCCAGGTGAAGTCGGGTGAGAGCTGCTTCGCTGCGGCGACCCCGAGCTGGAAGCTCGGGGACCCGAAGCCGGTCTGCATGTCCGGTGCGAACCACTCCAGGGAATGGGTGGCCGACACGGTCGGACCCATCGGGAGGGTCAGATACCCGAAGACCGAAAAGTGCCAGTCCATGAGCTCGTCGAGGCTCTCCTTGGCCGGCACCAACTTGAAGCCCTCGTCGTACTTGAAGGCGAGGTTCACGTAGAGCCCGGGGTCACCGAACCCGACGTTCGTTCCCACGCCGTCCTGGGACTTCACGTTGTACGGGATGAAGAGGTAGCCGGTGAGCCAGGGTGTGATGCCATAACCCGCCACGAGCGTGTCGAAGAGCGAGTAGGTCTTGTTCTCCGGCTGCGCCCAGTCGAACTGCTGGAAAGGCACGTACTCCGACTTCACCAGGAAGAAGAGACTGTTCTGCGGGATCGGGATGGGCGACGAGGTCTCGATGGCCGCGCCCGGACCCTCCGGGCCCGCCATCCCGACGGCCGCGCCGCCGTGGTGGGCGAACGCGGACGGAGCCGAGAAGAGGGCCACCAGGACGAGCAGGGGGCGATACCACCTGGTTGCAAGAATCACGAGGGTCTCCTTCGTCCGCGGAAGTAGAGAAAGGCGAAGATCGCAGCGATGAGAGCGACCCCGACCACGGGCCGAAGCACGAACGCGAGCGGGGCAACGCCCGGAATGCCTCCACCGCTGGCGCCGTCCCCGGCGCCCGGCGGAGCCACGTCCACCGTGGTGTCGAGACCGTGCCCCGTCGAATCCACGATGCGGACGTGCCACTTGCCGGGAACGTCGGGCACGAAGGCCAACCATCCGTTCCGGTCGGTGCGCCCCTTCCAGTAGGGGATCTTCTCGTCGGCGGGGGAGAAGACCTCGGCCTGCACGTAGGCCAGGCTCTCGCCGTCCGGGAACCAGGCGTGCACCGCCACAGCGCGCCCGCGCTGGACCTCGTGCAGGACCTCGTGGGCCACCGCCGGGGCGGCGAACCCCAGGAACGCGAGCGAGAGCAGGAGGCGCTTCACTTCGCAACCCGGAACGTCAGGCTGGCCTCGGCGGTCAGCGTGTCGGCCTCGGGAGTCCCGAGGGGACGCTTGAGCGTCACGCTCACCGACTCAACGTCCGGCGCCCGCACCTTGACGCGGCACTCGCCAGCGGCGTCGGTCTCCCCGAGCGGCTTGTGATCGATGGCGAGAATGGCGCCCGTCACGGGCTTCCCCTGCCACAGAACGCGGAACGTGGCCTTGTCCCCCTGGTGGACCTTGGACAGGTCACCGACTGGAACGATCTCCAGCTCGTCGCCGAGCGGGGCGCCGGCCGCCGGGGACCGGACATCGATCCATTTTGCGTACTGCTTCGACTGCCAGGAACGAACGGCGTCGGGAACTTTGTCCTTCGGGAGGTTCTTCTCCCCGTCCGGAGTGAGCGACCAGAAGCCCCCGTCGAGGAATGCGCTCGCGATGTCGCACCCCGAGGGCGTGCGGAGCTCCTTCGGAGCCGTCACGGAACTCGCCCGCACGTCCTTCGCGGGACTCTCGCCACGCTTGCAGCGGATGCCCTTGACCTTGGATGCGTCCAGGTCGAGCACCTCTCCTCCCCGGTGGCCGTAACGGAGAACCAGGGAGTCCCCTTGCGGTTCGAGCCAGAGATCATGGGCGCTGGCAGCGAGCGGCATTGCAAGGCACGCCCAGGCGATGGCCTGCGGCAGGATCTTCCACGGCATGTGACATCCCCTCCGTCGCGACCGCGCGTAGCACGACTATGAAACCCGTGTTACTGATTTGGGAGGGGTCGGTCAAGTGGGATGTGCCTCCCGCGCGCCAGTCGGCGTCGGCTGCTTGGCGATCGCCATCTACCCTCGCCAGGACGAGTTCCGCGCGAAACCTCGAAGCCGTTGCCTTAGGTCCTGGCACCGGTCCATCCCACGGGTCGTCCGCCACTCGCTTCCGGATCGTGCAGGGCCCTCGACGGCGCTTGCGCGGTCCCGTTGCCCTCGCCTCCGAACCTGCCGGCTGCAGGATGCGGCGACGTGTCGCACGCGGCAGCGGTGGCGCAGTCCTATCTCCGGGCTTGCTCGAAGGTCGAGAGGGTCACTCCATGAACCGATTCGGTCGTGTCGTTGGCACAGTCGGGATTGCGCCGATTGGCCTCGCGGGCTCCCCCGCGCTGGCGTGTTCGGTCTGCGGTTGCGGTGCCCCGCTCGTCGGCTACCAGAAGGCAGGCCCCCGCCCATGCAACTGAGCAAGCGCGTCGCGTCGAACGAGGACGCGCCGACGATTCTCGTCGTCGATGACGACGCGACGCTTCGTGAACGCCTCGCCCGAGCCTTCCGCGAGCGGGGGTTCGAGGCAACCACCGCCTCCGGTGGCGCGGAGGCGCTGGCCCGGGCCCGCGAGGAGACGCCGGAGTACGCCGTACTCGACCTGAAGATGCCAGACCAGAACGGCCTCGAGGTCATGAAGGCGATCCGGGCCCTCGACCCAACGACGCGGGTCCTCATCCTGACGGGCTACGGGTCCATCGCCACCGCCGTCGAGGCGATGCGCCTGGGCGCAGTGGGCTATCTCTCCAAGCCTGTCGACGCCGACGAGATCCTCGCGGCCTTCTCGGGTCGGGAGGGAGCGGACGTGGCCGCGACCATCGAGACGCCGTCGCTCGCGATGACCGAGTGGGAGCACATCGAACGGGTTCTCACCAGCTGCGGGGGCAACGTATCCGAGGCGGCTCGCCAGCTCGGCATCCATCGGCGATCCCTCCAGCGGAAGAAGAACAGGGGTCGTCCGCGACGATGAGGCGGTGGTCCAGGGCGGCACGGGACCAAGTGGCGCTCAGGATATGCGCAGCTGCGAGCCGGCCACGATTGCCGCCACCAGAGCCGCAAGGACCGCCAGAAGTCCCACCGACCACCCGGCGAGCCGTCGCTGATAGGCAGGCAGCGTCCCGGCCAGGCTCGGAATCGAGCGGAATGGCATGAGCACGCCGACGCCGGTTCCCGTCAGGCTGCCAGCCAGCAGGGCGCCGTAGAGCGGGTAGCCGATCCAGCGATACTCCCGCTGGAGCAGGCAGAAGGGGCAGTGGTGGGTGGGCAGTTCGTACACGTAGGGTGAAAGCCAGGACACCACGGCCGCCAGGCCGACCGGCAGGAGAAGCGCAGAGAGGACTCCCAGCGCCCAGCCTCCACGTCCGACGAGGCGGAACAGGAGGCCGGCGGCGACGGCCCCGGCGAGCAGGATGACGAACGCTCCCCCTGCGAGGGGAGGCGACAGGCCCGCCAGGTCCGACCCGACGCCACGCCCCCCAGTCCCGAAGAGGCTCCCGCAGCACGACGTGATCACCTCCGGCTTCAGGTCGAGGAAGTAGGCCGCGCGGAGCATCATCTCCAGGAGCAGGACGGGCGTGATCGCCAGGAGGAAGCGGTACTTGAAGCGGACGAGGGGGTAGTCGTGCCCGAGCGAGTCGGCCCGGTTCACGATGAGCCAGATCCCCGCCAGCGAGAACCCTCCGATCTGGAGGAGCAGGACCGGGTAGCCGTAGGGACTCGCCTTGAGGGATCCGGCCGCGCACATCGCGCCCGTGAAGAGCGGGGCGAGGGAGTCGGCCGTGAAGACGAAAAGGAAGAGCGAAGCGATTCCGAAGACGAGCACGTAGCCGAGCAGGGTCGAGACGAGGTGGGTGCGCCTCTCGAGCCCGAGTTGCACCTCGCTGCCGCTCGAAAGGTCCCACCGTTCCAGGATCCGGGCCCCCCAGTAGGCGGAGTAGAGGAGCAGCGCGCCGATGAGGAGCGCCGACCCGACGAGCGCGAGCACCGAGGGATGGAGGATCAAGGCTCCCCACGCACGATGCGCCCGTCCCGCATCGAGACGACGTGGTCCACGAGCGGCGAGTCGTACACGATGGCGTCGTGGCTCGCCATGACCACCGTGCGCCCCTCGTCCCGGAGCGCGGCGACGAGGTCCATGAAGCCGGCGGAGAGCTTCGAGTCGAGGTGGGCGGTGGGCTCGTCGGCGACGACGACGCGGGGGTCGTTGACGAGCGCCCGGGCGATGGCGACCCGCTGGGCCTCGCCCCCGGAGAGCCAGTCGGCGCGGGCGTGTGCGCGGGCTCCCACGCCGAAGCGATCGAGGAGGGCCTGGGCCCGGGCGACGAGCGCCTTCCGGCTCCCGCCCAGGGGATAGGCGGGCAGCATGACGTTCTCGAGGGCGGTGAGACCGCGCACCAGGTGGAACTGCTGGAACACGAAGCCGAAGGTGAGGCGGCGAACCTCCGTGAGGAAGTGCTCGGGGAGGCTCGTCACCTCCCGGTCGCCCACGTGGATCCGCCCCGAGGTTGGACGGGCCATGCACCCGACGAGCGCGAGCAGGCTCGTCTTGCCGGATCCGCTCGGGCCGCGCAGGACCGTGATCCGGGCGTCCGCGATGTCGAGGGTCACGTCGTCCACGGCCACGAGCTCGTCGGGGCGCCCCTGGTGGAAGACGCGGCGCACGTCCTGGAGGCGGATCACGAGCGCATCACCTCGTCCGGATCGGTGGTCGCGGCCCGCCAGGCCGGAACGACGGTGGCCACCGTGTACGGAACGACCGTCAAGAGGAACAGGGTCGACACGATGAACGGGTTCAGCACCGGAGTGAGGCGGAACTCGGGGTAGATGGTCGACCAGCCCTTCAGCACCGGTGCGAGCAGCGGGGCGGGCGTGACGAAGACGTGGAAGTAGGCGAGGAGCAGGCCGGCCAGGAAGGCGGACAGCGAGATCACGGCCCCTTCCCAGACCTTCATGGCGAGGACCTCGGAGGTGTCCCACCCGATCGCCTTCAGGACGCCGATCTCGCGCCGCTCGTCAGCGGAGAGTCCCGAGGCCTTGTCCCAGGCCACGATGCCGAAGGAGAGGAGCGCGGCCGCGAGCACGAGCACGACGAGGCCGCTCCGCCAGTCGAGGATGGCCTCGTAGGTCCGGGTGATCTCGGCGCGCGTGATGGGGCGAGTGTCCGGCATCTGGCCGCGGATCTTCGCGGCCACGGTGGAGACCTCCTTCCCGTTGGGAACGGTGAGGGCGATGTCCGTGAAGAGGCCGGGCGGGATCCCGAACAGGCGGCGGAAGTCCGGCTCGGACAGGAGCACGAGGTCGGACGAGACGAGCTCGCTGAAGGACGGGATGGTCTCCCGGACCTTCAGGACGACGACCTCGCCATCGGCGGCGAGGACCGGGAACGGTTCACCGGGGACGGCCAGGCGGGTCCGTGCCACGCCCTCGCCGATCACCACCTCGCCGGGCTTGCCCCAGAAGCGATCGGGGACGAGGAAGGTCAGGTTCGCCCTTGCGGAGGCGTCGTAGTAGTAGCCCCACAGGCGCCCGCGGGCCTCCTGCACCCCGCGGATCTTCGAGAGCCGCTCGACGCGATCGCCGGGGATGAGGTCGTGACGCCCGGCGACGACGCGCTGGACCACCAGGTCCGGGGCCCCTTCGAGGATCCGCATCGCCTCGCTCCGGAGCGCCTGCGTGTACAGGAGCACCGACGCGAGGGCGAAGACGACCAGCGTGTAGAGCGCCGCCAGCGCCAGGTTCTTGCCCTTTCGTCTCCCCAGCGATGAGAGCGTGAAGTCGAGCAGGTAGCGCTGGCGCTCCAGCCACGTCGGGGGTCGGGGTCGCTTCACGGTGCCGGTGGCGGGACGAGGGATCCCGACGGGAAGTGCTCGAGCGAAGTGGGGTGGTCCTGGAAAGGCGCGAAGCGATCGGCCTGCGAGGGGTGGCGGGCGTAGCGCGCGTCGGTGAAGAGCGACAGGTCGGTGAGGCCGAGCCGTCGCGCCATCGCGGTCATGGCCAGGACCTCCTCGGCTCGGTCGCGGCCGCGGTGGAGCGCGTGGAGGCGGGCCACCTCGAGGAGCGCGAGCATCAGGGCCAGGAAGAGGAGGAACCGATCGGACTTGCGCATCGCCCTATTCGAGCCCGTCGAGCACGGCGCGGTTCACGTCATTGAAGCGCAGGACCCTCTTGCCCCGGTGATCCCGGAGGAACTCGTCGGCCTCGGCCCGCTTGCCGAAGGGCACGAGCTCCTTGCCCATGGGGCCGAAGACGTCGCTCCCCACCACGAAGTAGGCCTCCCTCGCGTCGAGTGGCTTCACGGCGTAGTAGTCGGTCACCGTGACGACGCGGATGTCGGCGGGCTTGCGCCCGGGCACGAAGCGGCCCGGGTCCACCAGGAACTTGAAGAGGTCCTTGGCGCCGTCGAACCAGGCCACGCTTCCGTCCTGGAACGCCACCGTCGCCGTCCAGTCCGGGTACTTCGACACGAACATCCCGCAGACCGGGCACTTGTCCTTCGCGGAAGGGCGCTTGGCCGCCTCCTCGGCGATGCCGGGGGTGGCGAGCATGAGCAGGGCCGCGACGGCCCACGTGAATCTCGAAGCTTTCACCGCGGGACTCGAGCCGCCTAGTGGGCGTGCTGCGGGGCCTTGGCCTTCATCGCCTTCCGGCGTTCGCGGATGGCCTTGTTGTCCTTGTACAGGTCCTCGTAGGCCGCCTTCATCGCGTCCTCGAAGCCCACGATGCTTCCGCCGTTCTCCTTCACGAAGGCCTCGGCGGCCGCCTTGTCGGCGAAGGCCCACTTGGCGCGCGACGTCATGACCCCGGACTTCGAGCCTCCCAGCACCCACACGGCGGTCTCCGCGTTCACGAGCTTCTTCGACGGCAGGTCGGCCACCCAGATCGTGGTCGGCGTCCGGTCGATGCTGACGGCCAGATCCACAGCGACGCAGTGGAGGCTGCACAGGCCGACCGACTTCCCGTCGTCGTAGTCGATGACCATCCGGGAGACGGCGAACTTCTCCCGGTCCATGCCGCAGTGCGGACACGAGGGCATGGCCTTCGTGTCGTCGACGGGCTGGGCGAGGGCGGTGGCGGCGGAGAGAGCGATGGCGGCGGCGAGGGCGAATCGGGTCACCTGGACCTCCCGGGGTCGGTGAAAGCGGGGACTTCCCCACCGTACCGCCGCCCCGACGCGCTCCTTGCGGCATGTTGCCGCACCCGCCGCCGCGGTGGAGCGCCATGCGACAACATGCCGCACCGCGCGCGCTTCCGAGGGAAGCCCCTGGGGGGTAAAAATGGACTTCACCAGTCCACACATTTTCGGGGAGGCACCACCGCCATGAATCGGATGCAACTCGCCGCACTCGCGACCGTCGCCACGCTGTTCACCGCCTGTGGAAGCAGCACCGACACGGGCCCGCAGGCCGTGACCATCGACTTCAAGGGGCTGGTCGGCAACGTGCCCTTCAGCTGCGCCGACACCGCGGGCTACGCCATCGGTACCGGGACCCTCCCTTGGATCCCCAAGGACTTCCGCTTCTACGTCTCCAACGTCCGGCTGGTGGATGCGACCGGGGCCGAGGCGCCCGTGACCCTCGACGCGAGCGCCTGGCAGGGCTACGGCGTCGCGCTGCTCGACTTCGAGAACGGGGCCGGGAACTGCACCGGGGGCACGGTCGAGACCAACAAGTCGATCCAGGGGACGGTCGCGCCGGGGACCTACGTCGGGCTGAAGTTTGACGTGGGCGTGCCGACCGCCTCGAACCACCTCAACGTCCAGGCAGCCAACCCGCCGCTCGCCAACTCGGCGATGTACTGGAGCTGGACGAGCGGCTACAAGTTCGCGAAGATCGACGGGCTCATCAACCGCGCCACGCCCTTCACCTTCAACTTCCACCTGGGATCGACCGGGTGCACGCTCGCGACCCCGGGGGACTTCTCGACCGCCTCCTGCACGACGCTCAACGTCCCCGCGGCGAGCTTCCCCGCCTTCAACGCCACCACCCAGGCGGTGGCCTTCGACATCGCGCTGCTCTTCGCCGCCACCAACTTCGACACCGCCGACGGCGGGGGCGCCCCGGGCTGCATGTCGGGCGCGACCGATCCCGAGTGTGCTCCGATCTTCCCGAAGCTCGGGCTCCCGTTCGGAACGACTCCTGCCGGATCGCAGGCCTCCTTCCGGCTGGTCACGAAGTAGGGGATGTCCGGGGACGGCACGCGAATCGCCCGGGCTGCACTCGCCGCCGCAGCCGCGCTCGTCGCGGCCTGCGGCGGTGGTGCGCCGGCGGAGCAGGAGGGTCCGGGGTACACCTGGGTCCTCCCGCAGGGCTTCCCCGTGCCGGAGGTCCCGGCCGACAACCCGATGAGCGCGGTCAAGGTCGAGCTGGGGCGGCGCCTCTTCTACGACGTGCGCCTCTCGGGCAACCAGACCTTTTCCTGCGCCAGCTGCCACAAGCAGGAGCTCGCCTTCAGCGACGGCAGGGCGCGCGGGCTCGGGTCCACCGGGATGCTGCACCCCCGCGGCCCCCAGCCGCTCGTGAACCTCGCCTACCTCGACGTCTACACCTGGGCCAACTCGGTCGTCCCGAGCCTGGAGATCCAGGCGCTCGTCCCGATGACCGGCTTCGATCCCATCGAGCTCGGCATCGCCGGGATCGACGAGGAGGTGGCGGCACGGCTCCGGGCCGACCCGGTCTACGCCACGCTCTTCCAGGCCGCGTTCCCCGGAGGGTCCCCCCTCTACAGCTACCTGAATATCGGGAAGGCGATCGCCGCCTTCGAGCGCACACTCATCTCGGGCAACTCGCCCTACGACCGCTTCCAGCGGGGCGACGCAGCGGCACTCACCGCTTCGGCTCGCAGGGGGATGGAACTCTTCTTCTCGGACAGGGTCGGCTGCGCGAAGTGCCACTCGGGCCTCGCCTTCACCGACGCGGCCAGCACCCCGGGCGCTCCTGGCAACCCGTTTCCGTTCCACAACATCGGCCTCTACGACCTGGACGGGCATGGCGCCTACCCGGCTGACGGGAGCGGGCTCATGGCGCTCACGTCACGCCCCGAGGACATGGGCCGATTCCGCACCCCGCCGCTGCGCAACGTCGCTGTGACCGCCCCGTTCATGCACGACGGCAGCGTCGCCACGCTCTCCGACGTGATCGACCTCTTCGCCGCCGGCGGACGGGCGCGGATGCAGAACGGCGTCCCGAGCCCGCTTCAGAGCCCGCTCATTCAGGGATTCACCATCACGCCAGAGGAGAAGGCCGACCTGCTCGCCTTCCTCGATGCGCTGACCGACGACGAGTTCCTCACCGACCCGCGGTTCGCGAGCCCGTTCCCGGCACCCTGAGCGCTTGGCCGACTTCACGATAGGCTCGCCACGAGGGAGGGATGTGAAGCGGACGGCCATCATCGCAGGCGGGGCCATCGTGGCCCTGGGAGCCGGTGCCGTCCTCTTCATCGATGGGTTGGGAGAGACCGGTCCAACTCCGTCCGCCACGACGCAGGAGGCCCCGCTCACGACTCCGCCCCCACGCCCACCCCCTCCCGCCGACGTCCGGGCGACCCGCGCCGCGCTCGCCCAACTCGCCGCCCCTGACACCGGACCGACGCAGCCGGTCGAGCCTCCTCCGCCGCTTCCTCCCGCGCCGCCGCCCGACACCTGGGCCGCCGTGGAGATCGCGAATCCGCACGGGGCCGGTTCGCTCGGCCCCGCCATCAACGCGGCCCTTGCCAGGTTGAAGCCGCAGCTGGCGGAGTGCTTCACCCGTCCAGGCCAGGCCCGCTACGCCCAGCTCGGCTCGGCCGCGAGCAAGGTGCCCGGGGGGGACGCCAAGCGCCACGTGGGGCCGGCCATCGTGCTGCTCTCCCTGGAGGGGGACGGGCACCAGATGACCATCGTCGACGCGCCGATCGAGTCGCGCGGAGCGGCGAGCGACGGGACGCTCAACTGCGCCCAGGCGAAGCTGCGGGGTGCGAAGCTCGCCGTGGAGACGGAGAGTGCCGTCCGCATGCGCTTCCGCCACGTCCTGCGCCCCTGAACGAGCTCCAGGCCCGCCTCCGAAAGGAGACGGGCCGCCCGGCAACCTCGCCGAGCGGCCCGTCGTCACGATTCAGCTCTTCGAGCTACGGAGTGGTGGTGCTGGCGGTGTTCGACCAGCCGGTCTGGAGACCGGTCGGGCTCACGACCCGGACCTGCGCCTGGAACCCGCGGTTGCGGGGCAGGTTGGGGATGACGTTGAAGTTCACGTTGCCGGGGAGGCCCGTGAGCGTGACGTAGGGGCCCCACGCGGCGTTCCCCGTTCCGGTCCGCACCCGGTACTGCAGGGTGACGGAGTTGGCTGCCACGCCCGAGCCATCGCGGGTCGTCCACTGGACCCTCACGTTGTCGGTCGCACCGGCGCGGGTCCCGTTCGCCGACGTGTTGTTCGGCGCGTTCGGGAGCCCCTGCGTGGTCACGGCGGTCCCGACGACCCAGATCGAGGTCTGGCCCGGTGAGACGGCGCGGATCTGGTACGAGTACGACGCTCCGGGCTGGACGGTCGTGTCCAGGAACGACTGGGCGCCAACGGTCGACGTGACGAACTGGGACGGACCCCAGGCGCCAACGCCCTGACGCCGCTGGATCTCGACCTGCGCCGCGGTGCTACCGGCTGGGGTCGTCCAGGTGACGTTGATGGACGGGAAACCGTTGGTCCGGAGCGCCGTCCGGCCGAGACCGGTCGGGGCCGGCAACGGTGCGGCGACCGTCGTGAAGGAGACCGCGTTCGACGACGTCGTGCCTCCCGAGTTGATCGCGTTCACCGCGAAGGTGTACGCGACTCCGGGAAGCAGCCCGGTCAGGGCGGCGCCGTTGTTCGTGGCGTTGATGGTCACGGTGGCCGCAGGAGTGGCCCGGGAGACCTGCGTCACGGACCAGCTGGTGGCGCCCGTGCCGCCCGTCCAGCTTAGCGTCGCGGTGGTGGAGGCCACCGCCGAGAACGAGAGCACCGGGGCGGTCGGCGGAGCCACCGGAGGAGCGGCCGTGCAGATCTGGTTGATCGGGGCGTTGGTGTTGGGCCCCGACAAACCGGTGCCGTTCACCGCCTGCACCTGGAAGAGGTAGCAGGTGTTCGGCTGGAGGCCGGTGACGGTCTGGAGGTTTCCGCCGAAGGCCATGAGCTGGCCCGGGCCGCCGCAACCCTGGGTTGCAGGATCGCACCCGGTCTGGGTCGCGAACTGCTGGGTGAAGGTGAAGGGGCCGACCTGGTTGCCCGTGATGACCGCCGCCTCGACCAGGAATGCGGCCTCGTTGTCCGCCGTGTCCAGCCAGGAGAGGGTCACGGTGGTGGACGTGGGAGCGCCGACGAGCTGCAGGAAGTCCGGCGGGAGCGGGAAGTCCCACGGCTGCTTGAAGGCGACCGCCGTGGAGAACGGACCCAACCCCTTGGCGTTGAACGCCCGGACCGCGTAGGCGTAGGTCTTGCCCACGTTCACGCCCTTGTTGGTGAGGGAGACCTGGCTGGCGGGAACCACCGCGAGGCGATCCCAGGAGGCGGTGGAACCGGCGACGTCAGGCCCACCCGGCTGGTTCTGGGAGTCGAGGCCGTAGCGGATCCAGACCTCGTAACCCTCGACCGGCCCCGTGGCGGGAGCCACCCAGGAGATCACGGTCTCGAAGGCCGACGTGGTCAGGTTCACCTGGTCGGGCGCCGTGGGAGTGGCCGCGGTCACGCCCGTCACCTGCCCCGGAACTGCGGTAACCGAGGTGTCGGCGGCAGCGACGACGTAGGGCGCACCCTTGCCGGTGAGCGCCCAGGCGGCGTAGGCCACGCCGCCCCAGTTGTCCTTGAGGGCCATCCCGATCTCGGGGCGGCTCGCGGTGAAGGCCGCCCAGGTCGTCGCCGTCGGGCCGGCGAACCAGGGCTGACCGGTGAGCTGGTTGACGACGACGTCGGAGAGGTAGGACGGCGTCAGCGGGTAGCCGACCATGAACGGGTTGATCGGACCCTGGGGACGGACGTCGGAGGTGTCCTGGTCACGCAGGTGCTCCAGGAACTCCTTCGTGTGCGTCTGCCAGTAGGCGGTGGCTCGGGCGGAGAGCACCTGGCCGGGTGCGGCCGCGAACCGGTAGGTCACGACGTCGTACCCCTGGCCGTCCGGGTAGCGGTCCACGTCCTCGAAGTAGCGGAGGTCGGCCGGGTCGTAGTTCCAGAACGAGGCGCCGCCGGTCCGGTACTTCGCCTTCTCGAAGCCCGCGGGTGGGATCCGGTTGTCGAAGGCGATGGCGTTGTTGAGCAGGTTCGGTCCCATGACCTTCCCGAGTTCGTCGGGATCGCACTTGCCGTCGGCCACGCCGAGCCCCACGAGGCCGTCCCAGCAAGTGACGCGCTCGTAAACCATCACGGCGTTGGTGCCGTTCACGGTGGCGCCGAAGGAGTAGGTGCGGGGCTGCTGGCCGTAGGCCGCGGGATCGAACATCGGATAGGGGGCGGTTCCGAGCGCGATCGTCGAGCCGGAGACCGGCGTCGAGGCCGTCGGGTAGTACATGGGATCAACGCCGGCCGCCGTGAAGTCGAGCGGCACGCCGTTGCCCTGGTGTGCGATGCGGTCACCGGCCTTTACGGCCACGTTGGCCGGGAAGGTCGCCACGCCGGGGGCAGCCGGGACGACCAGGTTGCCGCTCGCATGGACGACCGTGTAGCTGCCTGCGCTTGCCGTGGGACGGAGCACGAAGGCCTGGAAGACCTTCCCTCCCTGGGCCGCGGTGTCCTGGACGAAGGTCTGGAAGGAGGTGAGGGTGCCGTCGGGCAGCGCCACCGGGCTCACGACCAGGACTTCGGTCGCGCTATCGGTCGCATAGCCACGGGCCTGCACCGCGTTGCCGACCGGAACCGCGCCGGAGGCGATGAGGTTGGTCCGCGCCCGGGAGAAGGGGGTGGTGGCGGAGGTCTTCAGCTCGGCCGTGGCATCGTCGTAGAAGCCGGAGGTGTAGACCGAGCCGCTCGCGTTCTTCACGTCGAGGCTGATCCAGAACCGACGCCCGTCCGGGTAGCCGCTCGGGATCTTGTGGCCGGTGCGGTTCACGACCCTGACCTTCGCCTCGTAGACGCCGGCGGACACCTCGACGACGCTCAGGTCCTCCAGGTTCACGCCGTCGCGCAGCGACAGCTCGGTGTTGCGCTGGGCGCGGGTGAGAAGCGGGTCGCGGGTCGACAGCATGCCCGGGAAGATGCGGGTGTCGTTCCCGGTCTGGGCGCCGATCACCTCGAGGTCCGGCTCGGGGTAGAGGAGCTTCATGTAGTCCGGGAGGTCACGGTTCGCGCCGGCGTGCTTGTGGCTCGAGGTGCCTCCGGTGTTGTTGCGGTCCTTGCCGTAGGGGAACCAGCCCACCATCACCGGGTCGGCGTTGAGCGAGACCGGCGAGACGTCGTCGTACTCGTGCTTCACCTTGGGCATGTGGCAGTCCTGGCAGCGAATCTCGCCGGCCAGGCTGTTGAAGGTCTTCGTGGCGCCGGCCGGAAGCACGGGCTTGCCGGGGAGGGCGGCGTTGGTGAACGCGCCGGCCTTCGAGAAGGCGGAGTACTTCCACTCGGTGAAGGTCCGCTGCTCGGGCATGCCGTGGCTCGCCACCGGGACGGTCAGCTCGTGGCAGGAGGCGCACATCTCGGAGGTCTTCAGGAACTTGTTCTCGAAGGTCGGATGCTCGATCGAGATGGACTGGGCCTGGTAGTCGACGATGGGGAAGCCGTTCGCGTCCAGGACGGGCCGGCCATTGGGGTCGAGCACGTAGGGCGCGTTGACCGGCTCCTCGAACATGGGCGCGAGGCTGCCGTCCACGTTCTTGACCGGCTGGCCGCTCACGTCGATGACGGTCCCGTTCGGCCCGGCCACCTTCCAGCCCTGCGGGTAGACGGCGAAGATCTGGCCGGTGTAGGTGCCAGTGGAGGGGCCGAAGATGGTCGGGAACGCGTTGAAGAGGAGGTAGTCGTCGGTGAAGCTGGGCTTCACGGTGCCGGGGTACGGGCCGCCGTAGGTCATCCCGTCGGCGTACTGGAGCGACGTGTCACCGTAGGGATCGCCCGGGTTGATGTTGGTGATGGGGGCGCCGCCGTGTGGCCAGTCGCTGATCCCGGCGAGGAGGTTCCAGGCCGGGTCGGTGGTGTTGGGCAGGCCGCCGATCGACTTGAACTTCACGTTGCCCACTGCGCGGTGGCAGCTCTCGCAGGAGATGCCCTCGTCGTCGGTGGAGGCCACGATGCTGTGCATCATGGTCTTGCCCTGGGCGTCGCCGCCCAGGGTGGGGTCGAACCGGCCCGAGTACCAGCCGTTCGGGCTGTGGCAGCGCATGCACATGTTGCCCGCGCCATCCACGCTGGTGACCGACTTCAGGATGTTGTTCACCGCGATCTGGTTGGCGCGGAAGATCGGATCGCGCGCCGAACTCGCCATGTTCGTGCCGGCCTGCACGCCGAAGTGGGCCGCCTGCTGGTCGATGGTGCCGCCGTGGCAGCCGGCGCAGGTCACCGTGAACTCGAACACGTTGAACGGTGCGGGGAAGGTGATGTTGGACAGCTCTTGCTGCTGGGTACCGGGATTGGGAACCGTGCCTCGGGGAGGTGCCCGTCCCGGCACGTCCGCGCTGGCGGGGCCCGCCATCGCTGCGAGCATCGCAGCCAGGGCGAGGCTCGTGATCCGTCCGACCCGCGCCCGCTGGGCGCTCCAGTGACTCTCCACGTTGCGTGTCATGTTCTCTCCACTTGGGTTTGTGTTCACGGCTCCGTTCTCCCCCCACCCAGCGTTCACTGGGAATTCCCCTTGCTGCTCTCCTCCCACTGCAGGAACAACGTCCCTTCGTGCTGCTTGTTCACTGTGAGTGTCCCGGCCAGGTTCTTCAGGTCTCCGAAGGCGGAACCCTTCGGGGTGCGCAGGGTCGCGCTCCAGCCGCCCTTCCCGGCGGTGGGATCGAGCGGGAGCCTCGCGACCACCTGTCCCTGGAGCGACTCGGGGCTGTGGCGGGCGCTGGGCGGGACCTTGGTTCCGGTACGGACCAGGCGCCAGGCGCCCTTCACGGTGTGCCCAGCATGGGCGTGACGTGGAGGTGAAAGTCCTCTGGGGAACCCGGTCGCAGGGACCCCGAGCGAACCGCAAGGTGCCGACCGCGAGGGGAGCGCTGAAAGAAGCGGGGAGCGAAGCCGCGAGCCGACGAACAG
>CAIVAR010000172.1 GCA_903904005.1 uncultured Anaeromyxobacter sp.
CCTGCGAGAACGGTTGCGTTTTGAAACCGTTCGCCAGGGGCGAGGCGCCGCCCTGCGAGAACGGTTGCGTTTTGAAACCGTTCGCCAGGGGCGTGCTGGTTCCTGAAACTTCGCCTGCGGCGTTCCGGAAACTCTGTCCGGTTCCGGAGTGTCACCCGTCGCAGGCAGGGAGGCCAGATCCAGGTGCTTCGTTCGAGAGCTGGGGCCGTCGAGGAGGATGAGCCTCCCGCGCTCCAGGGTGCGGTCGACGATGGCGTCGGCTAGGTCGCGATCATGCAGCACCTCGCCCCACTGGGTCAGCGGGGACTTGTTGGTGGTGAAGATGATCGGGCGCTTTCGGATGTGCCGGTCGTTGACGACGTGGAAGAGGACGTTGGCGGCGTCGGTACCGTAGGTCAGGTAGCCGACCTCATCGATGATCAGCACATGGGGCTGCGTGTAGGTGGTGAGGGCAGTCCGGAGCTTCCCGTCCCGGCTGGCGTCGGAGAGGTCGTCAATGAGCTCGGCCGCAGTGACGAAGCGCACTGTGAAGCCGTTCTGGATGGCCTTGTACCCGATGGCGACAGCGAGATGTGTCTTTCCGCGGCCGGTTTTCCCTTGCAGGACCAGGTTTCGGCCTTCGGAGACCAGCTCGGGGCCAAGGTAGCTGCCGAGGAGGGCAAGGCGAAGACTGCTTTGTAGGGTGAAATCGAAATCGTCGATGGTCTTCAGAAACGGGAAGCCGGCGTGTCGCGTGTCTTTCTGCATCCGGGTCTGGCGCCGGTGGGACACCTCCTCTGCGCAGACGATGGCAAGGAAGTCCCGGTAGGACCAGTTCTCGGCCTCTGCTCGACGGGCGAGTTCGGCCCAGTTCTTCCGGGTGTTCGCGAGACTGAGCGCGGCGAGGAGGAACTCAAGGTCGATGTCAGCGGGTGCAACGGCGAGAATGGCAGGTGTCATGTGAATTCCTGAAACAGTGGGGTTTGAGGGGGACGGCGTCCGAGGCACTCGGCGACATGTGCGGTGCTGAAGCGGTTGGCGTCGAGTGCGGAGCGGATGGCGTGGACGAGCGGGTTCGGGCCGACGTCCTGGAGCAGGGCGTGGAGGCGGTCGACATCGCCGTACCAGTCGCGCGGACGCCGGTGGACCAGCTCGCTGATGAAGCGCACGGCAGCGTCTCCGAGGCGGACCAGGTCTTGTCGCTTCTGGTAGGCCTTGCCGCGCTTTCCACAAACGGCCGCCAACCTGGAGGCACGATCGACTGCGTGCGCCTCCACCCCCTCGCGGCCGTGTCCGCGTCGGTGGCTCCGCTCGTGTCGTCCGGCGACGATGCGGACGCGATCCCGGTAGAGGTAGAGCGTCCCGGGGAGCCCTGCGGCCTCGGGGGGCATCAAGTAGGCGTGGCAGTCGTGGACCACCTCGGCGGTCGGGCCGACGGAGACCGGGAACCGCAGTGCCAGTTGGTCTGGCGTCGTGCGGGGCGCCCGGAAGCGGGCGCGTTCCTCGGCAATACGTGCAGACGGCGGCACGCTTGTCGCGCGGGAGGGGCGCGTCCCGTTGGTCTCGCCCAGCCACTCGGCGAGCTGGCGGTGGAGGTCAGTCATGTCGAGGAAGCGCCGCTGCTTGAAGAAGCTGGACTTCACCCAGCCGACGAGCTTCTCGACGGCGCCCTTCTGCTGGGGCTGGTAGGGCCAACACGCCTCGGCGGCGAAGCCGATGTCCATCGCCGCGGCGGCAAAGATCGGGTTCCAGGTGGTGACCTTGCCGTCCTTCTGCCACTCCAACGCGACGGTCTTCGGACGGTCGAACACCGCGCAGAGAGGCATGCCCCCGAACGCCACGAAGTGGTCCAGCAGGGTGCGAACAAGTGTCTCGGCACGCTGATCCTCGACGATCGTCACCTCGGCCCAGCGCGAGAACTTCAGCCGGGAGGCAAAGAACTGCACCCGGCGCACGCTGTCGTCGACAAAGCGCACGTCTACCTGGCCGAAGTCGTGCTGCGAGAACTCCCCGGCCAAGCCCTCGAAGTGGCATTCGACCTTGACCCGCTTCGGCCGGAGCTCGGCGACCAGGGCGTAGAACGGGCTCTTGCTGCCGGTGTACCCGTGGAGTCGCATCCGGCGGAGCAACTCGAGGGTCATCAGCTCCGGCTCCTTGGCAAGGAGCGCTTCGAGTGCCTGTCGGCACGGCTCGGCCTTGCTGGGGCGCCCGAGCCCGCGGGTTGCCCGTTCGGCCGCGTCATCAACGTGAGCCACCTCGGCCTCACCCGCGATGCGGCGCACGGTGCGCTCCGAGGTTGACGTGTGCGCCGCCACCTCCGCGTGGGTGTGGCCGGCGCGGACGAGAACCTGAACGGCGTGGCGGGTCAAAAGCGGCAGCACGGGCACCTCTCTGGCGCCGCTACGCTGCGGGGGGACCTCTTGGCTGGTGGGGGTGTTCACCTCGAAGCTCCTTCAGGGGAGCGGCCAGAGTTTCCGGAACGGGAGCGGCCAGAGTTTCCGGAACCGGCATCGGTGAAGGTGGCTCGATCGGCTTCCCGCCAGGCCTCCTGCTCAGCCGTTCCAGGTGCCAGAGAATCGACGCATGAAGGCCCCGTGCGCGTTCCACGGGCTGACTTGATCGGGCCTGACCAACAGTCCTGCAGCGCGAAGTTGACGTGGGGGCAAGGCGGAGGTTTGCCCGGGGCCAGCCCGTGGGGGTCCGAATCGCGGGGGAAATCATGCCAGCTCAAGCGCCGGCCGTGTGTCAGCCCCCGCCCGGGCGCCGCTCGGGCACCTTCGGGGCGTTTGGTGTAGGATGCCTCGATGCGCAGCCTTCTCCTTGGCCTCCTCCTCGCTTCCTGCACCTCCGGCCGCTCGGACGAGAGCGGGGGGACGACCCTTGAGCACACCGACTGTCAGGCGATGTGCTCGGACATGAAGGAGGTGATGCTTCAGGTGGC
>CAIVAR010000173.1 GCA_903904005.1 uncultured Anaeromyxobacter sp.
CCGCAGCCGATGGCCTCGCCGGCTCGTCGCCGGCCCCCCCCCGATCCCGATGTGCAGGACGGCCGGTGCCGCGCGAAGCGCGCCCTCGCTACCCCGGGAATCCCTCGGAAATGGGGCAACACACGCTTGCCGAAGGGACACGGTTCACCTTGAGTTGCTGGAGGAGCTGGACCTTGTCGTTGGCCACCACCTGGAGGGGAACGGGCGCGCCGTTCACGTCGACGTCGAAGCCCGGGAGGGCCAGGGTGCCGCCGGTCTTCAGATAGGCCTCGTCGCCGCGCGTGCCGAAGGGGAACTTCGAGAGGGGCGCCGGGACGAAGCTGGGCACGTCACCGGGGGGCGCCGAGGCCACCCGCACGTCGACGGTGTGGCGGACCTTGGTGAGGTTGCCGTCGTCCACGAAGGCGTTGAAGACGTCGCTCCAGGGGTCGAGCTGGACGTCCGGGCCGACCGGGACGTTGCGGGAATCGGTGGCGGGTGCGCCCAGCGGGCCGCGGACGACCTCGTAGAAGTTGCCGGCGCCGTCCGGCTTGAAGGTGTTGGGGTCGTTCGGCGCCGTGTTCGGCTTGTAGTAGGCGCGGGTGTGGTCGAGCCGGCTGTCGTAGTAGACCAGCATCAGCTTGCCCTGCGAGAAGGTGATGGAGGGCATGAACTGGTGCCCGCGGCTGAAGCTCTCCTTGGTGCCGCGTCCGGGAATGGGCGAGGCGTCCACGGTGATGGGGGCGCCGTCGACGGCACGGGCCCGGTCGAGCCGCTGGCAGGTGGCGTCGGTCTCGTCCTCCTCGCGCTCGGTGGCAGGCGGCGGAGAGAGGAGCTTGGTGGCGACCACCACGCGCGCGTCGTTGGAGGCGTCGACCCGCTCCGACCAGGCGACGTGCAGACGGCGCGCGCCAAGGCGGTCGACCGAGATGGCCGAGCTGGGGAAGAGCGTGACCCGGAAGCCGGTGTCGGTGGTGGTCTGGTCGAAGGGGGTGACCTCCGCCACCACCCGCGGCTTGGTGAACTTGTTGGCCCGGCTGAAGGAGCGGGAAATCAGGATGGCGTTGGACTGCGTGGCCGATCCGACCCGCCGCCAGGTCACGTAGACGTGCCCCTTCACGGGGTCGATGGCGAGGGCGGGCCCCTCGTTGGCGAGGCTGGTCGCGTCGTTCACCTTGATGGCCGCGCTCCAGGTCGTCCCGCAATCGTCGGAGTGACGGACCATCACGTCACTCTGGGTCTGGTTGCTGGTGAGGCGCAGGTAGGCCACGTAGATGGTGTGCCCCGGGAAGCTCCGCTTCGTGGTGGTCTTGTCGGGGTTGACGACCGTGACACTGCAGGTGGGGGCGTTGGGGCGGGGCACGTCGACGGCGATCCAGGGCTTGTCGACGAAGTCGGTCGCGCTGCCGATGGCTACCACCTTCTGGTCGATGAAGCGGATCGGGTCCGTGCCCTCCGTGGCGTCGCCGTTCTCCTTGTTGTTCAGGTCGATGAAGCGGGCCAGGTAGACCTTGCCGTAGTTGGTGAAGCGCTGGAACGTGATGCCGCCGTAGTAGAACATCCCGTCGGCGCCGGCCCGCACCACCGGATCGGCGGCCGACGTGCAGGTACCGTCGGTCGCCGGGGTGTAGGGGACCTTGACGGTGCCGTCGAGGTTCAGGACCTCCTTCACCTCGCCGGTCGGGATGCCGCACCACATGAGCGTGGGCGCTGCCGATCCGGTCAGCTTCGGGTACGGCGCGAACTTGGAGTAGCGCGCCCCGTCCTGCGGGTACCCAGGCATCAGGTAGCTCTTCCAGGTCTTGCCGCCGTCGAGCGACTTGAAGATTCCGGCCCAGGCGTCGCCGGCCATCTTGTCAGCGGGGGCCTTGGCGATGTCGACCGTGCGGTAGTCGTTGGCGCCGGCGAGCAGATGCTCGGGGTTCGCCGACGAGACGGCGATCGACGGCTCGTTCTGGCGCTGCAGGAACGGATCGCCACCGGGCCACTTCGTGCCCGTGACCATGTTCACGCTCTCGCCCGCGATCTGTGCGCGCGCGATTTCGGGGGACGCGAAGAGGGTGAGTGTGAATGCAACAGCGGCAAGAATTCGTGTCGGTGCGTGTCGGCTCAAGTGGTATTCCCCCCGGAAAGCGGCAAACAAAATTTGCGCGAACATATCAGAGGACATCTTTGAAATGCTTATCTGACGGGGAATTCCGCTATGTCATGGATCCATGCATCTCTTGCGTTCGGGTGACTCCTTGATTTCCGTCACTTGTATTGGAGATCTCTCAACACAATCAGGGCATCGACGCGACGCGTTGCGAACGGGGTCACGAGCGGGCCAGGACCCTCCGGATGGGGGGTGCCTGCCCGGGCGGAGGTCCGGTCTTCGGTTCCCCCCTGTCGTTTGACCAAGGGATCCGATCTCTGGTCAAACATCCGGGCGGGTTGGAGGAGCCGGACGTACATCGAACGCAGGGGGCGACTTGTCGAAGGGCAGCCATCCGGGACCGGGCGAGCGTGGAGATCACGCTCCGCTGACGCCGTCCGGCGACGCCGGCAAGCCCCGCGGGTCCGACGATTCGGCCGACGGCCGTTCGGCGCTCTTCGAGAAACTCGCCCAGGCGGCGCCCGCGGAGGGCGCCGGCTCGGATCCCACCCGCCTCTCCCCGGCCTCCATGATGGGCGCCGCCGACGGACGCTCGGCCCTCCTCGAGCACTTCGCACGCCCAGCCGAGCCGGGGACGACGGACGCCGAGAAGTCCCGCATGCTCGTCGAGGCTCTCGCCTCGATGGTGGCCGGCGCCGACGGCCGCTCGCTGCTCGTCGAGCAGTTCGCGAAGCCCGCGCAGGGCGGCGACGCGGCTGCCGAGATGACCCGCCTCGCGGCCAACCTCCTCACCATGAACGCCCCCGGGGCCGACGGCCGCTCCGCCCTCCTCGAACAACTCGCGAAGGGACAGCCCGGGGAGACAGGCGGCGCGGGCGCGCAGGCCACGGTGGCGAACCTGCTGGCGAGCATCCTGGCCGCGCCGGAGGGGCGCTCGGCGCTCCTGCAGCAGCTGGCCCGGGCCGGGGGCGCCCAGGGGGCCACGCGGGCCCAACCGGAGAAGGCGCGTGCGGCGCCGTCCTCGAAGGAGCTCGTCCCCGGCATGGTGGTCGGCCGCTTCGAGATGGTGAAGGAGATCGGCAGCGGCGGCTTCGGCGTGGTCTTCGAGGCCCGGGACAAGGACCTGGGCCGATCGGTGGCCTTCAAGGCCGTCCGCCCCGGCGTCCGCACCCGGCAGCTCGACGCCATGCTCCTCAAGGAGGCCGAGTCGGCGGCCAGCCTCCAGCACGAGAACATCGTCTCCATCTTCGACTATGGCCAAGGAGAGGCCGGTCCCTACCTGGTGCTGGAGCTCCTCCGCGGGGAGACGCTGGCCGCAAAGATCTCCCGCGGTCCACTCCCCGTGAACGAGGCGGTCCACGTCGGCATCCAGGTGGCCCGCGCGCTGGCCCACGCCCACGGCGCCGGCCTCCTCCACCGCGACCTCAAGCCCGGGAACGTCTTCCTCACCCAGTCCGGCGGGGTGAAGGTGATGGACCTCGGGCTGGCCCACTTCTTCGGGCAGCCCACCGGCCTCTCCGGCACGCCGGCCTACATGGCCCCCGAGCAATGGAAGGGGGAGGCCCAGGACGGGCGCACCGACGTCTTCGCGCTGGGCGTCACCCTCTTCGAGATGCTGGCGGCCCGCCGCCCCTACGAGGTGCGGGCCGACCGGAGCACCGTGCTCGATCCGGGCCCGGAGCCGAGGCTCGAGCACGCCCACGTCCCGGCGCGGCTCCGCAAGCTGGTGGAGCGCTGCATCGCCAAGGACCCGGCGAAGCGCCCGGCCAGCGCCCGGGCCGTGCAGGAGGAGCTGCTCGCGGTGGAGCGCGACCTCGCCACCGGGCAGGTGCGCAAGGGGCAGCTCTCCATGGTCCTCGTGCTGGGCGGCATCCTCACCGCACTCGGCATCGGGGGCGTCGCCGCCTGGAAGTTCTGGCCCCGCGCCATCGCCAAGGGCGCGCCGCGCACGGTGCTGGTCGCCGACTTCGAGAACAAGACCGGCGAGGACGTCTTCGACGGCACGCTGGAGCCGGCCATCGGCATCGCGCTGGAAGGCGCCCCCTTCATCACCACCTTCAAGCGGTCCACGGCGCTCGGCACGGCCAACCGGCTCAAGCTCGACGGGACGGGCCTGGGGGAGGCGCGGGCCCGGCTCATCGCGCAGCGGGAGGGGATCCACGTGGTGGTGGCCGGCACGGCCGAGAAGGCCGGCACCGGCTACAGGGTGAGCGCCCGCGCCATCGACGGCTTCACCGGCAGCTCCATCGCCAGCAAGACCGAGGAGGTCAGCGGCAAGGACGCGGTGCTGGGCGCCACGACCAAGCTCGCCGTCCACGTCCGCACGGCGCTCGGCGACACCAAGCCCGAGGCGGTCCAGCTCAAGGAGGCCGAGACCTACAGCGCCGCGTCGCTGGAGGCGGCCCACGCCTACGCCCTCGGGATGACGGCCGCCGGCGAGGGGCAGGTTGCCGAGGCGAAGAAGCAGTACCAGGAGGCATTGCGGCTCGACCCGGGCATGGGGCGCGCCCAGAGCGGGCTCGCGGTGCTGGAGTACAACGCCGGCCACCACGCCGAGGCCGATCGCTGGTTCCAGGCCGCCATGTCCAACCTGGGACGCATGAGCGACCGCGAGAAGCTGCGCACGCGCGGCAACTACTACGGGTTCAAGCGGGACGCCGACGCGGCGGTGACCGCCAACGAGGCGCTCGTGAAGGACTTCCCGGCCGACACGGCGGGCTGGGCCAACCTGGCCGTGGCCTACCAGCTGAAGCGGGACTTCCCGAACGCCGTCAAGGCGGCGCGCCATGCCATCGAGATCTACCCGCGCAACGTCCCCCAGACCAACAACGTGGGGCTCTTCGAGATGTACGCCGGGAACCTCGACGAGGCCATCCGGGTTCAGCAGCGGGCGCTCGAGATGAACCCGAAGTTCCCCAACGCCCTCACCGGGCTCGCGCTCGCCCAGTTCCTCTCCGGCAAGCGCGACGACGCGATGGCCACCTGGACCCGCCTCCAGGCGGTGGACCCGTCGGCCGCGGCCGAGGCACTCGCCGATCTGGCCGTCCACGACGGGCGGCTCTCCGAGGCCCGCACCCTCCTCGAGAAGGCGATCCAGGCCGACCTGGCCTCCGGCGATGGCGACGCGGCGGCCCGCAAGCTCACCTCGATCGCCAGCGTGTACGTCCTCACCGGGCAGCCGAAGAAGGCCGTCGCCGTGGCCGAGCAGGCGCTCTCGAAGAGCAAGGAGCCGTACGTCCTCTTCGCGGCCGGGCGGGCGCTCGCCGAGGCGGGCGAGGCGAAGCGCGCGCAGCAGGTCGCCGACGACCTCGACAAGCAGGCCGCCGCCGAGTCACGCATGTACGCCGAGCTGGTCCGGGGCGCGGTGGCGTCGAAGCGCGGGGCCGCGGCCGAGGCGGTGACCCACGCCCGGGCCGCGGTGAAGCTCGTCGACGCCTGGCTGGCCCGGCTCGCCCTGGCCCGCGCGCAGGTGGAGGCGGGCGCCTGGCCGGAGGCGCTCGACGAGCTGGACCGGCTGGAGAAGCGGCGCGGCGAGGGCGTGGACGTCTACCTCGAGATCGCCCCCTCGGTGCGCTTCCTCCCGTCCGTCGCCTACTTCACCGGGCGTGCACGGGATGGACTGAAGGATCCCCGGGCGGCCGACGCCTACCGCGCCTTCCTGGCCGTGAAGCAGGGGGACGAGGACCCGATGGCCGCCGACGCGCGCAAGCGGGTCGGCAAGCCGTAGCTCAGGCGCCGGCCGGCGGGTGCGCCTCGTGCGCCCCCTTCTTCCCACGCGCCTCGTGCTTGTGGTCCCAGGGGCGCAGGACGAGGAGCGCCGCGATGCCGGTGCCCACGGCCAGGATCCCGGCGGTCCACCGCATCCACCCCTCGTGGATGTGGGGGAGCTCGATGACGAAGAACTTGATGAGCTCGGCGGCGTAGGCCACCACGATGAAGACCTCGATCCAGACCAGCGCCATGTGGATGCGGTGGGCGCTCTCCTGGGACTCGACCGACTGCTTGGCGATGTCCCGCTGGGCCTCGGCGATCTCCACCTGCTGCTTCGCGGAGAGCTGCGCCTCCAGGTCGCCGAGCGCGCTGCGCACCTGCTCCAGGTTGCGGTCGAGATCGACCGCCTCCTGGCACATCCGGTAGTAGCGGTGGAGCGAGTAGCGGACGCTCACCTCGGGGAGAGCGCCGGCCAGGGCGAAGGCCAGCACGTCGGAGCGCAGCTGGGAGACCGCCACCCGCTTCACGTCCTCCCGGACCACCATGTCGGTGGCCTCCTCGGCCGCCTTCTTGATGGCGCAGCGCTGGAGGAGCGCCGTGAGGTACGGGACGAAGTAGCGGTCCCGCGCCTCGGCCACGGTGTCCTCGCCCGGTCCGGGGGCGTCGGGTGCCGCGAGCAGGTGGCCGGCGCCCTGGAGGCTCGCGGCTGCCCAGTGGTTGGCCGCCGTGAAGAGGTTGGGGACGCCCAGCTCACCCCGCTCCGGCCCCGGCCGGAAGGTGGGGTTCACCTGCGCCAGCGCGGCCAGGAACGGCCCGGTCCAGGTCCGGTTCTCCGCCGCCCCGATGTCCACGTCGTGCGGGAGGGCGACCACCGCGTAGGCCGAGAGCGATTCCTGGATGGGCGCGATGCCCATGCCGCGGAGCGGCTCGAGGAGCTGGGCGAGCAGCTCCGCCATCGAGAAACGGGCGCCCGGGTGGCCCAGCCGGTCGCCCAGCGGGATGCCGGTCGAATGGTGCTCCTCCGTTGCTGCGGGCACGGCCGCCCCGTCGGGCACCGGGGCCGAGAGCCAGGGCGCCCGGTCTCCGGGACGGGTCAGGATGGAGAGGCGCCGGTTCAGCTCGAGGACCTCGCCCAGCGCCGCGTCGGCGCCGAGGTCGAAGGTGATGGAGAGGACGCCGGCGCCGTGCGCGGTGAGGAAGAGTTCTACTCCTGGTGACGCGGCCAGGCCGACCCGGGCCACCCTCGACCCCAGGTCGACGTCGACGGCGCCCAGCCACCGCTTGATGCGCTCGCCGGAGGCGTGCAGGTAGGCCCCCTCCACCGCGCCCTTCTCCCCGTGGGAGAAGAGGAAGCGATCGAGGTGCCCGGTCATCTCCAGCCGGTAGCGGTAGAGCTTGCGGGGTGGCTCGCGGACCCAGAGGCCGCGGGCGATGCCGGCCGACGCGCTGGCGAGCGCCTCCGCGGCCCGGTCGGCGGCGCGCCGCTCGAAGAGGAACGGAAGCAAGAGGCGGGTCTGGGCGGACAGAGCGCGAGGAATCGGCACGGGCGGCATGTTAGATCAGAACCCCTCCCCTGGAGCACCCCTGCCCCTTCCTCAGATCCCGCTGCCCTCCGAAGGCACCCCGCGCACGTCCGCCTGGCTCTCCGCCTCGGCGTCACCTCCCCGCCGCCTGGGAGCGGCCGACGACCGCACCACGGCCGACGACGCGCTGCGGCGCATCCATGCCGGCGAGTCGCTTCTTTACGGCGGTGACTTCCAGAACGCCCGGCAGCTGCTCGCCGCGCTGGGGCGGCGGCTGACGCGCCGTCCGCCGAAGGGGGTGCCTCCCGCCGAGGTCTTCCGCCGGGAACGCCACCGGCGGCGCGAGGCCCACCTGCTCCTGAGCCGGCTCGTGGTCCCGGTGGAGGACGGCTGGCGCATCCCCCTGCCCCGCGCACCCGACGTGGCCGACGCCCTCACCGGTGCGCTGGGGGAGGCGCCGGAGGGCGGCGGGCTGCTCCCGCTCCGGGAGATCCTCGGGGCGGTGGGGGCCCACGAGTGGCGGAAGGGCGGCGTCCCGGTGGCGGCGCTGGCCGCCCGGGTCCATCCCCACCACGGCGTCTTCGCCCCGGTGCGGGGGGAGTACGCGGAACTGGTCGGGGCGGCGCTCGCCGGACGCGACCTGGAAGGCAAGCGGGTCTTCGACGTGGGAACGGGCACCGGGGTGCTGGCCTTCCTGGCGGCGCGGCGGGGGGCCGTGGTCGTGGCCACCGACAGCGAGCCGCGCGCGGTGGCCTGTGCCCGCGACAACGCGACCCGGCTCGGCCTGGCGGATCGGGTCGAGGTCCGGGAGGGGGACCTCTTCCCGGAGGGGCAGGCCGACCTCGTCCTGTGCAACCCGCCCTGGATCCCGGCCGACGCCCACACGCCGCTCGAGCGCACGGTCTACGACCCGGGCGGAAGGTTCCTGGACGGCTTCCTCGCGGGGCTCGCCGCCCACCTGGCACCCGGAGGCGAGGGCTGGCTCGTCCTCTCCGACCTGGCCGAGCGGCTCGGGCTGCGGGAGCCGGGCGCGCTGGAGGCCGCCTTCGCCGGGGCCGGACTGCGGCGCGTGGAGGCCCGCTCCGCTAAGGCCGCGCACCCCCGGTCAAAGGAGGTGGAGGACCCGCTCCACGCCGCCCGGGCCGGTGAGGTCACGACGCTTCACGTGCTGCGCCCCCTCGGATCGGTGTGATACGGATTCCGCATGGGTCACCTCGGCAAGCTGAAGGACGAGTACCGCGAGCTCATCGGCCGGCTCGACCAGGGCACCGTCGCACTGCCCGAGCCCACCGATCCAGCCGCCTGGCAGGGCTGGCGGGAGATCCTGGAGATCCTCTACACGCCCGAGGAGGCGGCGCTGGCCGCCCGCATGCCCTGGCGCCCCACCTCGCTCGGGACGCTCTCGCGCCGGCTCGGGATCCCGGAGGCCGAGCTCGGGCCCCGGCTCGACGCCATGTGCGACAAGGGGGTGGTGATGGACCTCGTCCATCCCCGCACCGGCAAGGCCGCCTACCTTCTCTCCCCGCCGGTGGTCGGCTTCTTCGAGTACTCGCTCATGCGCTCGAAGGACTCCATCCCCAAGAAGCGGATGGCCGAGGCGCTCAAGGCCTACACCCACGGTGACGAGGCCTTCGCGCGGGAGGCGCTGGGGCGGGACACGGTGATCGGGCGCGCGCTGGTGCACGAGACCGCCCTCTCCGACGATCCCCTGCCCGACGTCCTCGACTGGGAACGCGCCACCCACGTGGTGGGCGAGGCGCGGGCCTGGGCCGTTTCGCTCTGCTACTGCCGCCACAAGCAGGAGCACCTCGGGGAGGCCTGCGACGCCCCCATGGACGTGTGCCTCACCCTGAACGGCGGGGCCGACTTCGTGGCGCGCCGCGGCTTCGGCCGGGCGGTGGAGCGCGCCGAGGCGATGGACATCCTCCAGGCCTCCCGCGAGAAGGGGCTCGTCCAGATCGCCGACAACGTGCAGGACCGTCCCACCTTCGTCTGCAACTGCTGCGGTTGCTGCTGCGAGCAGCTCCAGGCCGCCAACCGGTGGGGGCTGCGCGCGGTGAACGGCAGCGGGTTCGCCCCCCGCTCCGACGGGGAGCGCTGCAGCGGCTGCTCCCGCTGCGCCCGGGCCTGCCCGGTGGCCGCGGTGCAGATGGTCCCGGCCCGCCGCCCGGCCGACCGCAAGAACGCGATGGCGCCCCGCTTCGACCTCGAGACCTGCATCGGCTGCGGCGTCTGCGCCACCGCCTGCCACAAGGATGCCCTGCACATGGAGCGCGGCGGGGAGCGGCGCCCGGTCCCGGCGAACCCGGTCGAGAAGGCCGTCCGGCAGGCGCTCGAGCGCAACCGGCTGGCCGAGTTGCTCTTCGACGGGGGCGAGGGGCTGGGCAACCGCTTCCTCCGCCAGGCCACCCGGGCCATCACCTCGCTCCCGCCCGCGAAGCGGCTGCTGGCGACCGAGCAGGTCCGCTCCCGCTTCGTCCAGGCCGCCATGGCCCGCTTCAAGGGGGGGTGAGGCCCGGGCCGGTCAGCCGGACTCCCCAGACCTGGCTCAGGTATAAGCAGGGGGTACCAAGGACGGGGGGTCCCCATGCGCGTCGGGTCGGGGTCGTCGTTCACTTTCCGTTGGTTTCGCCGCTGGCTCCGGGCCGTCGTCGCCAGGGTCCTCTGGGCCTGAGGCGGCGCCGGGCCAGCTCGATCCAGGCGCGGGTCGCGGGAGACCGCTGGCCCTCGCGGCGCCACACCAGCGCCACGTCCCAGGGGATGACCGGGTCGGAGAGGCGCACCGAGCGCACCTGCCTGCGGTCGAGGAGCCGGCACACGGTCACCGGCAGCAGCGCGAGCCCGATGTTGGACGCCACCATGGCCACGATGAAGTCCCAGTGGGAGCTCTCGCTCACCACGGTGGGCTGGAAGCCGGAGCGGCGGCAGGCCTCCAGGATGTGGCCGTGGAGCGCGAATTCCGGGCGGTAGAGCACGAACGGCGTTCCGGCGAGCTCCCGCAGCGTGACCGACCTCCGGTGGGCGAGCGGGTGGGACGGGTGGAGCACGGCGCGCAGCTGGTCGCGGACGAAGGGGAGCGTTTCGAAGGCGGCCTCGTCGGTGGGGAGCACCACCGCGCCGACGTCCAGCTCGTGGGCCCGGACCAGCTCCTCGATCTGGTGCGAGCCCTCCTCGCGAAGCTCGAGCGCGATCCCCGGGTAGGCGGCGTGGAAGGCGGCCAGCAGCGGGGGGAGGAAGGCCACGCCCACGATGGGTGGGGTCCCGATGCGGAGCCGCCCCCGGCGCAGGTCGGCCAGCTCCTGGACCTCCTCCTCCATGACCCGCATGGCGTCGAGGATCCCCTGGGCGCGCGCCAGCACCACCTGCCCGGCATCGGTGAGCCGCAGCCGGCGCCGCTCCCGGATGAGCAACGGCGTCCCCAGCTCCTCCTCCATGCCCAGCACGATCTTGCTGATGGCGGGCTGGGTGAGCCGGAGCGCGCGGCTGGCCCGGGTGAAGCCCTGCTGCCGGACCACCTCGGCAAAGACCCGCAGTGCGTGTACGTCCATCCGTCCCTCCATTCCTGTTTGGAATGCCAAGTATATCCATAATCGATTTCCGTAATGGAGTGGTCGAGGCTAGGAAAGAGCGCACCCGGGGCGCGACTCGCCCCGGACCGAGGAGATGCACGTGGACATCGTGGAACTGTTGAGGAACGACGAGGACGCCATCGTGGCCGAGGCCCTGACCGCCGTGAACTGGCTCGAGCACTACGGCCGGGACGGAGCGGACGTCACCCGGGAGCGGCTGCGCGCGCTCTGCCGGCTGGTGGCAGGTGCCATCCGGGCCCAGGACCTGGGCGGACTCGTCGAGCACGCCGAGCGGATCGCGCTGGAGCGCCGCGCCGCCGGGTACGACCGTGCCGAGGTCTCCGGCGCCTTCTCCGCCGTCGAGGAGGCCATCTGGCACCGGACCTTCGTGGCCATGCCCGCCGCCGACCGGGCCTGGGCGCTCGGTCTCGTGGGCACGGCGCTGGCCCACGCCCGCGAGGCGCTGGTGCGCGCCTTCGCCGAGGCCGGCCCGGGCAACATCCCCGCCTTCGTCGACCTGTCGCCGATCTTCCGCGGCGCCGGCGGGGGGCGCGGGCGGTACGACGAGGACATGGTCGCGCCCGTCTGAGGGAGGACCGGATGGACCTGCGCCACCTGCTCGTTCACGTCGACGCGCACCCCCGCTCCGCGGACCGCGTCGCGCTCGCCGCCACCCTGGCCCGTCGCCACGGTGCGCGCCTCACCGGTCTCTTCGCCGAGAGCAGCTCCCTCGGCCCGGGCATCGTGGGGGTTCGCGATCCGGACCGCCTTGCCGCCGACGAGGCCGCGGCGCGCGCCGTCTTCACGGAGCGGACCGCCGGGCTCGCCACCGACTGGTGGTCGATCGCCGGCGGGGAGTGGTCCCAGGTGGTGGGATGGACCTCGGCCTGCTGCCGGTATGCCGACCTGGCCATCCTCGGGCAGCATCCGGACGAGGGGACGCGCCTGCCCGCCGACGCCATCGAGCAGGTGATCGAGGACTCCGGTCGGCCGGTGCTGGTGGTCCCGTCGGCAGGCCGGCACGCCGACGTGGGGCGGCGGGTGCTCGTCGCCTGGACCGGGAGCCGCGAGTCGGCCCGCGCGCTCGCCGACGCGATGCCCTTCCTCCTCGGCGCCGAGCACGTGACCGTGCTCTCCATCCAGCTGCCCGGATCGGGAGAAGGCGGCGCCTTCCCGCCGGTGGACGTGATGGCCCACCTGGCCGCACACGGGGTGAAGGCCAGCCACGAACGGATCGTCGCCGACGCGGAGGTGCGGGTGATCCACCAGGTCCTGAACCGCGCCGCCGAGGAGTTCGCCGACCTCACGGTCATGGGCGCCCACTTCGAGCGGGCCTTCCCCTACCTCCCGCGAAGCGGAACGGCCCACGAACTCCTGCGGACCATGACCAACCCGGTGCTGCTGTCGCGGTGAACGGCGGGCGCCGCGCCTACCCGGGCGCGGCCGCCAGGCGGGCGTCGAGCCGGGCCCGCTCCGCGTCGAAGGCGGGGCGCTCCGCGGCCGGGATCGACCCCCGGGTGGTGCGGTGGACCTTGAACGGGTCGAGCACCTTCCCGGACGCGTCCTCGAGCTGGTAGTGCAGGTGGGGCGCGGTGGAGTGGCCGCTGTTCCCGGAGGCCGCGATCTCCTCCCCCTTCTTCACGGCGCGCCCCTTCTGCATCGACTTCGGGACGACGTCGAGGTGGAGGAAGATGGCGCGGCGCCCGGTGGCCGGGTCGACCACGTCGAGGCAGTTCCCGTTGGCCGAGAACTTCCAGTTGCGCCGCTCGACCACGCCGTCGAACGTCGCGTACACGGGCGTCCCCGTCGCGGTGCGGAAGTCCACCCCCTTGTGGCGGCGGCCGTCCTTCACGAGCGAGGTGATCTGCTCGTAGTCGCGGATGGGTCCGTCGACGAGCCGCTCCTCCACCTCGGTGCCGTCCTCCCGGTAGTAGTGGGCGACCTTCGCCCCGGGGGGCTGGAAGCGGTAGGCGGTGAAGGTCTTGCCGAACTTCTGCGAGCCGTAGCGGAGCGCCTCGACCACCGGCTCCTGCGAGTGGGTCGGGCCGGAGCCGCCGGGGGGCGCGGGGGAGAAGAGGATCTCTATCTTGTCGCCGCGGCGCGCGTCCTTCGAGACCTGGAGGCTCCAGACCAGCAGCCGGTTCACCACCTGGGTGAGCTCGGCGGCGAGCGCCTGCTGGCCGGGGCCGAGGGCGGCGGTGATCGATTCCTCGAGGGGGCCGGCCACTGTGGCCGAGACGCGGCGGGGCCCCGACGGCGCGGGCGCGGCGGGCGCGGGCGAGGCGGCGGACGGCGCGGCGGGGTTGACAGCGGGTGAAGCGACTGCGGTGCCCCCAGCGGACGCGGGGCCGGACGGAGCAGGAGCCCCGGGCGTGGCGGGCATGGCCGCCACCGGGGCGGCTCCGGCCGGGGCGGGCGCGGCACCCTTCGGCGCTTCGACCTGGGGGGGCGGACGTGCCGGCTCCCTACGCCCGAGCCAGTAACCGATCCCCGCCGCGATCGCGGCGAGGAGGACGAAGAGCAGGATTCCGCCCAGGCGCCCGGACTTGCGCGAGCCGGAGGACTGGGGATCGAGGTCGATGAGCGCCATGGGGCGCGCAAGATACATCGAACGGGCGCGCCACGCAGCGCGGACCGACGCTATTCACTTATGGTCAACCCGGGATCGACGCGTCGCCGGGGCGGGATCGGGTCGGCGGGGTGCGAAGGGCGGATCTGGCCCGAATTCCCGGCCACTAGATGCCCACCTCCGACGTCTACTTTGGGGCGTAAATTCAACTTTGCATGATCGAATTGTCGCACCGACATGGGCTGATGAGACCGTTCAAAGGGACAGGATCTACCCCTTCGGGGGCAATGTAGAGTCGTCTTGTCTGTGAAATGCACAGGTCGCTTCATGCATCGGAATACTGGGACAATTTGCCGCAGTCCCCAGATGTAGGTGTATGTATTTTTGGAATTTTTAATTTATGACGAGACGGGTGTCCTTTGACACGGCCGGCATGCTTGTTCGGTGAGAGGTACCTCATTTTGGGTACGTGCAGTTTTCGCCGCTCGTAAGCAATTTGCCCCCGAGCCGAGAGGCTGCGCGTGCAGAGGGCACGCGTCAGTCCCTCGGGAGTTCCCCGGTGGGGAAACCATTCACCCTAAGTGGTTGCTTCGCCGAGTCCGGCAGCTTCCAGGAGAAAAACGTGGACAGGATCCAGAGGTCGATTTTGGCGATCGCGGCGGCGGGAGGGCTCGCGTGGGCGTCGATGGCGAGCGCGCAAATTCCGTACAACACCGCGGTCAACCCGGGACCCGACCTGCAGGGGGCCCCGTACAACCGGGCCTCGCCGCTGCAGAACGCGGCCGGACCGAAGGGCAACAACTACCAGACCAACTACCCGTACCCGGGGCAGTGCGTCGCTGACAAGACCGCCAACGGCGGCCTGTACCCCACGCTGAACCAGTGCGCCGGCGGCAGCTTCGCGAGCCCGTCCCAGCGCACCGACGGCGGCTGGGCTGGCCCCGGCAGCACCGCCTGGGGCTTCAAGGTGGTCAACCCGGTCTTCCCTTCCCCGACCACGCTGAAGTTCGTCTACGAAGTGCTGAACCCGATGGACTACACGCCCGACACCACCACCTATCCGGGCGCCGACTTCTACGTCCTCGGCGTGCACGAGTCGTGGGGCGCGCAGAACATCGCGACCGCCGCCACCGCGCTCGGCCCGACCCTCAAGCCCCCGTTCGGCCTCTTCCCCGACCCCACGCAGCTCGCGGGCGCGGCCTGCGGCGGCGTGGCGGTGGGCACGATCCCCAACGGCTGTGACATCCCGAACGGCATGCAGTGGACGGGACTCACCTGCCAGACGACCGGCGGCTGCACCTGCCCCGCCGACTATTCGGGCGCCTATGCGACGAAGTACTGCGCCGGCGGCAAGATCCCCGTCGGCAACCCCCTCTTCACGCCTATCTGGGGCGTCGGCCAGATCAACATGGCCGGTGGCCCGGTCACCTCGACCCTCGTCGGGGCCGCCGCCACGGTCGGCGTCATCCCTGGCACGCTCGCCATCCCCGCCGCGACCCCGACCGCCGCCTACGCCGCTCCCACGACCGGCCGCTGGTCAACCAACGGTTACATCGCCACCTGGCCCTCCATCAGCGTCCGCGCCAACAAGGGCACGCCGGTCGTCGTCCAGTGGGTGAACGAGTTCCCGAACTCCCACGTCCTCTGCCCGCACCCCGAGGCCGCCGACTGGCCCTGCGCCATCGACCGCACCTTCATGGGCGTGAAGGCCCGCATCGACCCCAGCCTCGTCCCGGTCGTCGCCGGCAAGTTCTCCATCCCGCCCAACGGCGTGAACGAGTTCGGTAGCCCGCAGCAGCCGGACAACTCCTGGGTGACCCACCTCCACGGCGGCGAGATCCCGCCCTCCACCGACGGCTTCGCCGAGAAGTGGTTCGGCAACGTGGTCACCGCGGCCAAGTACAACGGCGTGGCCGGCAACAACATCCAGCCTCCGTTCGAGTCCCCGGTGGCGAGCACCCTCAACGCCACGACCGGCGCCTACGAGAGCATCGAGCTGAAGCGCCCCACCGGCTCCACCGACACCTACAGCTACCCGATGGTGCAGGAAGAGGCGACCATCTGGTTCCACGACCACACCCTCGGCAAGACCCACCACAACGTGATCGCCGGCCCGGCGGGCTTCTTCCCCGTCCGCGAGCCGCTGAAGCACGGATCGGTCACCGGCTTCTTGTTCCCGAACCCGGCCGCCGCCGCCGCCGCCACCACCCTGCCCGTCTCGCTGCCGGCCGGTGCCGATTACACCTGGCTCGACCCGGTCACCGAGCCGCGCGGCGCCCTCGGCATCCCGATGTACGACCTCTTCCTGGCCCTCCAGGACCGGGCCTTCAACGATGACGGCAGCATCAACTTCTCGAACGGCCTGGGGCAGCCCATTCCCACCGTCGCGCCGCTGCCCCCCGGCGGCTACACGCCAGTCACCAACGGCGTGAACCCGCTCGTCCACCCGACCTGGGTTCCCGAGTACTTCGGCGATCACTCGGTCGTGAACGGCACCCTCTGGCCGAAGATCACCGTCGAGCCGGGCTGGTACCGCATCCGCCTCGTCGACGGCTCCGACTCGCGCTGCTACACCATCGGACTGACCGTGAAGCCCGGGCTCAACGCCCCCACGCCGGCTCCCGGCGGCGGGACGGCGATCGTGGCTCCTGCGACCGTGGCTGAGATTCCCCGCAACCTGGCCTTCTGGGTCATCGCCAACGACCAGGGCTACCTGCCGCAGCCGGTCAAGACCTCCTCCTTCACGATGTGCCCCGGCGAGCGGTACGAGCTGCTCATCAACTTCGGCGCGGTTGGCAACAAGGTCGCGAACGGTGGCGCCGCCACCGTCTTCGTGACCAACACGGCCGCGGCCCCGTTCCCGGCCGGCATCACGCCCCAGGCGGCCCTCAGCCCCTACGCCGACATGAACGTCCTCTTCCGGTTCGACGTGAACCCGGCCAAGGGTCCTGGCCTGAAGAGCTGCGGCACGGCGGGCGCTCCCCCCGCGCTGACCTGGGTTGCCGGCGGAACCACCCTTACCCAGTCGACCAACCTCACCCGCGCCGGCACCGCAGCTGCACCGGGCGCGTACCTGAACGCCTGCATGCCGGCGCAGCCGCAGTTCGTGAAGGACCCGGGCTTCTGTGACCTCCGGGCCGCTCCGACCGCGGCCTGCCCGGCCCCGGCGACGAACGTCACCCGGCAGGTCTACCTGAACGAGAAGGTGGACGGCGTCACGCTCATGCCGCTCGGCATGCAGCTGAACGGCGTTCCCTTCGAGTACAAGGTCACCGAGACCCCCAAGGTCGACACGCGTGAGACCTGGCAGTTCATCAACCTCACCGTGGACGCCCACCCGATGCACCCGCACCTCGTGAAGCACCAGATCGTGAGCCGTCAGCCGCTCAACGTCGGCGTCTTCAAGTCGGCGCTCTGCGGCAGCACGACCTGCCAGCCCGGCCCCGCTCCGGGCAACGAGATGCAGGTGATTCCGGACGTGACCACGCTCAAGACGGCTGCTGGCGTTGCTGCCCTGGGCGCCGCGGTGGCCGTTACCTCGGCCAGCGTCGAAGGCGGCTTCAAGGACGTGTCGCAGGTCCCGCCCGCCAAGGTGACGACCATCGTCGCCGACTGGACCGCTCGCTGGAAGGGCGCCGGCTCGGCCCTCTTCCCGGTGGGCGCCGCTGCCAACGCCCCCGGAACGGCGACCCCGGTCGCCACTGGGACCGCTGCCTCCTCGTTCGTATACGAACCGGTGACCTCCGGCCCGTACGTGTGGCACTGCCACATCAACTCCCACGAGGACTCGGAGATGATGCGGACCAGCCTCGTCGTCCCGTAGCGCAGGGGCGAGGAAGCTTCATCTCGGGGCGGCGTCCTTCGGGGCGCCGCCCCTTTTCATTACTGGCTCACCCGGAACGGGACCCGGTAGCGCTGCCCGTCCTTCACCCCCTGCACCTCGACGGAGCGGCCGCGGAGGATGCGCTGGACGCAGGCGACGAGCCCCTCGCCGGCCGAGCCCTGGGTCTCGATGGGCGCGTCGACGATCTCCACGCTGCCCTGCTGGGCCTCGAGCTGGAGCATGAGGATCGTGTTCTGGCCGTCCTCCTCGATGGGGGAGCCGTCCTGGGTCCTCGTCACACGGAGTGGACCGTGGCGGGCCTGGACGTCTTCGTCGAAGCAGACGTCGATCTCGTCCTTGAGCTCGTTGAGGCCGCGGCCGATGGCCGCGCCAACCGGGCCGAGCGCGCCCAGCCTGGCAGCCGGCTTCACGGCCTCCCAGGAGCCCTCGGGCGGCGGAGGCGGGGACGGCTCGTAGGTGGGGAGCGGCGCCGGGGCGGTGACGTCGATGGCGCTCCCGCCCGTGCCCCGCTCGTTCCCCAGGCTCGCGCCGGGAGGGAGCGGCGGCAGCACGATCGGCGGCGGCGGCGGCGGACCGGAGTCGAAGAAGCCGCTCCCCTCGGGCATGAGGAGCAGCGAACCGACGGCGATTCCGCCGACGACGAAAATGCCCCCCGCCCCGTACAGGATCTTCTTGTTCACGTTGCCCCCTAGAACTTCACGTCGACGACGACCTCCCCGGTCTTCCCGCCGCCCGCGGGGATGAGCCGTGCGCGATAGGTACCGTGGACCTCCCAGGCCCCCTTCACCTTCGTGCTCTTCTTCACCTTCGAGAGAACGAGATTCACCTCACCCCGCTGCCCGGTGGTCTTGGTGGCCGTGTACAGCGTGCCGCCGTCGGCGGCCACGCTGGCCCTCCCCATGCCCAGGTCGCCAAGCTCGTACGTCCCCGGCTTCAGCTGATCGGTGACGTCGAAGGAGCCCGGGACGAGGCCCGGGACGCCGTCGACCTGCGTCTTCGCCATGATGACGAGGTAGACCCGGTTCTCGTCACCGGCGGTGACGGCGACCTCGCAGTCGAACTTGCCGGTGACCGAGCCGGAGAGCGTTCCCTTGCAGGCGGGATCGGCGGCGCCGGCGGGGCCGGGAAGCGCCCCGAGGACCATCGCCAGGAGCGCCGGGGCGAGAGACCTTCTCATCGTCGTCCTCCTACTTCTTCGTGGCCGGCGCCGGGGTGGCCGCGAGCGCGGCATCCGCGTCGGCGAGCGCCTTGCCGAACTCCTGGGTCGATCGCCCCAGCCGTCCGAGGATGAGGTCAGTGGCGTCGGTGCAGCGCGTGACGTCGGCCCGGGCCGTGGTCATGGCAGCGGACTTCTCGGCGCCCTCCGGCATGTGCATGAGCCCCTCGAGCTGCTGGGCCGGGTACTGGCAGCCGCGGGTGGGATCGACCGGCCACTGGCTGCTCACGATCTCGCTGTTCTCCGCCCACGCTGCCTGAACCTTGCTCGCGAGCGCCTTCAGGCGCGCAGCCTCCGCCTCGGGCTTTCCCTTTGCGAGTTCCGCGAGCCGGGTGTCGTACGTGCCGATCTTGGCCTTCCACTGCAGCCGGGCGGCGTCGGCCCTGGCGATCGAGATGGCGTTGCTCCGGTCGATGGCCTTCTGCCAGAGCGCCTGATCCGCCTTGGTGCCGGGGGGCGCCTCCATCGGATTGGCGGCCTGGTAGGTCGACGCGTCGGGCGCGGCCGGCACGTCGGCAGGCGGCTGGGTGGCCTGCGGATCGGCGGCGCCCCGGGAAGGGGCGGCGAGCCCGAGCCCGAGCACGAGGAGCGCGGCGAGGAGTTCAGGACGGAGCGGATTCGTGTGCATCGCCCAATTCTAGCGCTTCCGGTGCCGGGTGGCCGCGCGGAATGTGGTCGCTCTTGGGGCGCGGCGAGGAGCGGCGAGCCGCACGGACGCGGCTCCCACCGGACCCCTGGATCGCCATTCACCAACAGTGATGCACCCGGAATGGGATTCCGGTCCGCTCGGGGGAGGGAGATAAAAATCTACTTCACGGCTCCATCTTGGGTCGTAAGCGCGAGTTTTCCACGACCGAGATGTCATGGCCCGAAGCCTCCCCGGACGGGGCTACCCGCCAGGCGCAGCCCGTCGGGGTCGAGCCCAGACCAGAGGAGATTTTCATCATAAGCACATGACGCTTCTATCATTTTTCGCCAACCCTCCAGGATTCAGCCTGTCTTCTCGGCTCCTTAGAAGACCCCGCCGGGTCGGCCTGAATTGACCAAGAGCAAATAAGATCTTCACATCGCGTACCCGGATGCGGGGACGTGTGCGCATTCGCGCACCTCGCAAACATCGCCTCCGAAGCTTGGCTCCGGTGCGCGCGGGGGGCGCGCGCAGGGATGCCGGCAAGTCCCCGGACGGGGGAGCGATTCACCGAAAGTGGAAGCTTCGCCGGAACCGGAAATCGTGGAGGAGAGGGCCGTGAAAACGATGAAGCGGGCATTCCTGGCAGTGGCAGCGGCTGGCGGGTTGGCGTGGGCGTCGGCGGGCAGCGCGCAGATGACCATCACGAAGCTCAACACGGATCCCAGGGCGGCCAATGCCGCCTTCCCGGTCCAGAACCCGTTCGGTCCGTCCGGGTCGAACCTCCAGGTGAACTATCCGTACCCGGGCCAGTGCCTGGCGAGCAGCGCGAACGGCGCGATGTTCCCGTCGCTGGGAACGGAGCTTTGCGACACCCTTCCCTCGACCAGCTTCAGCTGCGAGGACTCCGCCGCCCCGGTGATCAGCCAGCGCTCGGCGGGTGGCTGGGCCGGCTGCGGGCTCCCGTCGGCCTTCCCGTTCAAGACCCTCGCGCCGGTCGTCCCCAGCCTCACGAACGGGCCGAACGGAACGCCGAAGTTCGCCTGGGAGGTCCTGAATCCTCCCGACTACACGCCGGACACCGGCATCTACTCGGGCGCCGACTACTACGAGATCGGCCTGCACGAATCCTTCGGCTTCCAGGGGCTCGCCTCGGCCGGCCTGTTCCCCAACCCCACCACGCTGAACTGCGGGACCGCGGCGGCGCCGAAGCCGTGCCCCCCGGTGCCCAACGGCATGCAGTGGACCGGCCTCACCTGCAACATCGTCGGCGGCTGCGCCTGCCCGGCCGACGCGAGCGCCGCGTTCAAGGCCACCTATTGCACCGCACCTGGCACGAAGGTTCCCCGCGGCAAGGCGCTCCTCACCCCGATCTGGGGCATCGGCCAGAAGAACGCCGGCGGCGGCCCGGTCACCGCCGTCCTCTCCAACCTCGGCACCTGCCAGACCGCGACGACCCAGACCTGCATCGCCGGCGCCACCACCGCACCGTGGGCCTGCCCCGCCGGTGATACCTGCGTGATCTTCAACCCGCCGCTCTTCGCCCCGGGCAAGCCCTCGAGCTGGTCGAAGAACGACTACGTGGCCACCTGGCCCTCCATCAGCATCCGCGGCACCACCGGCCGCCCGGTCGTCGTGAAGTGGGTGAACGAGTTCCCGAACAACCACGTCCTCTGCCCGCACCCGGAGGCCGCCGACTGGCCCTGCGCCATCGACCGGACCTTCATGGGCGTGAAGACCCGCATCGACCCGGCCATCGCGACCGCGAACGTTCCTCCGGACGGCGTCAACCAGTACGGCAGCCCGCAGCAGCCCGACAACTCCTGGGTCACCCACCTGCACGGCGGCGAGATCCCGCCCTCCACCGATGGCTTCGCAGAGAAGTGGTTCGGCAATGCCAACACGGCGACGAAGTACGCCGGCGTGGCCGGGAACTACGTGCAGCCGGCCTTCGAGAACCCCTCCAACATCGCGCTCAAGCGCCCCACCGGGAACGCCGACGTCTACACGTACCCGATGGTCCAGGAGGAGGCGACCATCTGGTTCCACGACCACACCCTCGGCAAGACCCACCACAACGTGATCGCCGGCCCGGCGGGCTTCTTCCCCGTCCGGGATCCGTCCAGGCACGGCAAGGTGGCCAACTGGGACGGCGCGACCGCGCTGCCCGCCGCATCGGCCTACACCTGGCTCGACCCGGTCACCGAGCCCCGTGACGCGCTCGGCATCCCCAAGTACGACCTCTTCTTCGCCATCCAGGACCGCGCCTTCAACGAGGACGGCAGCATCAACTTCTCGAACGGCCTCGGCCAGACGCCGCTGCCGCCGCCCCCCGGCCTCGGCGTGGTGGGCCAGACGCCGGTGATCCCCGGCGTGAATCCCCAGGTGCACCCGACCTGGGTCCCGGAGTACTTCGGCGATCACGTGCTCGTGAACGGCGTGCTCTGGCCCAAGAAGACCGTGGAGCCGGGCTACTACCGCATCCGCTTCGCGAACGGCTCCGACTCGCGCTGCTACACCTCCGGCCTCCTCACCCAGCGTGTGAACGTGCCGGCGCCCGCGCCCAACGCCCTCGTGAACGGGAACACCTGGTTCTGGGTCATCGCCAACGACCAGGGCTACCTCCAGAAGCCGGTTCGCACGAAGACCCTCACCATGTGCCCGGGCGAGCGCTACGAGATCCTCGTGGACTTCGGCAACCTGGGCGTGGGCGGCATCAACGCCTTCGGCGACGCCGCGGTCTACATGACCAACTCGGCACCGGCGCCCTTCCCGGCCGGGTTCCCCCCGTACCAGAGCGCGCTCGGGGCCTCCCCGTTCCCGCACCTGAACGTCATCATGCGGTTCGACGTGCGCGCGGCCAAGGGGCCCGGCGTCCGCTTCTGCGGCGCAGCGGCCGCCCCGAAGCGGCTCACCTGGGATCCCGACCAGCCGCTCGCGACCAACGTGCTGACCGGCTGCATGCCGCCCGACCCCACCAAGGTCATCGACCCGACCTTCGTCGACCTGCGCGCCGCCAACGCGGCGCTGCCGGCCGGCCAGACGAAGCAGATCGTGCGCCACGTCTACCTGAACGAGCGGATCGACGGCGTCACGCTCTTCCCGCTCGGCATGCAGCTGAACGGCGTGCCCTTCGAGTACAAGGTGACCGAGACCCCGAACTTCGGGACCCGGGAGATCTGGAAGTTCATCAACCTGACGGTCGACACCCACCCGATGCACCCGCACCTCGTCCGGCACCAGATCGTGAGCCGCCAGGGGCTCGACGTGGCCGGCTTCAAGACCGACCTGTGCGGGAGCGCCACCTGCCAGCCGGGACCCTCCCCCGGCAACGAGATGCAGGTCGTTCCCAACGTCGACGGCGTGAGCGCGCTCAAGCTCCCCTTCCTGCTCGGCGCGGCGACGCCGGTGACGGCGGCGAGCGTCGAGGGTGGCTGGAAGGACGTGGTCCAGGTCCCGCCCGCCATGGTGACGACCATCGTGGCCGACTGGGCGCCGCGGTGGCTGGGCGCCGGATCGGGAACGGCGAAGAACCCGCTGGGCGCGCCCGACGCCCCGGGCACGGCCCTGAACCCGATCGACAACAGCCCGACCGCCACCTGCCCGACCAGGTCCTGCGCCAAGGCTCCGTGGACCTACGAGGCCGTGACCGCCGGTCCGTACGTGTGGCACTGCCACATCAACTCGCACGAGGACTCGGAGATGATGCGCACGAGCCTCGTGGTGCCGTAGCCGGCGCGAGAGCCTGAAACGGTTCCCGGGGGGCGGTGCCGATCGGCGCCGCCCCCTTCTTCACGGGTTGAGGGGGAAGATCAGGCGCGCCCGCCCCGGCGCACCCACCGCCGGCGTCGGGATGACGTGGCCGCGCAGGATGCGCTGGGCGCAGGCGACGAGCCCGTCGGAGGCCTTGCCCTGCGACTCCACCGGGGCGTCCGCGATGCGGATCTGGCCGGGCTGCATCTCGAGGAGGAGCACGAGCAGGGTCACGCCGCTCTCCTGCGCCGTCCGGCCGTCGAGGGGGCGGGAGACGAGGAGGTGTCCGTGGCGCGCCTGGTTCTCCTCGTCGAAGCAGAGGGCGAGCCGGGGCTGGAGCTCGTTCAGCTCGTTGGCCATGACCGGCCCGATCGCCCCCAGCCGGTTCGGCCGCGCCGCCGTGGGCACCGCCTCCCACGACTCCGGGTCGGGGAGCACCGGTCCCGGGCCGTACTCGACGGGAGGGGCGGCCTCCACCGCCACGAGCTGGCCATCAGGCCCGATGCCGGGAACGGGGCCGAGCGGGATAGGCGCCGGGACGGACCGGGCGGAGACCTCCGGCGGCGGGGCATCGGGTCCTGGCCCCGGATCGCCCCCGGTGGAGAGGATGATGGCGATGGCGCCGCCCCCCAGGAGCAGGATGCCACCCGCGGCGAGGGCGAGGCGGGAGCGCACGGTCACTTCCCCGCGGAGGCGGTGGCGGCCAGGGCCTCCTCGACGGCCGTCACCTCCCGGGCGAGGTCGTCGGTGGACCGCTTCACCCGGACCAGCGTGGCCTTGCCCAGATCCAGGCAGCGCGTCGCGGCGGCACGCGCCTGCCCCAGCTGGGCCCGATCGCCCCGGGTCGCCGCCACCTCCATCGCGCTCCCCAGGAGCAGCTGGTCGTACTGGCAGGCGCGCGTGGGGTCGATGGGCCACTTCCCGGTGAGGTCGGCGTGGCTCGCGGTCTGGGCGGCGGCGAGCCGCTTGCGAAGGTCGTCGAGCCGCTTCGCCGCGGCCGGGTCGGCCCTGGCGGCGGCCTCCAGCCGGGCGTGCAGGTCATCGGTCCGGATCTTCCAGTGGAGGGCGTTGCCCGCCCAGCGCACCGACGTGAGCTCGTTGCCCACGTCGCCCGTCGCCTTCCAGAGGGCCTGGTCCTCGGGCGAGCCGGAAGGCAGCGGGAGCGGGTCGGGCGTGGCCTCCTGGGCCGACGCCGGGGCGCCGAGGAGGAGCAGGCCAGCCAGTGCCAGCGGGAGCGGGAGCGGGCGAATCCAAGCCATGTCCCGATGATAACGGACGTCCCGCCGCGCGCAGGGGAGCTGCGGGCCTTGGTAGGATGGCCTCATGCGCATCCTCCCGGTCGCCGCGGCCCTCGCCCTCGCCCTCGCCTCCCCCGGCACCCGTGCCGCCGCCCCGGAGCCCGCCTCCCCGGGAGGCTGGCGCGGCGCCCGCTTCGGGATGACCACGGACGAGGTGCTCGCCACCTTTCCGAAGGAGGCGACCCGCATCTCGCCCGAGGTGAAGCTCGCCGACGGCAACACCATCGGCGCGGCCATCGACGGCTTCGCGTTCGAGGGGCTCACCTTCGACGTCCGCTTCATCTTCGAGGGCGGGAAGCTGGCGCTCGTCAGCCTGCGGACGCCCCAGAAGAAGTACGTCGACGCCGACGGCTACACGCGGATTCGCGAGGCCCTGGTGAAGAAATGGGGGCAGCCCCTCGAGGACACCCGGGACGACAACTTCATCGACCTGCGCCAGACCCGCTGGAACCGGGGGGCGGAGCGGGTGGACCTCAAGTACATCCCGGGCGTGGTGGCGATCGTCCACTACCCCAGGCCCGCCGCCCCGTAGCGGCTATCCCGCGGCGCCGATGACCCGCACCGCCGCCGTCACGGCCACGAACTGGAAGGCCGCCGCCGCGACCACGAGCACGTGGAAGATCTCGTGGAAGCCGAAGACCGTGGGGAACGGGTCGGGGCGACGGGTCGCGTAGATGACCGCACCCAGCGTGTAGCAGGCGCCGCCGACCAGGACGAGCAGGAAGGGACCGGTGCCCATGGCGGCGTGGAGCGCCGGGAGGAAGGGCACGATGAACCAGCCGAGCATGACGTAGATGGCCGAACGGACCGGCTTGGGCGTGCCCGGAAAGAAGACCACGATCACCATCCCCACGAGCGCGCTGGCCCAGACGGTGGCGAGCAGCGCGTACCCACCGGCGTGGCCGATGAGGAGGCAGAAGGGGGTGTAGGTGCCGGCGATGAGGACGAAGATGGCGGAGTGGTCGATGCGCCCCATCGCCGCCCGGTGCCTGCGGTCGGCCCAGTAGACGCGGTGGTAGATGGCACTGGTGGTGAACAGCACCACGAGCGACGCCCCGTAGACCGCGGCGCCGATCGCGGCGGTGCGGGAGGCGGAGCGCGAGACGAGCCAGGCCGCCGCCGGGAACGCCCCGAAGGCGGCCACCAGGTGGAACACCCCGCGCAGGAGCGGTCGGGGGCGATCCTCGGGTGACGACCTCTGGCGCGGGGACATCGCACCAGCCTACCGCATCGGTATCGCGTGCTACATTCCGCACTCGTCCGGGAGGCCGACGTGATCCACGTCGTCGAACAGCTGCTGAAGGACCAGCGGGGACATTGCTACAGCTTCAACCTGAGCCTCTGCCGCGCCGCCGGTGGCGCGCCGATCCGGCTCTGGGTGGCCCGGGGCGCCTCCCTCCCCGGCCTCCCGCCGGGCGTCGAGGTGGTCCGTCACTTCTTCCGGGGGCTGGGGCGCATCCAGGCCCCGTTCCTGTACCGCCGACTCCTCGCGAGCGGCCAGCGGGTCCTCGTCTCCACGGCCGAGCGGACCGACCTGATCGCCCTCGACCTGGCCTCGGGCGGTCGCCCCATCCCTCCCGACCGGTTCTTCCTCTACTTCCACTGGTTCACGGATCGTCCGGGGAAGCGGAAGGCCCTCGAGCGGCTGGCGCGGCGCCAGCCCGGGCTCACCATCCTGGGGCCCACCGAGACGGTCGTCGGGATCTACCGGGGGTTCGGGTTCCCCCGCACCGCGGTGGTGCCCTACCCCATCTCGGCGGCGCCGGCCGCCCCGGAGGGGCCGGTCCCGTTTCGTCGGGTGCTCTTCGCCGGGTCCCCGCGAAGCGACAAGGGGTTCGGCGCCTTCGCCGGGCTCGTCGAGGAGATGGCGCGGACCGGCGCGGGTCTCCCGGTGGCCTTCCAGGCCGACCTCGCCGACACCGGGCGCTACCGGACCGACGTCCGGGGAGACCTGGAGCGGATCCGGGCGCTCGGATACCCGTCGCTCGAGGTCCTGCCCGACCCGCTCCCGGCCGACCAGTACGCCGGCACCTTCCGGGGCGGCATCTGCGTGCAGCCTTACCAGGCGATGAAGTTCGTCGACCGGGTGAGCGGGGTGACGCTCGACGCGCTCCTGGCCGGGTGCCCGGTGGTGGCCGTGGAGGGAACCTGGAGCGCACGCGTGGTCGAGCGCTTCGGCGCCGGGCGCGTGGTCGCCGACACGTCGCCCGGGGCGCTGCTCGCCGCCGTGCACGCCATCGAGGCCGGGTATGCCGCCCACGCCGAGGGTGCACGCCGCGGCGGACGCGCCATGCTCGAGGAGAACGACGCCCGGGCGCTCTACGACGTGGTCGCCGGTGCCGGCCCGGGCGAGGGCGCGCCCACCAGCTCCGCGTAGTACGCCCAGGTCTCCCGGGCGGTGCGCTCCCAGGAGAACTCCCGGGCCCGAAGGCGCCCCGCCTCGATCATGCCCTTCCGCAGCGGCTCGTCATGGAGGACCCGGTCGATCGCGGTCCGGATCGACTCCTCGCTGGCCGGATCGAAGTACGACGCCGCCTCCCCGCCGATCTCGGGCAGCGAGCTCGATCGGGCCAGCACTGCCGGGCAGCCGAAGGCGAAGGACTCGAGCACCGGGAGGCCGAACCCCTCGTAGCGCGACGGGAACGCGAAGGCGCGGGCGTGCTGGTAGAGCGCGGCGAGCGCGGCGTCGCTCGGCCCGGCGACGTGAAGGACCCGCCCGTCGACGGAGAGCGCCCGGGCCGCCTCGAGCTCCGCCGCGTCGAAGGCCCGCCCCCCGGCGCAGACCACGCGCAGGCGCCCGTCGTCGCGGAGCAGCGGGGCCATGCCGGCGAGGAAGGTGGCGAAGTTCTTGTAGTCGCCGCGCTGCCCCACGAAGAGGACGTACGGATCGGAGAGCCCCGGAGGCGGGGGCAGCTCGCGCTCCAGGACCTTCGGGCCGCCCAGGTGGATGGTCCGGACCTTCTCCGGCGGCAGGCCCAGGAGCCGGATCGCGTCCCTCCGCGTGCTCTCCGAGATGGCGATGATCCCGGCCGCCTTCGCGGCGAGGAGGCGCTTGCGCTCCGCCGTCCGGCCGCTCGACCCGGACGTGTGGGGCAAGAGCTCGTGGATCATGTCGTAGATGGTGAGGACGAAGGGGCGCGCCCCCAGGCTCGGCAGGAAGGACGTGCCGTAGTAGGTGGGGTGGAGGAGGTCGAAGTCCCCCCGGGCGATGCAGTGGAGCGACCAGCGCCGGTTCACCGCCGTGAGGTGGTTCCCCTTGCGCAGCCAGCGGACGCCCGGGAAGAAGCGGGCCGGCCGGGGGAAGGGCGCGTCCTTCAGGTAGTCGTTGTTGGAGAGGAGCGCGCCGAGCCGGCAGCGGGGGGCCCCGGCCTTCCAGGCCTCCCGGAGAAGCTCCACGAAGTAGCGGGAGATCCCGCCGTGGATCTGCGAGTCGAAGACCTGGTGGTCGTAGAGGATGCGGAGCGGCGTCTGGCTCGGCGGGCCCACGGGGGAGCGACTATACCTGCTAACCTGGGTCCGATGGCCTGCCCGATCTGCCAGGGGGAGATGGTCCCCCGCTTCACCCGGCGTGTCCTGGCGCGGTACGACGTGGCCTACCACTGGTGCCCGGCCTGCGGCCTCCTGCGGACCGAGGAGCCCTACTGGCTGGAGGAGGCCTACGGGTCGGCGATCACCTCGCTCGACACCGGCCTCGTCCGGCGGAACGTCCGGTTCTCCGAGATCACCGCGAGCCTCCTCTACTTCGCCTTCGACCCCCGGGGCGCCTTCGTCGACGTCGCCGGGGGCTACGGCCTTCTCACCCGGATGATGCGCGACATCGGCTTCGACTTCCGCTGGTCGGACCGGTACGCGGAGAACCTCATGGCCCGCGGCTTCGAGGCCCAGGAGGGGGCGGCCCACGAGGCCGTCACCGCCTTCGAGGTCCTGGAGCACGTCCCGGACCCGGTGCCCTTCCTGGAGGAGGCCCTCTCCCGCTGGAAGACCCGCACCCTCCTCTTCACCACCGACCTCTACCAGGGCGAGCCGCCGGACCCGGAGGCCTGGTGGTACTACGCCTTCGACACCGGGCAGCACGTCTCCTTCTACAGCCGCCGCACGCTCGAGGCGATCGGCGCGCGGCTGGGGCTCCGGCTCTACTCCCACGCCGGCTTCCACGTCCTCACCGATCGCCGCATCGGATGGCCCTGGTACCCGCTGGCCTTCGGAAACCGGTCCCGGACGTTCGCCCACTACGTGAAGAAGCGCATGCGGTCGCGGACGTCGTCCGACCGCCGGGCGCTGCAGGGCGGCGGGACGGACGCCGGCGGATAGCGCGCCGGGGCGGGGCTCAGCGGCCGCCGGCGGAGAGCCGGCTGGCGACGACGCCGGCCGCGAGGGCCAGGATGCTCACCACGCCCACGATGAGCCAGTCATCGCTCTTCATGGCGATCCAGCCGGCCGTGAAGACGCAGAAGGCGCTCAGCCCCACGCCGGCCTTCGCAGCGAGGCGACGGAGCTTCTCCTTGCCGGCCGGGTCGGTCACCGCGATGCCCCGCCGGCGACGCCGTCCTCGTCCTTCATCTCGGCCACCAGCTGCTCGAGGGCCTCGCGGGTCGTCGCGTCGGCGGCGAGAACGGCCGGAGGCACCCGGGCGAGCGCCTCCTCGGCGAAGTCACCGATGCCGGCCATGTTCTCCGGGACCCAGAGCCGGATGCCGCCGGGGCCGGCCAGGAAGAACCAGCGGGAGACGCCGTTGTAGGCGAGCTTCTCCACCTGCCCCCACGGGATGATCTGCGTCCGGAACGGGTCGTCCCGTTCCACGGCACGGTCGGTCACCCGGACCTGCATCTTCCGCTCGGCGAGCAGGAAGTAGGCGAAGACGAAGACGCCCAGGGCGACCGCAAGGGAGACGACGACCATCCCGGCCACCCCGATCCCCTCCTCCTTGCGAAGCGCCGTCGCCGTGACGACCACCACGAGCAGCGTGGGGCCGATGGCCATGGCCGCGAGGATGGCGTTGCGGCCCCGGGGGGGGCGGAGGACCACGATTCCCCCGGTGCGGACGCCCCGGAGGCGCGCGGGCGGGACCGGGCGGAGGAGCCAGCCGCCCCCGACGAGGAGGACGCCGAGGACCGCGAAGGCGATGATGAGCTGCATCGCGCGACTCTCGCCCGTGAAAGCGCCCCCGCGCAAGGGGAACCGGGACGAAAAGGAGCGGCGGGAGGCGGACGGTTCCCATCCCGGTGCCCCGAAGGGCTATCCTGCCCCGACTTCGAAGGGGGCGGGAGGCGTGGCGTGGACGAGGTGGACCTGCTGGAGCGGGAGATCCGGGAGCTGCTCGCCCAGGGAAAAGGCGAGGCGGCGGCCACCCGGGCCATCCAGGGGTACGGGCCCCAGGTGCTCCGCTACCTCCGCTCGGTGCTCGGTGACGAGGAGGATTCGCGCGATGCCTTCGCGCAGTTCGCCGAGAACCTCTGGCGCGGGTTGCCCGAGTTCCGGGGCACGGCGCCCTTCCGCATCTGGGCCTACCGGATCGCCTGGAACGTCGCCTGCGACCTGCGCAAGCAGCCCTGGCGGAACCGCAGGCTCCGCCTCGAGACGGGCGAGGCCTCGCGGATCGCCCAGACGATCGCCACCTCGTCGGAGGAGCGGATGGAGCGCCGGCGCCTCGAACTGCTCTCGCTCCGCGAGTCGCTCTCCCTCGACGACCGGGCCCTCGCGGCCCTCCGCATCGACCAGGGGCTCTCCTGGGGCGAGTGCGCCGAGGCGCTCTCCCGGGACGGAGGGGTCGTGAAGGCCAACACCCTCACCAAGCGCTTCGAGCGGATCAAGGAGCGGCTCGGTGCGCTGGCGCGGAAGCGGGGGCTCCTCTAAGGAAGGGGGACCCCGCCCGGAGGTCCCATGCGCCGCGCCCGTCTCGCCGTCCTCGCCGCCGCCGTCCTCGCCGCGGTCACCGCCGCGCCCCCCTCCCTCGCCGCCGACCCGCCCTTCGAGATGGAGTCGGTGCAGCTCGTCCTGCTCCTGCGCGCGCCCACCTGGAAGAAGCTCCCCGCGGAGGAGGCCGAGGCCCTGCAGAAGCAGCACATGGCCCACCTGACCGCCATGGGGACGTCGGGCAAGATGGTCGGCGCCGGACCCTTCTCCGACCAGTCCGACCCGGCCTACCGGGGCGTCTGCATCTACCGGGTGGGCTCGGCCGCCGAGGCCCGCGGGCTGGCGGAGCAGGATCCCAGCGTGAAGGCCGGGCAGCTCCGCGTGGAGGCCATGACCTGGTGGTTCGGCAAGGGATCGGTGACCTTCCCGAAGGCCGTGGAGCAGGCGCCGGAGAAGAAGGCGGTGCCATGACGTCGCTGGCCCCCGTGGCGCTGATCGCCCTGCTCTCCGCCGCCGCGCCACCGGAGACGCCGCAGGCGCTCGCCCGCGGCGAGGACCGGATGCGCGACTTCTGCTTCGCCTGCCATGTCTTCGAGCCCGGGCCGGGGGTGACGAACCCGCTCCACCCGCGCATCACCCCGGAGAAGTGGGGCACCTACGACCAGGCCTACGCGAACATCGGCAACCTGAGCCGCATCCGGCCGCAGATGTCCCACGCCTTCCGCGGGAACGACGAGGACCGGCAGGCGCTGGCCCTCTTCCTCTCCAAGCTGGGGCGGGAGAACGTGGTCCCATGGTGGCGGCGCGCCCTGCCCTACGCTGGCCTCGGCCTGGCGGTGGCGGTGGCCGGCGCGTGGTTCGTCGGCGCCTCGCGGCGCTCGAAGGGAAGGAGCTGACATGGACATCCCCAGGAATCCCCGCGTGCTCCGGTCGCTCCTCGGACCGGCCTGGCGCGGCCTCGTCCAGCACAAGGGGCGGAGCACCGGCCGGTCGTCGATCCGGGTCGGCGTCGACGCCTCCTTCGACTGGGAGTACGACCGGAGCTTCCCCGAGCTGGCCCGGCTCTACGAGGTGGCGAAGGAGAGCCAGTGGAACGGCGCCACTGCCCTCGACTGGAGCCGCCCGGTCGAGACCCGCGACCCGGCCCGCCCGCTCCTGCCCGAGTCCTTCGTGCCCTTCGCGTCGCTGCGCGGGTGGAGGCAGGGCTCCCCGGAGCAGCGCGCCATGCTCACCCACGCGCTCACCTCCTGGCTGCTCTCCCAGTTCCTCCACGGCGAGCAGGGGGCGCTCTTCGCCGCGGCGCAGGTCACCGAGGCCGTCCCCTGGCTCGACGCCAAGCTCTACGGCTCGACCCAGGTGGTGGACGAGGGGCGGCACGTCGAGGTCTTCCACCGCTACCTGTCGACGAAGCTGGAGTGGCTCTACGACATCGACGACAACCTCCACGTGGTGATCGACGCGCTGATGAGCGACCGGCGCTGGGACGTGAAGTTCCTGGGCATGCAGATCCTCATCGAGGGGCTGGCGCTCGGCGCCTTCGGGATGATCCGCCGCCTCACGACGGAGCCGGTCCTGCGCGACGTGCTGAAGAACGTCATCACCGACGAGGCCCGGCACGTCCACTTCGGGGTCGCCGCCCTCCAGCGGTACTACCGGGAGGGCATCGAGGAGCCGGCGCGCCGCGAGCGGGAGGACTGGGCCTTCGAGGTGGCGATGCTGCTCCGCAACCGGTTCCTGGCCCGGGAGCTCCACGGAGAGTTCTTCGGCCAGGAGGTGTCGCGCGCCGAGTGGGACCGCACCCTGCTCGCCTCGCCGATGATGGCCCTCTTCCGGGAGACCATGTTCCGGCGCATCGTGCCCAATCTGAAGGCGATCGGGCTGCTCTCCGACCGGATCCGCCCCCGCTACGAGAAGGAGGGGCTCCTGCGATACGAGAACGAGAAGTCGGCCCCCGAGCTCACGGCGGAAGATCTGCTGTCCGACGGTTGAGGCGCGCCTCCTGGTCGACGCGGGCGATGCGCGTGAGCCCGGCCAGGCGCACGGCCCGCCCGTAGCCCACCGCCATCGCGGCGACCTGGGCGAGGAGCACGCCGGCGAAGACCGCCCAGCGCGGCCCGGCCGGGAGCCGCTCCCGGATCGCCATCACCGTGAGCCCCAGAACCGGGCCGGCGAGCACGCCGGCGAGGCCGACGGCCAGGGAGGAGACCGGCCGACGCAGGACGAGCCACGTCCCGGAGAACCAGGCGAGGAGCGCGCTGCGCCGGTCGGAGCGAGCTGCCATGCGCGCCCGCCCGGCGTCGAGCGTGAGGTGGGCCACGAAGAAGAGCGCGCCGATGGCGACGAACGACCAGCGCGTGCGGGAGGCGGCCGCGCCCTCGGTGACCATCCGTTCCACCGCCTTCCCGGTGGACTTCGAGACGAGCCCCACCCCGACCCCGGCGAGCCCCAGCGGGATCATCCCCACCACCGCCATCCGGACCATCCGGGCGTACCAGCGCCCCGCGCCGGTGAGGAGCGGCCGGAAGCGGAGCGGGTGGTCCGAGCCGGCCTCGGCGAGCATGGCGCCGGCGAGGGCCGGGGCGAGGAGGAAGGCGACCAGGAACGCGCTCAGGAACCAGGCTGGGGTGGCCTGCCCCTGCGGGCTGTCCCCCATGGCCCGGGCCAGGTCCGGGAGCCAGGACCCCTCGAGGCCGCTTGCCAGCAACTCGGCCCGGGGCGCGTGGGCGAGCAACCCGGAGAGGAGCCGCCAGACCGGGACGGTGGCGAGCGCGGCGGGGATCGCCGAGAAGAGGGCGCAGAGCAGGAGCAGGCGCCAGCGGGTGGCGCGGCGGAAGCCCGTGCGGATCGGCTCTCCGAAGGTCACATGGCCTCCAGCAGGGCGAGGAGGAACTGGAACCAGCCGCCCAGGGAGAGGGCCATCCGCGCGGGCGGCCCGTTCTTCGCCTCCCGCGTGCGTCCGTCGTCGAGCTTGTTCAGGTCGAGGAAGACGTTTCGCTCCCCGTCGATCTGGGCCGAGCGGACCTTCACCGGACGGACGAACTCCCAGTGGCCCCAGCCCTCCTCGGTGGGCCAGTCGAGCTTCTCCACGCTCCCGTCCTCGAAGGTGACCACCACGACCTGGGGGACGCCCACGCCGTAGCGTCGGGCAGAGACCACGTTGCGCCAGGGGAACGGCCCCGGCTTGCCGTCGGCCGGCTCGCCGTGCGCCTTCTTCCAGGCCTCGCGGGCCTCGGAGATCGCCTTCTGCCGCGACTTCTCGGTGACCTCCTGCCGCTTGCCTTCCACCTCGAACAGGCCGAGCGCGGGGAGCTCCTCGGTGGCCTTCACGGTCACGATCCGGTCGTCGACGGGGCCGTTCGCGAAGACCTGCTCCGCGAACCAGCGGTCGATGAAGGCCCGATCGGCGCCGGCGTCGACGAAGGCCTCGCGCAGGTCGGCGGTGCTCGGGTGCCGGAAGTGCCAGCGCTCGTAGTAGAGCTTCATCGCCTTCTCGAAGAGCGGCGTGCCGATGGCCTGCTCGAGGTCGTGGAAGACGAGCGCGGTCCGGGCGTAGACGAGGTTGTAGCTCCCGCTCGACCAGCGCTTCCACGAGTTGCCGGCGATGGGATCGGCCTGGTGACGGGCGGTGCCGGTCGCGCGTTCCATGTCCCAGAGCCCCAGGGGCGGGGCCCGGATGCCCAGGAAGCGCGCCAGTCCAGGCAGGCGCAGCCGGAACCCCTCCGCCTCCATCATGCGCGCGTCCCAGAGCTCGTTCATCCCCTCGTCGAGGAAGGGCTCCTCGAACTCGTTGGAGGCCAGCAGCCCCATGAAGTAACCGTGCCCGAACTCGTGGACGGTGATGTAGCGGGTCAGCCCCTCGGTGTTCATGGGGAACTGGTTCGAGGCGATGGTGGTGAAGAAGGTCTCGTACTCCATGCCCCCCGCCTCGAGGGCGTTGAAGGGCGGGAGGAGCACGACGAGGTGCGGGTACGGGTAGGGGCCGAGGGTGCGGGAGAAGTAGGAGAGCGCGTCGGTGGTCGCCTTCAGGGCCTCGCGGGCCGAGGGCTCGAACTCGGGCGGGTACCACACCTCCACCTTCACCTCCGGGCTCCCCGGACCGGTCCAGGTGGCGGTGAGCGGCGGGGCGAAACCGTTCCAGGCGGTGAAGACGACGTCGTGGACGTCCTCGGCCCGGAACTTCCAGGCGACGCCACCGTCGGTCTTCCGCGGGGCACCCACCGGCACGCCGCTTCCCGCCACCCGGTAGCCCTCCGGGACCACCACCTCGAGGTCGTAGGCGCCGAAGTCGGCGTAGAACTCGCTGTGAAGGTGGAGCTCGTGGACGTTCCAGCGCGGCCGGGTCGCGCCCCGCTCGCCGGGGAGCTCGAGCACGCCGATCTTCGGGTACCACTGCCCCACCAGGTGGAAGGTGTCGAACCATCCGGTGCGGGCCACCACCCGCGGGAGCTGATCCGTGAAGTCGATCTGGAGCGTCGTCGTGCCGCCGGGCGGGACCGGCTCGGGGAGGTCCACCCGGACCACGGTGTGATCGGTCTCCGGGCCGCCGTCGGGATGGACGAAGGTCCACGGGGCGGGGCGGCCGCCCTGCTCGACCCGCTCGAGCCCGATGAAGCCCCACTCCCCCTCCTCGGTGTCGACGTCGGTGCGGAAGCCGCCGTAACGGCGCTGCTCCTGCATGAAGGTCGACCCCTCCGACTCGAAGGCGTTCAGGTAGAGGTGGAGGTAGACGCTGCGGATCGGGACGGCGCTGCGGTTCCTCCAGGTGAGCTTCTCGGTGCCGGTGAGGCGGTGCGTCACCGGGTCGAGCACGGCCCGGATGTCGTAGTCGGCGACACGGTCGGAGAGGGTCGGCTCCTTTCCGGTACGTGGGCCGCCCCAGGCGCCGGGGGCGCTCGGAACCCGGACGGCGCCGGCGTCTGCGCCGGCCACCTCGACGTCGGGAGGGGGAGAAACTTTTTCTCCCGCGGGGACGGCTGCGAGGAGCAGGAGCGAGATCGCCAGGGGGGCCGTCTGCATGCTCCCCCAATACCCCGATGTGGCCTTTCCTTGCCAGCCCCGGGGCCCTAAGTCCCGGTCATGCTCACCCTCCGACGCGCCGAGGACCGGGGCCACGCCGACCACGGCTGGCTCGACACCCGCCACACCTTCTCGTTCGCCGACTACCGGGACGAGCGCTTCATGGGCTTCTCCGACCTCCGGGTGGTGAACGAGGACCGGGTGAAGGCGGGACAGGGCTTCGGCACCCACGGCCACAGGGACATGGAGATCCTGTCCTACGTGCTCGAGGGGGAGCTCGCCCACCGCGACTCGATGGGCAACGGCTCCACCATCCGCCCGGGCGACGTGCAGCGCATGAGCGCCGGCACCGGAGTGACCCACAGCGAGCGGAACCCCTCCCCCACGGCGCCGGTCCACTTCCTCCAGATCTGGATCCTCCCCGCCGATACCGGGATCCGCCCGGGATACGAGCAGCGCGCCTTCCCGTTCGAGGAACGGCGGGGGCAGCTGCGCCTGCTGGCCTCCCCCTTCGGGCGGGACGGCTCGCTCACCATCCACCAGGACGCATCGATGTTCGGGGCGATCCTGTCGCCAGGGCAGCGGGTCCGCCACGCCATCCCGGCAGGGCGCGTCGCCTGGGTCCAGGTGGCGCGCGGCGAGGTCACGGTGAACGGGCAGCGGCTGCGGGCCGGCGACGGTCTCGCCGCGGTGGACGAGGCCGGGATCGACGTCTCCGGGGCGGGGTCCGGCGACGCCGACGTGCTGGTCTTCGACCTGGCCGCCCGGACGCGCGGGTAGCGCCGGTCAGCGCTGCGGCGGCCCCCCGGCCGGCGCGCAGGCCAGCTGCTGGCCGCCCCCCGGCCCGCTCCGGCACGTCCCCGACATCGACTGCCCCTGGATGGAGACCGTGCAGCTGGATCCCTCGGCGAGCGACTGGCAGGCCTGGAAGGCCTCCGGGGGCGGCCCGCGGTGCGGGGGCGCGCAGGCGAAGGACTGCCCGTCGGGGGAGGTGCGGCAGGTGCCGGACATCGAGCGATCCCCCATCGTGAACTTGCAGGTGGCGCCGTCGGCCGCGCCCTGGCAGGCCCGCACCGCCTCGGCGGGCGGCGTCGGCGGCGGTCCGCGCCCCTCCTGCGCCCGTGCTGCGCCACCACCGACGAGCAGCAGGGCCGCGGCCAGGATCCCCTTCGCCATTCCGTTGCTTCGCATGTCGTTCTCTCCGTTGGGCCGGGGGCGGGTACCTCGCCAGGGCTGCCTCAGGTCCTCGCCGAGGGTGCGCAGGACGGCGTCGAGCACCCCCTCCCGCGTCCATTTCTGGAACCGGCGGTGACGGGTCTGCGGGGGTGGGTCGCGCCAGGGGCGCCCCCCGCGTGCCCCGCTCCCTTCCCTCTCGGTGGCCGGGATGAGGCGGCGGATGGTCTCCCACTGCGGGTTGGTCAGGTCGTTGGCCATGCACCCAGGAGACCCCCGACGCCCCTCCTTCGTTAGGGATCGGGGCTGGGCTATAAGTGTGCGCCAGCAGACCACATCTCGAGGAAATCCATGCCCCGCTCCGGTTCCGCCGTCCTCCTCTCCGCCCTGATCCTCGCCACCTCGGCTTGCTCGAAGGAGAAGGCGGCGCCCGCCATGCCCCCCCTGGAGGTCCCGGTGGTCACGGTGGTGGCGAAGGACACGCCGCTCGACTTCGAGCTCGTGGCCCAGCTGCGTGGGTTCGAAGACGTGGAGATCCGGGCCCGGGTGGAGGGCTATCTCGAGTCGATCGACTACAAGGAGGGCTCGACGGTGAGGAAGGGGGCGCGCCTCTTCACCATCGACGACCTGCAGTACATCGCCGCCCTGGCCCAGGCCCAGGCCACCCTGGCGAGCGCCCAGAACCAGTTCGACAAGGCCGACCTCGACGTGAAGCGCTTCACGCCGCTCGCCGCCGAGCGGGCGGTCAGCCAGGCCGAGCTCGACAACGCGGTCTCGGCCCGGAAGACCGGCCTGGCCCAGATCGAGGCGGCCAAGGCCAACGTCGAGAGGGCGCGGCTCAACCTCTCGTACACGAAGATCACCTCCCCCATCGAAGGGATCGCCGGCAAGGCCGAACACAAGGTGGGCGACCTCGTGGGCAAGGGCGAGCCGACGCTCCTCACCACGGTCTCCTCCGTCGACCCCATCCGCGTCAGCGTGGCCATCCCCGAGGCCGACTACCTCCGCTTCACCCGCTCGGTCGACACCGGCCAGGCCGCGCCCTCGAAGGCCAAGCCGACCCTGATCCTCTCCGACGGCACCCAGCACCCCTACCCGGGCAAGGTTCTCTTCGTGGACCGGGCCGTCGATCCGCAGACCGGGACGCTGCGCGTCGACCTCGCCTTCCCCAATCCCCAGAAGACGCTCCGCCCCGGGCTCTACGGCAAGGTGAAGGCCGAGTCGGAGGTGGTGAAGAACGCGATCCTCGTCCCGCAGCGGGCCGTCCAGGAACTGCAGGGCACCTACACCGTGGTCGTGGTCACGCCGGACGACAAGGTGGAGACACGGAAGGTGAAGCCGGGCCAGAAGGTGGGCAGCAACTGGATCATCGAGGAGGGGCTGAAGAGCGGCGACAGGGTGGTGGCCGAGGGCATCCAGCGGCTCCGGGACGGCATGACCGTGGTGCCGAAGCCCGCCGCCGCCCCTGCCGCCGCGGCGCCGGCCGCCGGAGGCAAGTAGGCCATGGGCTCCTTCTTCATCCGTCGCCCGATCGTGGCGATGGTGATCTCCATCGTCACCATCATCATGGGGGCGGTGGCGCTGACCCGCCTGCCGATCGCCCAGTACCCGGACATCACCCCGCCGCTCATCCAGGTGGCCGCCACCTACACGGGCGCCTCGGCGCTCGACGTGGAGTCGTCGGTGGCCGCGCCCGTCGAGCAGCAGGTGAACGGCGTCGAGAACATGATCTACATGAAGTCGACGAACGCCAACGACGGCACCTACAGCCTCCAGGTGTCCTTCGACGTCGGGTCCAACCTCGACATGTCGAACGTGCTCGTCCAGAACCGGGTCTCGCAGGCCACCGCCTCGCTGCCCAGCGCGGTGCGCAACTACGGCGTGAACGTGAAGAAGTCGCTCAACTTCCCGCTCATGCTCGTCACCCTCACCTCGCCGTCGGGCGCCTTCGACAACAACTTCCTGTCGAACTACGCCGCCATCAACATCAACGACCAGATCAAGCGCATCTCCGGCGTGGGCGACGTGGTGCTCTTCGGCGGCTCCGACTACGCCATGCGCATCTGGGTGCGCCCCGACCGGCTGAAGACGCTCGGGCTCACCGTGGCCGACCTCTCCGACGCCGTGCAGCAGCAGAACGTGCTGCTCCCGGCCGGCCAGATCGGCGGGCCGCCCGCGCCGAAGGGCACCGAGTTCACCTACGCGGTGCGGACCCGGGGGCGCCTCCTCGACGCGAGCGAGTTCGGCGAGATCATCGTCCGCTCCAACCCGGACGGCTCACAGACGCGCCTCAAGGACGTGGCCCGGATCGAGCTCGGCTCCCTGCTCTACAACTCCCAGGGGCGCCTGGACGGCAAGCCCGCCGCGGTCATCGCCGTCTACCAGACCCCGGGCTCGAACGCGCTCGCCGTCGCCGGCGAGGTGAAGAAGACCGTCGCGGATCTGGAGCGGAGCTTCCCGCCCGGGATCCAGCAGGCGGTCACGCTCGACACCACGCTCGCCATCTCGGCCGGCATCGAGGAGATCGTGAGCACCCTCTTCGAGGCCGTGCTCCTCGTCATCCTGGTGGTCTTCATCTTCCTGCAGAACTGGCGGGCCACCCTCATCCCCCTCCTCACCGTGCCGGTCTCGCTCATCGGCACCTTCATCGTCTTCCCGCTGCTGGGCTTCTCGATCAACACCCTCTCCCTGCTGGGGCTGGTGCTCGCCATCGGCATCGTGGTCGACGACGCCATCGTGGTGGTCGAGGCGGTCATGCACCACATCGAGAACGGGATGTCGCCCAAGGAGGCGACCGCCCAGGCCATGAAGGAGGTCTCCGGACCGGTCATCGCCATCGCGCTGGTGCTCTGCGCCGTCTTCATCCCGGTGGCCTTCATCGCCGGCATCTCCGGCCAGCTCTACCAGCAGTTCGCCATCACCATCGCCGTCTCGGTGATGTTCTCGGCGATGAACGCGCTCACGCTCTCGCCGGCGCTGGCGTCGCTGCTCCTCAAGCCCAAGGGCACGAAGCGCTCCTTCCTCCAGCCCTTCTACGACGGCTTCAACAAGGTCTTCGACAAGTTCACCGGCGGTTACCTGACGGTCACCGGCCACCTCACCCGCAAGCTGTTCAGGAGCGCGGTGCTGGTCGGGATCACCGCCGTGGCGGCGGTGCTGATCGCCGGGCGCATCCCCTCCGGGTTCGTGCCCGACGAGGACAACGGGTACTTCATGGCTGCGGTCCAGCTGCCCGACGCCTCGTCGCTCGAGCGCACCGACGCGGTCACGCGCAAGGCCGAGGCGATCCTCATGTCGGAGCCGACGGTGGCCTACACCACCACCATCACCGGCTTCAGCCTGCTCTCGGGCGCGTACGCCTCCAATACAGCGTTCTTCTTCGTCTCGATGAAGCCCTGGGAGGAGCGCAAGGGAAAGTCCAACCAGGTCTTCGAGGTGATCCGGCGGCTCAACGGGAAGTTGTTCGTGGGCATCCCGGAGGCGACCGTCTTCGCCTTCGGACCGCCGCCGATCCCCGGCCTGGGCACCGGCTCCGGCTTCTCCTTCATGCTCCAGGACCGCAGCGGCGGAACCCCGGAGTACCTGGCCGAGAACCTCCAGAAGTTCCTGGCCGAGGCCAAGAAGCGCCCCGAGATCGGGATGGCCAACAGCGTCTACCGGGCGGCCGTGCCGCAGGTCTTCGCCGACGTCGACCGGGACAAGGTCTTCAAGGTGGGCGTCCCCCTCACCGACGTGCTCTCCACCATGGGGGCCTACCTGGGCGGAAACTACATCAACGACTTCAACCGCTTCGGGCGCGTCTACAAGGTCTTCCTGCAGGCCGAGCCGGAGTACCGCAAGTCCCCCAAGGACCTGGGCCAGTTCTACGTCCGGGGCCCGAACAAGGACATGATCCCGCTCGACACGCTGGTGTCGACGAAGGCCACCTCCGGCCCCGAGTTCACCAACCGTTTCAACCTCTACCGTTCCGCCGAGGTCACCGGGGTCCCGTCGCCGGGCTTCAGCTCCGCCCAGGCGATGAAGGCGCTCGAGGAGACCGCCGCCGCGGTCCTGCCCAAGGACATGGGCTACCAGTGGTCCAACGTCTCCTTCCAGGAGAAGAAGGCCGAAGGCACCGCCGCCATCGTCTTCGTCTTCGCCATGATCATGGTGTTCCTCATCCTGGCGGCCCAGTACGAGAGCTGGTCGCTCCCCGGCAGCGTGCTGCTCGGCACGCCGTTCGCGGCGCTGGGCGCCTTCCTGGGGCTGTGGCTGGCCCGCTTCACGAGCGACAGCTACGTGAACAACATCTTCGCGCAGATCGGGCTCATCATGCTGGTGGGGCTCGCCGCCAAGAACGCCATCCTCATCGTCGAGTTCGCCAAGATGAACGTGGAGAAGGGCATGGAGCCGGTGGAGGCGGCCCTGAACGCCGCCAAGCTGCGGCTGCGCCCCATCCTCATGACCGCCTTCGCCTTCATCCTGGGCGTGCTTCCGCTGGTTCGCGCCGCCGGCGCCGGCGCCGAGAGCCGCAAGGTCATGGGCATCGCGGTCTTCGCCGGGATGCTCGTCGCCACGTTCCTGGCGGTGTTCCTGGTCCCGGCCCTCTTCGTCATGATCCAGAAGCTGGGCGGCAAGCGCGCCCCACCCCCACCCGAGCCCGGGGTCTCCGCCCCGCCGGCTCCCACCTCCCACTGAGAGAACCCGTGACGAGATCGCTCGCCGCCCTCTCCCTCCTCGCCTTCTCCGCCTGCGCCGTCGGCCCGAAGTACCAGCGGCCGGAGACCGAGGTCCCGACGGCCTTCCGCTACACCCTCTCGGCCGACGAGGCCGCGTCCATCGCCGACCTCGGCTGGTGGGAGATGTACCGGGACCCCATCCTCCAGGGGCTCATCGAGGAAGCGCTGAAGAGCAACCAGGACCTCCGGATCGCGATCGCACGGGTCGCCCAGTTCCGGGCGCTGGTGGGCGTCGCCGCCGCCGACTTCTATCCCCAGGTGGGGCTGCAGGCCGGAGGCAGCTACGGCCAGCAGACCGCCAAGAACTACATCCCGGGCCAGGGCCCCTCCGGCGCCTTCACGGCCAACCTGGGGATGAGCTGGGAGCTCGACATCTGGGGGCGGGTCCGCAACGCCACCGACTCCGCGAAGGCCCAGCTGCTCGCGACCGAGGAGTTCCGCCGCGGCGTGGTGCTCTCGCTCGTCGCCGACGTGGCCCAGACCTACGCCGAGCTGATGGAGCTCGACGTGGAGCTGGAGGTGGCGCGGCGCAACACCACCACCCGTCAGGGAACCCTCGACCTCTTCACGAAGCGCTCCCTGGGCGGCGTGGGCAACGACCTCGAGGTGAACCAGGCCCGCGCTGACCTGGCCGTCACCGCGGCCGCCATCCCCAACACCGAGAGGTCCATCGCGCTCAAGGAGAGCCAGATGGGGGTCCTCCTCGGGCGGCCGCCGGGGCCCATCCCCCGCTCCAGGGCCCCCGTGCAGCAGGTGGCCCCCGCGCTCCCGATGGGGGTTCCGGCTGCGCTCCTGGAGCGGCGTCCGGACATCCGGGCCGCGGAGCAGCGGGTAATGGCGGCGACCTCCGACGTGGGGGTCTCCATCGCAAACCGCCTGCCCAAGCTCTCCCTGGAGGGCATCATCGGGCTCGCGGGCCCGTCCCTCGCCACCACCTTCAGCCCCACCGGGCTCGCCTGGGGAATCGGCGCCGGCCTGCTCGCGCCGGTCTTCGAGGGTGGCCGGCTCGCCTCGCAGGAGGAGGCGGCCTGGGCCAGGCTCGACGAGTTCGTCGCCGCCTACCGGCAGCAGGTCATCTCCGCCTGGCGCGAGGTGAACGACGCGGCGATCGGCGTCCGGAAGCTCGGCGAGGTGGCAACCCAGCTGGAGATCCAGGTCGCCGCGGCCAAGACCGCCGAGCGGCTGGCGCGGCTCCGCTACGACGGCGGCGTCTCGAACTACCTCGAGGTCCTCGACGCCCAGCGTTCGCTCTTCAGCTCGGAGCTGACGCTCGCCCAGAGCAACCGCGACCAGCTCGTCGCCATGGTCCAGCTCTACCGGGCCCTCGGAGGCGGCTGCCAGGAGAAGGTCCCGGCCAGCGCCGCGACGCAACCCGCCTCGCCCACCCCGGCTCCGCCGTCCAAGGGATAGGAGACCTGGCTAGATCGACCCGATGACCGCGAAGATCCACTGCGGCATCGGGACGTCGGGCCACTTGTTGGCCGTGCCCTTGAAGTGCACGGTGTTGGTGCGGCTGCCGCTCAGGTAGCAGTAGCCGTCGGGCTCCCGGCCGCACTCCACCTGGTTGTTTCCCACCCGGCCCACGAAGGTGGTCGCGGTCGCCTTCACGCGCACCCGGATGCCCGAGATCATCCCCTCGACCGAGAGGGTGTTCGCGTCCTGCTTGACCACCAGGTTCACGCCGGCGCCGGTGATCCGGTCGGGCGCGATCTTCAGCATGACGTCCTTGGTGAGGAGGTTGCCGCCCCAGCGGCCGTCCTTGGTGATCGACATGTTGACGTTCGGGCCGCGCACCCGCGTGGCGTCGTAGGCCGCCGACGTGCGGTAGACGATCTCGCCGTTCGACACGAAGGGGCCCTCGGGCTCGGCGCCCAGGGCGGGCGGCGCGATGGCGACGAGGGCGAGGACCACGGGAACCAGGGCGTAGCGCATGTCGACTCCTCCGGAGCGGGCTGTGGCTGGACTAGCCGGTCTTATCTCCCACGAACTTGTCGCGCTCGTCCCGGAAGAGCAGGTTGAAGCTGGTCAGGCTCCCGTAGCACTTCGTGACGTAGCCCTGCATGTCCACCTTCTCCGCGTCCGAGAGCTTCGGGTGCGCGTTGACCTTCTGCTCGAGCACCCGCAGCCGGTCGCGGACCATGACCACCTTGTGGAAGAGGGCGTCGAGCGGCAACTCCTTGGCCTGGAGCGACGGGTCTCCGGGCTTCACCAGGATGCTCCCGCCCTCCCACTTGGGCGCGAGCGGCACGTCGGGGGATTCCTCTCGCAGCGCATCGCGGATGGCCTGGGCGAACTCTTCACGCGTCATGGCGAGGATCTCCTCGGGCAGCGGGGGAAGCGGGGCACGGTGGACGGCGGGAGGGCGCGCCGCCGGGGCGCGGCGGGTCTCGCGCGGCGGGGCGGGAGCGGGGATGGAGCGGTCGCGCCCCAGGTACTTCTCGCAGACCGGCGCGGTCCCGGGGAAGTCGCCGGTCCGGGCGCCGTAGCGGCACGGACCGATGGGGCCGCGCGCGTCCTCGAGAATGGGGCGCCACCAGCGGCAACTGCCGCATTCCCTGGGCCCGTATTCCCGCTCCTCGGCGTCCATCCGGGGCGGGAGTCTAGCCCCGGCCGGGTCGGGGCACCACCGTTCCCGCCCGTTCGTGATACGCCGGACCCACGCCATGACCACGCCCAAGCTCGAGATGAAGCGGTTTCCCGATCGCACCCTCCCCGCCATCCTCCGGGGAACCGCCCGCCGCCGCCCCCACGCCGTCTTCCTGCGCGTCCTCGACGGCCCGGCGCGGAACTCGCCGCCCCGCGACGTCACCTTCGCCGCCTTCGAGCGGGGGGTGCGCAGGGCCGCGGCCTCGCTCTTCCGGGCTGGCCTGCGCGCCGGGGACCGGGTGCTGATGCTCGCCGACAACTCCCCGGCCTGGCAGGAGATCTCGCTCGGCGCCCAGGCGCTGCGGGCCGAGCCTGCGGCCCTCTTCGCCAGCCTGGCCGGCGAGCCGGCCCGCGCCATTGCACTTCGGGTGAAGCCGCGGGTGGCCTTCGTCTCCGGCCCCGTGCAGTGGGAGAAGCTGGCCCCGTCGGCCGGGGAACTGGCCGCGGCCGGGCTCGTGGCGGTGGTGAGCACCGAACCGCTCGCCGCGGACGCCGTGCCACCGGGGGTCCGGGTCCTCACCGCAGCCGAGGTCTCCGGCGACGAGGCCACCCCGCTCGACGACGCCGCCTGGAACGCCCTCGTCGACGGCGTGGGCGAGGAGGACCCGTTCCTCATGATCTTCACGAGCGGGACCACCGGGCGCCCCAAGGGCGTGCGCCTCCCCCAGCGCTCGATCGTCCACGCGGTCGACGCGGGGAACCTCGCCGTGGGCACCACCGAGGCGGACCTGGGGGTCCACTTCCTCCCCTTCGCCCACGTGGCCGGGCACGACCAGTTCTTCCTGGCGCTGGCGCAGGGACATGCGCTCGTGCTCGTGCTCAAGCGCGAGGACATCGAGCGCTCCTTCGGCTTCGGCCCGACCTACGCCTTCTCCGTTCCGCTCATCTACGACCGGTTCCGCACCACGGTGGAGGCCAAGGTCGACGCGCTCCGCCCCCTGGTCCGGCGGGTCACCCGGGCCGCGCTGGCGGCGGGTGTCCGCGTCCGCGTGGAGGGGAGCAAGAGCCCCTGGGACCGCATCCTCGCCCGCCTCGCCGACCGGCTGGTGGGGACCCCCTTGCGCGAGAAGCTGGGCGGGCGCATCCGCGCCCTCTTCTCCGGCGGCGCCCCGGCCTCGCCGGCGCTCTTCCGGTTCCTGGAGGGGCTCGGCATCCCCTGCGTCGAGCTCTACGGCATGACCGAGACCGGCGGCATGGTCTCGTCGAACCTCCTCCACGGGAAGCGGCGGCCCGGCTGCGCCGGGGTGCTCACCCCCGACCACGAGGTCCGCTTCGACGCCGACGGCGAGCTGCTCCTGCGCGGACCGCTGCTCCTCTCCGGCTACCTCGAGCCCGAGGACATGGCCGGCGCCTTCACCGCGGACGGCTTCTACCGCACCGGCGACCGGGCCCGCATCGACGAGGAGGGCTTCCTGCGGGTGGAGGGGCGGAAGAAGCACCTGCTCGTCCTCTCCACGGGAAAGAAGCTCGCCCCCGAACCCCTCGAGCAGGCCATCTCGGGGACCCCGCCGTTCAACGGGGCGGTGCTGCTCGGGGAAGGGCGCCCCTTCGTCTCTGCGGCGGTCTTCGTGGCACCGGAGTTCCTGGCCCGGCTCGCCGCCGAGGGGCGCGACGCCGCCGAGGCGCTCCTGCCCGTGGTTCGCTCGGCCCTGCACGCCTTCAGCGACTACGAGAAGCCCCACAAGATCGTGATCATCCCGGGGTCGCCGGCGGACCACCCCACCATGGTCACGCCCACGCTCAAGGTGAAGCGGGACGCGGTGCTCGCCTACCTGGGGCCGAACGTGGCCGCGCTCTACGAGCCGCGCGTGCGGCCGGCGTCGGCATAGCGCGGCGGCGGCGCCTCAGACGGCCAGGCGGTCGAGGAAGTAGGGGAGCATCTTCCGCCACCAGGGCCAGTCGTGCGCCACGTCGGCGCCCCAGTAGTCGAACCAGGCCGGGATCCCCTTCTCGCGCAGGATGGCCTCGAGCGCCCGGGTGTCGGCGAGGCAGTCCTCCTCCCAGGAGCCCTGCCCCACCGCGAAGGCGATGGCCGAGTGGCGATAGCGATCCAGGTAGGTGGGGTCGGCGAGCCCGGGGAGGTACTGGAGCGGGCTGTTGAAGTAGGTGGCGTCGTCCCACTGTCCGTCCACGAAGCTCGTCGCCGAGTAGAGGCCGGAGAGCCCGATCACGCCGTCGAAGGCGTCGGGGCGACGGAAGAAGAAGTTGGCGGCGTGGAAGGCCCCCATGCTGCACCCGGTGACCCACATCGTCCTTCGCCCGGTCGCGGTGCGCACGAAGGGAACGAGCTCGTCCATCACGTAGCGGTCGTAGTCGAGGTGGCGGCGTGCCCGCTCGGCGGGGCGGGCGGCAGCGTTGGTCCAGCTCTGCCAGTCGATGCCGTCGACCGCCACCAGCCGGAGCCGGCCGGCATCCAGGAACTCGGCGCAGGCGTCGATCATCCCGAAGCCGGCGAAGTCGCCCATCCGCCCGTCCTGCGACGGGAAGGCGAGAACCGGGCGTCCGGCGTGGCCGTAGATCTCGCACTCCATCTCCTGGCCCAGCGCCGGGCTGTGCCAGCGGTGTTTCTCCCCCTGCATGTCCCGCCCTTCCCTCAGGCCTTGGCCTGGATGTCGGCGGCCGCCTGCGCGAGCACGTCGAGCTCGGGCGACCGGAGGATGAAGCCGTAGTTCCCGATGGCTGCGCTGAAGACGTCGTTCACCGGCTCGTGGTGGACGAGGAGGTGCGCGTATCGCGAGAGGACCTCCTGGAGGGGCAGCGCGTACCGGTAGCGGTCCTTGCGCCCCACGTAGGCCACGACCCAGGGGCGCTCGAAGCGCTGGGCGACGTTGCCGTGCACGAGGAGGTCGGCCCAGGCCCGGTAGAGGTTGGCGTCGTTCTGGTAGTTCCACATGTCGACGGTCATGCCGCCCGGAGGGCGCATGTTCACCTCGAGCGCCGCCAGCGAGCCGTCCTTGCGCCGGAAAAACTCGATGTGGAAGAAGCGCTCGCGGATGTCGAAGGCGCGGACCAGCCGGCGCCCGGCCTCGGCCAGGTCGGGCTCGATGTCGCGGGGGGCGTGGTACCAGACGTCGGCGTCCTCGTTGACGACCTCCATGATCCCGCGGCTGTAGCGGAGCGAGGCATCGAAGACCACCCGGCCGTCCCGGTCGGCGAGCCCGTCGTAGGTGACGATGTCCCCGTCGACGAACCCCTCGAGGACGTAGTCGACGGCGGGGCGCGCCCCCAGGAAGGCCTCCAGGTCGGCGGCGCCCTCGAGCTTCCAGGTGCGCGACGCCCCGACGCCGACGTCGGGCTTGGCGACGAGCGGGTAACCGACCTGGGCCACGAACGCACGGGCCGCCTCGGGTTCCCGGACCAGGTGGGCGGGCGCGGCGGGGATCCCCGCCCTGGCGAAGAGCCCCTTCATGCCGGTCTTGCGCTGGATCACGGCCAGGTCGGACGGTCGGAGCCCGGGGACGTTGAAGTCCTCGCGAAGCCTGGCCTCGGTCGAGAGCCAGTACTCGCTCATGGAGTCGATCCGGTCGATCTTCCCGTGGCGGTAGGTGAGGAAGCCCACCGCCCGCAGCATGTCGTCGTACCGGTGCATGTCCGGCACCCGGTAGTACTCGGACACGGCGGCCTGGAGCTCGGGGCGCAGCCGCTCCCAGGGCTCGTCGGCGATCGCCAGCGCCGTGGCCCCGGCGTCCCGCAGGGCAGCCACGAAGTGCCAGAAGTTCAGGGGGAAATGTGGGGAAATGAAGACGACGTTCACGTGGGCCTCCCCCCCGAGGATTACCACGATCGGGCCTGTCCTTCGTGGATGACAACGTCAGACGAGCGATCTAGTTTGCGTCGCTTCTTTTCACCAACCAGAGGGCTCACACCACCATGAACCAGTCGTTCCTTCGACGGAAGCTCCCGCTTCTCGCCGCTCTCCTCTCGCTCGCCATCGCCGCGCCGGCCGCCGCCGAGTCGCCGCCGCCGCCCACCGCGGACAACTTCTTCACCACCACCAACATCCAGCTGCTCTGGGGCGGTGGGTTCTCCGACCGGCAGCTCGGGTACATCACCAAGACCCAGAGCATGTTCACGCTGACGCTCAACAACTACACGCAGTTCAAGTACGGCGACAGCTTCGCCTTCGTCGACATGTACCAGGGCGACTTCGTCGACCCGGTCGACACCAGCCTCTCGGCGGGCAACGCCAAGATCTACGCCGAGTGGCACCCGCGCATCCTCATCAACAAGTTCATCGATCCCAAGGCCGCCCCGGCCTTCGGCTTCATCGGCAACTGGGGCGTGGCCGGCGAGATCAACGTCGGCAGCAACTTCTCGGCCTACCTGGTCGGCCCCAGCGTCGACCTGTTCCTGCCCTGGAACATCTACGTCGGCGTGGCCCTCTACTACCGGTACAGCCAGCTCTGGTTCGCCATCCCGGGCGTCGGGCCGGGCGTCTCCATCTACACGAGCACCTGGCAGTTCAGCCCGTACTGGACGGTGCCCTTCCAGATCGGCCCCGTGCCCTTCGTCTTCACCGGCTTCATGGACATGTACCAGTACAGCACCGGCGGCATGGACGTGATGTTCCAGCCCGAGCTCATGGTCGACGTCCTCGCGCCGTTCGGCGGCAAGAGCAACACCGTCTTCGCCGGCCTCGAGTGGTACCTGCACTCCTACGTCTTCGACGGCGGGACGCGCCACACCGTCTCGGCGCCGCAGGTCATGGTCCAGTGGAACATCCACTGAGCCTGGCCTGACGCGAGGGCGCGTCGGGACACGGCATGACGTCGGCGACCGACCCGGGAATGCTGGACCGCTTCTTCGGAATCACGGAGCGCGGTTCCAGCGTGCGGACGGAGGTGATCGCGGGAGCGACCACCTTCATGACGATGGCGTACATCCTCTTCGTCAATCCGGTCATCCTGGGGAAGGTCGCCGACGTAGCCGGGAACCGGCTGCCCTTCGCCGCCGTCCTCACCTCCACGGCGCTGGTGGCCGCCGTCGCCACCGTCGCCATGGGGCTCCTCGCCAACCTGCCGCTGGCGCTGGCGGCGGGCATGGGAATCAACTCCGTGGTCGCGTTCCAGCTGGTGGCGACCATGCACCTCACCTGGCCCCAGGCCATGGGGGTGGTGGTCGCCGAGGGGCTCGCGGTCACCGCGCTCGTCCTCTCCGGCTTCCGCCGGGCCGTCTCCGACGCCGTCCCGCTCGGCATGAAGCGGGCGCTGGGAATCGGCATCGGCCTCTTCCTCACCATCATCGGCTTCGTCGAGGCGGGCTTCGTCTCGCGCAGCCCGGCCGGTCCGGTTCCCGTCACGCTCGGCCACGCCGGCCGGCTCGAGGGCTTCCCGGTCCTGCTCTTCGTGCTCACCCTCCTCTTCACGGCCTGGCTCGTGATGCGAAACGTGCGCGGGGCGCTCCTCATCGGCATCCTCTCCGCCACCGTGGTGGCGGTGCTGGCACGGCTCCTCTTCGGCGACGCGGCCGGTTTCCGCCCCGGCGAGGTCGCCATCCCCCGGTCGATCCTGGCCGCGCCCGACTTCTCCCAGCTGGGGCGGTTCGACTTCTCCTTCGTCGGGGCGCTGGGGGTGGGCGGGGCCGCGCTCACCGTCTTCTCGCTCATGCTCTCCGACTTCTTCGACACGGTGGGCACGGTGGTGGCGGTGGGCTCGGAGGCGCGCTACCTCGACGCCAAGGGGAACTACCCGCGCGCCACCACGGTGCTGCTCGTCGACGCGCTGGCCGCCACCGCCGGCGGCGCGGCCGGGTGCAGCTCGGCCACGACCTACGTGGAGAGCGCGTCGGGGGCCGCGGCGGGCGGGCGCACCGGGCTCGCCTCGGTGGTGACCGGACTCCTCTTCGCCGCCTGCCTCTTCATCTCGCCGGTGGCGGGCGTGGTGCCGGCGCAGGCCACCGGCGCCGTGCTCGTGCTGGTGGGCTTCGTCATGATGCGGGACGTGGGCAGCCTCCCCTGGAACGACCTCACCGAGGCCATCCCGTCCTTCCTCGTCCTCACCGTCATGCCCTTCACCTACAGCATCACGAACGGCATCGGCGTCGGCTTCATCTCGCTCGTGCTCCTCAAGCTGCTCGCCGGGCGCGGGCGGGAGATCCACCCGCTCATGTACCTGACCTCGCTCGGATTCGTCGTCTACTTCGTCGTCAACTGACCGGAGGACCCTTGGCCAATCGCACCGTGGGCATCACCGAGCGGCTCCCGCTCCTGCAGGCGCTGCCCCTCTCGCTCCAGCACCTCTTCGCCATGTTCGGGGCCACCGTCCTGGTTCCCTTCCTGGTGGGGCTCGACACCTCGGTGACCCTCTTCACGAGCGGTGTGGGCACGCTGCTGTACATCGTCATCACCAAGGGGCGCATCCCCGCCTACCTCGGCTCCTCGTTCGCCTTCATCGCCGCCCTCTCCGGCATCCTGGCGGTGAAACCCGGCCAGATCGCCCCCGACGAGCGGGTCGCCATCGCCATGGGCGGCTGTGTCACCGTCGGCCTCATCTACGTCGTGGTGGCGGCCGCCATCGGCAAGTTCGGCACCGGCTGGGTCGACAAGCTCCTGCCGCCGGTGGTCATCGGCCCTGTGGTCATGGTGATCGGGCTCGGGCTCGCCGGCGTGGCGGTGAACGTCATGGCCATGCAGGGCGGGACGGGCACCTACCACCCCGAGTACTTCCGGGTGGCGCTCGTGGCGCTCGCCATATCCATCCTGGCGGCCGTCTTCCTGAAGGGCTTCCTGGGGGTCATCCCCATCCTCATCGGCATCGTGGGTGGCTACCTGGTGGCCCTCGCCGTCGGACAGGTGAACCTCTCCGGCATCGCCGCCGCGAAGGCCGTGGCCATCCCCCACTTCACCCTGCCCAAGTTCCAGTGGGGCGCCATCCTGACGCTGGCCCCCATCTCGCTCGTCGTCATCACCGAGCACATCGGCCACCTCATCGTCACCGAGAACGTGGTCGGGCAGAAGCTGGTGAAGGACCCTGGCCTCCACCGATCGCTCGCCGGCGACGGCATCGCCACCATGGTCTCCGGCCTGCTGGGCGGCCCGCCCAACACCACCTACGGCGAGAACATCGGCGTCATGGCCATCACCCGGGTGTTCAGCGTCTGGGTCATCGGGGGCGCGGCGGTCATCGCCATCGTCATGTCCTTCTTCCCGCCCATCGGCGCGCTCATCCGCAGCATCCCCACCCAGGTGATGGGCGGCATCTGCATCCTGCTCTTCGGGATCATCGCCTCGGCCGGCGTGCGCATGCTGGTCGACGCCAGGGTCGACTTCTCCCAGACCCGCAACCTCATCATCGCCTCGGTGATCCTGGTCATCGGGATCGGCGGCGCCAAGATCCACCTCGGGCCGGTGGAGATCGGTGAGATGTCTCTCGCCACCTACGTGGGCGTGCTCCTCAACCTCGTGCTCCCCTCCGGGAAGGGCACGCACGAGGGCGAGGTCGCGGCGGCACCCGACGTGTAGGCCCGGCGCGCCGACCGGCTTCGGGCCCTACCCCTCGGCGTAGGGCTCGAAGCGCCGGCGCTTGCTCTCGAGCAGCATGTCCTGGAAGGGGTTGTCGTCCCGCCAGACGTCGCCGGCCAAGGTGCTGATGAGGCCGGCGCGGATGGCCGGGTCGGGGTCCTTCGCGAAGAAGACGTTCTGCACGATGTGGGTCTGGTAGAAGGCGCCGATGAGGCTGCCGAAGGTGGTGTAGGCCCGGGCCATGTGGTCGGACACCGGACGGGTCAGCTCCGGGTCGGCCTCGCTCCCGGTGCGCAGGGCCGGCACGAGCACGTCGGCGAACCGCTCGCCGGAGAGCATGGCCAGCGACACGCCCGACGAGAAGACCGGGTCGAGGAAGAGGGCCGCGTCCCCCAGGCAGGACCAGCGCGGTCCGCGGCTCCTCACGTTCCGGTAGCTGAAGTTCCGGATGATGCGGAGCTCGGTGCGCGGGCTGCCGTGGGTGAGCCGCTGCAGCATCGGCGACGCCGCCCAGGTCCGGTCGAAGAGGTCGAGGGTGACCCCCTTCTTGCGCGTCACCACGCCGACGCTCACCCGTCGCCCGGCGAGCGGGATGATCCAGACCCAGCCGTCCTCGACCACGAGGATGCGGATGCTCCCCTGCCCCTCGTCGGCCAGCTCCGCCCAGACGGCGTCGGAGAGGTCGTCGAAGTGCCGGAAGACGGCGGCCAGGCCGAAGTCCTCGATCCCGCGGATGGAGCGCCCGCCGTGACCGAGGAGCGCGTCCTGCCCGGTGGCGTCGATGGCGTATCGCGCGCGCCTCGGCCCCTGGCTGGTCTGGACGGTCACGCCGGCGTCGTCGGCCTCGATCCCGGCCACCCGGACGCCGAATTCCACCCGGGCGCCCTCGCGGACGGCCTGGTCGAGGACGTGGGCGTCGAAGCGGGCCCGCTCGACCTGGTAGGCGTGGCCGGGCGTGCCCGGCAGCCCCTCCGAGAAGTGGAAGCGGGCGTGGTCCCCCGACCGCTCGTCGAAGAACTCGGCCCCCGCCTTGTAGAGGAAGCCCTGGCCGGCCATGTCCATGCCGAGCCGCTCGAAGAGGGGGAGGTCGCAGGGGAGGAGCGATTCCCCGATGTGGAAGCGGGGGAACGGGTCCTTCTCGAGCACGGCGACGTCCACGCCCGCACGGGCGAGCAGCGCAGCCACCGTGGCCCCTCCGGGCCCGGCCCCGACGACGACGACCTCGCTCACGGGGCGGGCTTCGCCTCGGGCGCCTTGGTCTCGGACGCCTTCGGGGCCGCGGGCTTGAGCTTCGCGATGGTCCCCTTGAACGCGACCCCGGCGACGGTCGCACCGGCACCGCACATGAACTGGGTCTCGCTCTTGAAGGTCTCCTTCTTGTAGTAGCTCTCGATCCCGATGACGGCGTTCCCGCCGGCCTCGCGGGCCCGCTTCTGGAGGTCGATGAGCACGCTCAGGAAGACCCACTCGCAGGCCACCCGGTCGGACTTGCCGATCGAGTTGGTCTTGAGGTTCACGATGGTCTCGCCCATCTTCTGGACCACCTCGGGGTGGGGCGCGCCGCCGAAGTAGAAGGCCACGTCGGAGCGGAGCTTCTCGTTGGCCGCCGGGGTGGTGATGGCGTCCTTGATCGAGAACATCAGCCGATCGTCGCGCGCCACGCCGGTCGCCGGGATCGCGAGCAGGGTCATCGCCATGGCCGCCAGTGTCGTCTTCATCGGTCGTTCTCCTCGAAGGTGGGGGTGGGTATTCTACGGGATCCCGGCCTCACCGGGAATCGCAACGGACATCGAGCGTTCGCACCTCGATCCACGGGAGGGTGCGGCCGTCGAGCCGCCAGGTGATCCGCTCCGGGAAGCGGCAGCCCGCCTCCCCGCCCGGGGCGGAGGTGACGACCTCCCAGCGCCCCACCCGGACCTTCGTCCCGTCCCCGGAGCCCCGGATGTCGCCGGAGCCGTAGAGCGCCGAGACGTCGCGCAGCAGCGCCTCGACGTCGGACGCGGGCATGGGGAACTCGACGAACCGCTCCTCCACGAAGGCGTCGCCGACCAGGCGCGCCGAGACGAGGGGCGCCTGGAGGGCGGGGTCGAGGAAGACGACCTCGAAGCGCCCGGGCTCCCGCCACACGCTCGCGAGCAGGGTCTGGTCCCCCCGCTCCGCGTGGACGGTCACCACCTGCGTGGCGGCGAAGGCGCCAGGGAAGGCGAAGGTGGGCCCGGCGCGCGGGACGGTGGCGCAGGCGGTGAGCAGCGCCAGCGCGAGGGTCGCCGCTCCCCTCCTCACCGGGCGCCTCCGGGGGCCTGGCGCAGCCGGACGAGGAGCGCGAAGGCGAGGGACGGCAGCGCGCCCGCCACCACGGTCGCCCCCAGCGAGCGGAGGATGGGGTGGCGCGCCAGCATGAGGACCCCGAAGGTGGCCACCGCCGACAACCCGGTCAGGAGGATCTTGGAGCGCTCGACGTCGCCGTGGTCGGTGGAGACCGCCACCGCGGTGTAGTCGACGGCGATGGCGATGACGAGCGAGAACCCCATGAAGTGGACGATGGTGAGGGGCGTGCCGGTGAGGCGCGACCAGGCCGCGAACCCGAGGGCCACGGCGAGGACCGGGGCGAACACGTAGAGGATCCGCGCGGCATCGCGCTGGATCCAGGCCAGGTAGACCACCATGGCCGCGAAACCGGCCAGGAAGAGCCAGCCGAGCTGGCGCGAGAGGTCGGTGAGGAGGGCGTCGTAGTGGGTCCGCGGCCCGAGCGGCACGAGCCCCCGGGCGGCGAGGTCCGGTGGTACCCGCCGCAGGCCGGCGTGGACGAAGCGCCGGCCCCCCACCTCGTCCGACCAGCGGAGCGGACCGGCCTCGCCGAGAAGCCCGAGGTATTCCCACTCCCCGAGCCGGCGGCCGGGCGGTGTCCCGACGATCTCGAGACGGAGTCCTTCACCCTCCGTGATTCGCGCGAGCAGGCTCCGGGCCCCGTCCCAGCGGGCGCGGAGGGCGGCCAGGGTGGCCTCCTGCGCCGCGGGGTCCCGGAAGCGCGCCAGGGGATGGTCGTCCCAGGCGAGGAGCCCCTCGGCGGCCAGCGGCCGGAGCGCCTCCGACGGGGAGCCGGGAGCGGGGACGGCCACGACGTCGCCGAGCGCGGCCGCGTCGAGCCGGCGCGAGAAGTGATCCACCTCCCGCCCCAGGGCCGCCGACTGGTAGCGGAACGCGTCGATCCGGGTCTCCACCCGGGGCGGACCGACGAGGAGCAGGCCCGCCGCCGACGCGCCGCAGATTGCGCCCGGGAGCCAGCGGGGCGCCGTCCAGCCCGGAAGCGGAACGATCCGGAAGCGGATCCCGTCCACCGTGCGGCGGTAGGGCACGAGGAAGACCAGGAAGGCGAGGAGCCCGGCGATGGAGGCGATCGACATCTGCCGGACGAGCACCGACCGGCCGAGCAGCATCACCGCCATCCCGAGCAGCGTGGTGCCGATGGCGGACCAGACCCCGACGAGCGTTCGGGCCCGGCGCCCCTCCTCGATGCCCGACAGGTGCACGAGCGACTCGGTGTTGAAGCTCACGAAGGTGGACGTGTAGACCAGCACCACCGCGAAGATCTCGGCGTAGAAGACCCGGATGGCGAGCACGCCGGCGAGGTAGGAAACGAGCGACCCCACCGCCAGCAGCCAGAGGAGCACCCACCGCCGGGTGAACCAGACGAAGAGCCCCAGCGTGAGCAGGAGGGTGAGCGTGGAGCAGACGAGGACGTCGCGCCGGACGGCGCGGTAGTTCTCGACCGCGAAGAAGTCGGCACCGATGTAGTGGACGCGGGGGGAGAGCGCGGCGAGCGCCTCCTCGACCTTCTCCACGTCCGCGTAGACGAGCGGGCGCGGGCTCTCGTAGACGCGGGGCGGCGCGCCCCCGCCTCCGCCTTCCCCACCCTTCCCGGAACCGAGGAACCGGCCGACCAGCGCCGGCCCGACGCCCAGCGGGTCGACCTCCAGCTGGCGCAGCACCTCCCCACCGCCGGGGAGCGCCGCCACGGCCAGGATCTCGGCGGCGCGGCGGCGCAGGGCCTCCTCGGCGGCGAGCCCCTCGATCGTCTCGACGGGGAGCTGCGAGGCGAGGTCGAGCAGCCGGGTCGGGTCGGGAATGGCGAGGAGGGAGACCTCCCGGTAGCCGGCCCGCGCGAGGACGTCCGCGAGCCGTGCCTGCTCGCCCGGGGCGAGCCCGCCCATCTCGACGAAGATCCGGCCCCGGAACGGGCTGCGCTCCTGGTAGCGGTCGAAGAGCGCCGCGGCCACCGGGTCGGCCATGGCGAGCGACCGGATGGGATCGTCCTCGAGCCGGAACGAACGCTCCACCGCGAACGCCAGCGCGGCGATGGCCGCGGCCACGAGGAGGTTGCGCTTCACCGGACCCGCTCGACCCGCTGGAACTCGAGCCGCGTGGTCTCGGAGGGGCTCTCGAGCTCGATGCGGCGAACCTCGAGGTCGTCCCCGAAGACCAGCCGGACCTTCTTCACCATGGAGAGGCTCGACCCGGCCCGCGGCGTGGCGACCACCTCGCGCGGGCCCCAGGCGAGCACGAAGTCACCCTCCAGGGCCGGGAGGTCGAAGGCGGCGAGGGCCCGGAGGAAGCGGACCAGCGCGGCGAAGCGGGGGTCGCGCGCCTGCGCCCCCAGGTCCCGCGCAGCGCCGCCGGAGAGGACCTGCACCCGGTCCCCCTCGATGACGACGGTGGAGGGGACGGGGTCGAGCGTCTCCCACTCCACCCGTGCCGGCGTCCAGCGCAGCCGGACGTGGCTCGTGAGCGGCCGCGCCCAGTACCGCCCCTCCTTGGTCTGGACCACCTCGGCCGTGAGGGAGCGCGCGCCGGCGTGGCGGGCCTGCAGCGCCTCCGGCGTCAGGGTGGCCGGAGCCGCGGGGGCCGCGAGGAGCATCGCGGCCATGGCTGCGGCGGCAATCACCCGCCCGCCCCTCGCACCGGCGGGGCCCGCAGCCGCTCCAGGATGGCGTCGGGCGTGGCCATGCAGAGCTCCGCCTGGTGCGTCAGCGTGACGAGGCTGGTCCGGGCGGTGGCCACGCGCTTGCCGGTGGCGACGTCGCAGAGCTCGTAGACCATGTCGATGCGGCTCTCGTCGCCGTCGATCCAGCAGGTGACCCGCACCACGTCGCCGTAGCGGAGCGGGGCGAGGTGGCGGACGCGGGTCTCGGCGACGACGAAGGCGAAGCCGAGCGCCTGCATGTCGGAGAGGTCGAGCCGGTGCTCGCGCAGGAAGGCGCCCTGGGCGGCCTCGAGGTACTCGATGTAGCGCCCGTGCCAGACGATGCGCAGGAAGTCGATGTGGTGGAAGGGGACGCGGATCTCCACCCGGGTGGCCCCGGCGGGCGGCTCGGGATAGCGGCTCATGGCTCCCCCGCCTCTCCCACGGGGATCCGGCCGTCGGCCAGGCGGGCGATCACCTCCCGGATGTCGGCATCCATGGCCCGGTCGGCATCGACCACCGGGATGGAGTCCCGTACCGCGGCGAGCACCTCCCGCGTGCGCGGCCGGCAGGAGTCCGCCCCGCGCAGGTCGGCCGCCTGGCAGGCGACGAGCAGCCCGATGGCCAGGACCCGCTCGGAGAGCTCGAGGACCCGCAGCGCGTCGCGGGCCGCGATGGTCCCCATCGAGACCTTGTCCTGGTTGTGGCACTCGGTGGAGCGGCTGAAGGAGGCGGCCGGCATGGTGAGCTTGAGCGCCTCGGCGGTGAGCGCCGACGCGGAGATCTGCATCGCCTTGAAGGCGTGGTGGGCGTGACGGTCGGGGCCGGTGCGTGCGACCAGGTTGGCGGGCAGGCCGTTGCTCGTGGCCGGGTTGCAGACGAGCGCCACCTGCCGGTCGAGCAGGTCGGCGATGCTCGCCACGGCCGCCTTGAGCCCGTCCATGGCGAAGGCCACGTGCCCGCCGTAGAAGTTGCCGCCGTGCAGGACGTCGCCGGTGTCGGGATCGACGAGCGGGTTGTCGCTCGCGCCGTTCACCTCGATCTCGAGCGTCCGGCGCATGGCGGGCAGGGCGTCGAGCAGCACGCCGATCACATGGGGCGCGCAGCGGATGGAGTAGCGGTCCTGCACCCGCGCGCCGGGCGGCCTCGCCCCCGGGCCGCCCGCGAGGTGCTCCCGGATCCAGCGGGCGCAGAGCGCCTGCCCGGGATGGGGCTTCCAGGCGAAGATGCGGGCGTCGAAGTGGCCCGGCTCTCCGAGGAGCACGTCGCTCGCCATGGCCGTCACGGTGGCCGAGGCGCGGGCGAGCCGCCGGGCCCGGTCGAAGGCGAGGCAGCCGAGCGCGGCCATGACGCTCGTCCCGTTCATGATCGAGAGGCTCTCCTTGGGCTCGAGCGGGAGCGGCGCGAGGCCGGCGGCGGCGAGCGCCCGGGCGGCCGGGACCACCTCCCCGCGAAAGCGAACCTCCCGCTCCCCCATGACCACCGCGGCGAGGTAGGAGAGCGGCGTCAGGTCGCCGCTCGCGCCGACCGAACCTTCCGAGGGGATCACCGGGAGGATCCCGTGGGCGAGCAGCGCGCAGAGCCGTTCCAGGAGTTCCACCCGGACGCCGGAGTGCCCGCCTGCCAGCGTGGCCAGCCGGACGACGACGACGGCGGCCGACTCCTCGTCGGCGAGGGGTTGCCCGGTCCCGCAACCGTGGAAGCGGACCAGGTTGGCGGCCATCGCCGCCGCCTCGCCCTCCCCCACCTCGTTCTCGCAGGAGTCCCCGAAGCCGGTCGTGACCCCGTAGACCCGGTCGCCCCGCGCCACCGACCTTCGCACGTGCTCGGCGCTTCGCCGCAACCGGTCGCGGAAGGCGGGATCGGGGTCGAGCTCGGGAACGGCGGCGCCCCGCGCGAGGCACAGCACGTCGTCGATCGAGAGCGGCTCTCGGCCGACCAGCCGGGTGGGACTCTGGCGCTGGGTCATCGCTCTGGACTCCAGAAATCGTAGAAGTTGAACCAATTGCAAGGGGCCGCGCGGCAGAGTGCCTCGAGCCTCGTGGCGTAGGCCTGGACGTGGCGGGCGAGGGCCTCCTCGCGGGCGCCGCGCGGAAGCTCGATCCGGTCCGCGAAGGGCTCGATGTGGAGGTCGTAGCGGTCCGGTTCCCGGTAGATCCCGAAGGCCAGGTAGACGGGGCAGCGCAGGACCGCGGCGAGCAGGTACGGCCCGGTCGGGAACGAGGCGCGCCCGCCGAGGAAGTCGGCGTCCGCCCGCTTGCCGTCCGAGCCCACCCGGTCGCCCATGGTGGCGACGATGCCCCCGGCCGAGATGCGATCCTCGACCGCCAGCACGAAGGGGGCTCCCTCCTCGATCTGGATGAGGTCCTGGTCGACCGCGGGATTGATGCGGCGGAGCGCCTCCGTGATCATCCGGGCGTTCCGGAAGTCGCCGATGGCGGAGACGCGGACGCCGCGCACGGCGGACCAGGCGCGCATGCCGTCGTAGCTGCCGAGGTGGGAGAGGACCAGGATGGCGCCTCGCCCGGCGACCCGGATCCGCTCGAAGTGCTCCTCGCCCGTGGAGGTGATGCGGAACGGCCGGAGGTCTCCGCGCGCCAGGAAGAGCCGGTCGAGGGCGACCCGGGCGAATGTGCGAACGTGCCGGTGGACCTCGCGGAGTCCGACCGGACCGGGCAGCACGCGCCGGAGGTAGCCCGCCGAGGCGCGCCGGACGTCGGCGTGGAGGAGCACGAACCACCAGGTGATGGGGACGAGGAGCAGCCGGGCCACCCGGCGCCCCAGGCTCGTCGCGACGAGGACGAGGATGGCGATGCCCGTCGCCCCGCCCTTCTCGCCCACCTCCTGCCAGCCCGCGCTCATCGCCGCCCCAGCCCGCGGAAGGTGAGCAGCCGGAGGACGGCGAGCGTGCAGAGCCGGGTGTGCCCCCAGCTGATGCGCACGTTGTCGCGGAACATCCGGAAGTGGGAGACGCCGCCCTGCTCCGCCGAGAGGTAGCGGACCTGGGTCGGGAGGTTCACCACCGGACAACCACCCCAGACCATGCGGACGGCGATCTCGGGATCGAAGTCCATGCGATCCCCGCGCGCCCCGGCCGCGAGCGCCGCCTCGACCGGGTAGACGCGGAAGCCGCAGAGCGGATCGGCGATGACCCGCCCGCCCGTCTCCAGCGTGGTCCAGAAGATGCTCACCTTCCGGCCGCGCAGCCGCCCCGGAGGAACCGACGCGTCGAAGACCGGCTGCCCGAGCACGAGCGCGCGGGGGGCCGCCCGCGCGGCCTCGAGGAAGCGCGGGACGTCACCGAGTTCGTGCTGCCCGTCGGCGTCGACCTGCAGCGCGTGGGTGAAGCCGAGCTCACGGGCGGCGGCGAGGCCGGTCTTCACGGCCGCTCCCTTCCCCCGGTTCCGGTCGTGCCGGCGCAGGACGGCGACACCCCGCGCCGCGAGCCCGTCGAGCACGTCGCGGGCCGGGCCGGTGCTGCCGTCGTCGACCACCACCACGGCGGGCAGGTGGCGGCCGAGCGCCTCGACGACGGCGCCCACCGTCCGCGGGTTGTCGAACGTGGGGACGACGGCGCAGGCCCGGAAGGTCACGGGGCCGCTCCGAGGTCGAAGCGCCCCGACGAGCAGGGCTCCCCCCCGCAGGTGATCTGGAACTCCAGGCGGGCCTCGCCGGCCGGCCGGGAGATCCGCACCGCCAGCGTCTCCCCGGGACGGATGAGCCGCTGGAACTTGAGGCGGCGGATCCGGACCGGGTCGCCGAGGTCGGGCCAGCGCCGGCGGGCGGGTCGGAGGACGAGCTCGAGAAGCTGGACCACGCCGGGGAGCACCGGGAATCCCTCGAAGTGCCCCTCGAACCAGGGGGCAGCGGAATCGTCCAGTTCGTGGTCGAACGCGAGCGTGTCCCCCTCCGGCGCCAGCACCGCGAGGAGCCGGTCCCGCGGGATCTTCCCGGTGCTCTCCCGCGGCAGCGCCTCCACCAGCCGGATCCGGCGGGGCAGCGTGACCGGATCGAGCCAGGCGAGGAGGCCGGACCGGATCGCCGCCTCGTCGAGCCCCGGCGCCACCACCGCCGCCCGGAGCTCCACCTCCCGCATCCCGGGCGAGGGAACCGCCATCACCGCGGCGTCGCGGACCCCGGGCAGGGAGAGCAGCCGCGCCTCCACCTCGGCGAGGGCGATCCGCTTCCCGCCCACCTTGATCACGCCGTCGGCGCGGCCGAGGAGCCGGAAGGCCCCTCCCGCGGCCGGCTCGGCCAGGTCGCCCGGGACGAACGGCCGCGGCGCGCCCGGGGGGAGGAAGGGGGACTCGACCTGGAGCCGCCCGTCGTCGCCGATGGCCACCTCCACCCCGGGGAAGGGGATCCAGGGTCCGTCGGCCTCGCCCCGGTGGGCGACGCCGCCGGTCTCGGTCGACCCGTAGATCTCGACGACGGAGAGGCCGAGGCGGGAGGCGAGCCGGCCGCGGACGTCGGAGGCGAGCGCGCCGCCGGAGCAGAAGGCCCGCTCGAGCGCCGGCAGGGCGTCGAGCACGAGCAGTCCGTGGAGATGGGCCGGGCTCGACACGAGGTGGGTCGCGCCCGCGGAGCGCAGCGCGGCGGCGACCTCCTCGGCGTGAAGCGGGCTCCTGCGCCCGAGTGCTCCCCCGGCGGCGAGCGGCGCGAGCACGCCGAAGAGGAGGCCGTAGATGTGGTGCGCCGGGACCGTGGCGACGACGCGCGCGCCGGGCCGGATGGCGAAGAGGCGCGGCAGCAGGAGGGCCTCGCCGAGGATCTGGCCGGCGGTCTTGGGGTAGCGCTGGGGCGCTCCGGTCGAGCCCGACGTCCACAGCGTGACGAGGTGTCGCCCCTCCGCGACCTCCGGGAACGCGACGGCCCCTGCGGGACCCTCGAGCAGCGAGCGGAGGTCCACGCCGTCCACCGCGCCGGCCCGGTCGTGGAGAAGCACGCCCGACGCTGAGCCCCGGACGGCGGCGCGAACCGCCTCGTCCTGGCCGTTGGGCGGGAGCGCCACCGGTCGGCCGGCCATCCAGGATCCGAGCAGCGCGGCGGCCGCGTGGTAGCGGTCCTCGCAGGCGAGGGTGAGCTCTCCAGGCGGGAACCGCTCGAGCGCGCGGGCGATGCGCCCGGCGTCCGCGAGCAGGTCGGCTGCGCTCCGCTCGCCCCCCTCGCCGAAGGCGACGGGATCGGCGGACCGGTGCGGGACGAGCGCCCGGATCACGGGGCTGCCCCCGGCGAGGGCGGGAACTTCATCCGCCGGACGAGGAACTCGGCAGCGAACAGGATCCCCATGAGGACGTAGGCCACTGCGCCCGTGTAGAGCGCCCAGAGCCCCTGCCGGCCGGAGAGGGCGAGCACGGCCGCCACCGCGCCGTTGGCGACGAAGAAGGCGCACCAGACCCAGGTGACGGTCCGGCAGTAGGCCACCTCGGCGGGAGACAGTTCGGGCTTCTGCAGGCGTGCGAAGCCCTCCACGATGGACCGCCCTCCACGCAGCGAGACGAGGAACGCGACGAGCAGCGCGCCGCTCACCAGCACCGGCCAGGCGAGCAGGAAGCGGCCGTCGTCGAGCACCGCCGCGGCCACCGCCACCGCCACCGCTCCCCCCGCGAGGTAGAGCGAGCGTCGCCCCGCCGCCCGCTCCCCCCGGGCGGCGCGGAAGATGCCGGGGAGCAGGAGCAGGACGACGATCGCGGCGGTCCAGCGCGTTCCCACCAGGCGCGAGCCGCCGATGACGACGAAGGGCCAGGCCACCATCGCGAGGGCCTGGAGGAGCCCGGGCAGGGTCCGGAGCAGGCGGCCTCCACGGCCGAGGGGTGGGCGGCTCGCGTCGCGCATCACGCCACCGAGAGCCACTCCCAGAGCGGGCCGGCCCGACCCCGCTCGTGCAGGTAGGCCACCTGGTCCTGGACCCGCTGGGCACCGTCCCCGACCACCCAGGCCGGGCGGGTCGCCGCGTGGCGCGACACGCGCTCGACGATGGCGTCGAGCCCGATGGCCGCGGGGCGGTAGTACGTCGGCTCGAGCAGCGGGGCGGCGGGATCGACCTGCCCCTCCTCGACCGCCCGGCTCCAGAGCCCGGTCCCCGGGTAGATGCGCATGCCGCAGAAGACGAAGAGCGGCGCCCCGTCGAGTTCCTCCGCCGCGGCGAGGGTCTCCTCGACCGTCTCCGCCGTCTCGCCCGGGCCACCGAAGAGGAGGAAATGGGCGACGTGGACTCCCGCCGCGCGGGCCGCCCGGTGGGCGGCGAGCACGTCGCCCTTCCGGAACGACTTGCCGATGCGGGGGAGCATCGGGTCGGAGAGGGACTCGGTTCCGAACTCGACGTGGGACAGCCCTGCCGCCGCCAGCCGCTCGTAGAATCCGGCGGGCGGCGCGGTCGGGGCGAAGAAGGCGCTCCAGGGGACGGCAACGCCGGCGGCGCGGAAGGCGTCGGCGATCGCCAGGCAATGCTCGGGGTGCGCGTTGAAGACCGAGTCGGTGATGGCGAGGTACCTCGCCCCTGCGTCCTGGAGCCGGCGGGCCCTATCGGCCGCCGACACCGCGTCGAAGAGGCGCGAGCGGCTTCCCTCGATGGCCGGGTAGGTGCAGTAGGTGCACCGGAACGGGCAGCCGCGCTGGGTCTGGAGATTCAGGATCCCGCCGTGGGCCAGGTACCAGCCGAGCGCGGGGTTGAGCCCCGGGGCGGCCGGCCCGCGCGGATCGATGCCGCGCGCCGGCGCCGGAAGCGATCCTCCGGGCGCGACGACGCCGGGCACCCCCTGGGGGCTCCGCCCCGCCTCGATCGCCTCGAAGAGCGGGGCGCAGGCCTCGCCCTCTCCGAGGAACCCCCAGTCGGCCCCGGTCACACGGAGGAGTTCCCGCGGGAAGAGCGCGAAGCCCGCCCCCCCGAGCACCACCGGGGCGGAGGTGGCCCCGCGGATCGCCGCCACCGCGTCGCGGACGTCCCCGGCGAACCCTCGCTGCGCGGTGAAGTCGGTGCTGTCGACGTTGCGGACCGAGATGCCCACCGCATCCGGGACGAACTCCCGGACGGCCGCCTCGAGCGCCCCTCCTCCCGGCTCCCCCGGGCAGAGATCGACGATGCGCACGTCGTGGCCCGGGGCGAGGGCCGCCGCCACGTGGTCGAGTCCGAGGGGATAGACGGGGTACGGGTGGCGCACCCGGTTGATCGAGACGAGCAGGACTCTCACGGGGTCGGCGGGGCGCCGTTCGGATCCTCGGCGAGGTGGCTCTCGACCAGGGAGACGATGTCGCCCACGGTGCGGACCTTCCGCAGCCCCTCCTCGGCCACGCGCCGGCCGGTGAGCCGCTGCAGCTCCACGACGAGATCGATGGCGTCGAGGCTCGTGAGCTTCAGGTCCTCGAACTTCGACTCCGGCGTGATCGTGGCCGGGTCGAGGTCGAACAGCTCGACCATCGTCTGCGTCACCTTCTGGAGGATCATCTCGCGCGTCATCATGTCGGGCTCGGGGGCTGTCGGTTGCGGGAGACGAACCCGGCCAGGCTCCGGATGCTGCCGAAGACCTCGCGGTTCGCTGCGTTGCTGGCCTCGAACTTCACGCCGTAGCGCTTCCGGAGCGCCATGGCGAGTTCCAGGGCGTCGATCGAGTCGAGGCCGAGCCCCTCTCCGAACAGCGGCGCCTCGGACTGGATGCTCTCGGGCGTGACCCCCTCGAGCTTCAGGCTCTCGACGATGAGCCCCTTGATCTCGCGCTCCAGCTCTTCCATTCCGTCCTCAGCTCCCGGTGGGCTCGTACCCGAGCGCCTGCAGGTAGACCCCCCGGAGCCGGCCGGCAAGGTCGGTCGGGGCGGGGCCGGGCAGGCAGGGTCGGGTCAAGAGTTCGATGGTCATCCGCGCCGTCTCCGGCGGTACGTCGTACCACGCGTCGCCCCGCTTGAGCGTGGGAGGCTCGCAGCGAACGAGCAGGGGCACCACCGGGACCCCGGCGCGGGCCGCGATCTGGAAGGCCCCGGCGTGGAAGTTCCCCAGCCCGCGCACCGGCGAGCGGGTCCCCTCCGGGAAGATGAGCACGGGGACGCCGGCCCGGAGCCGGGCCAGGCACCGCGTCGCGGCCTCCGCCCCGGAGAAGGGGGAGCCCTCGTCGGCCTCGACGAAGGCGCAGAGGCGCAGCAGGCTCCCCAGCACCGGCGTCCGGTACATGGCGGTCTTCGCCACCATGGTCAGGTCGGGCAGGGCCGCGGTGATGGCGGTGGCGTCGAGGAGCGTGGGGTGGTTCGCGACGTAGACGCAGGGGCCGTCGGGAAGGTCCACCTTCACCTTGCGCGGGTCGTAGTCGATGGTCCGGGTGATCCGCAGCAGGTCGTGGAAGAGGATCCAGGAGCGGCGGACGATGCGGCGGCAGCGGCGGGCCCCCTCGTCCGGCGTGGGCGCGGCCAGGGTGACGAGCGGCAGCACGATCCAGCCGAGCACGGCGCCGCCCAGGAAGAAGCTCGCGAAGGCGCATCCGGTGGTGACGACCCTCACCGCCTGTCGGAAGAGGTGGAGCATCAGGAGAGCACCACCAGGGCGACCGACACGCGAGCGCCCCGCGACAGGCTGACCCGGGCCCCACGCGCGCCGACCGAGGCGAGCGCGCGGGTCGCGGCGGGTCCGAGGCGGAGGGTCGGTTCCCCCCGATCCGGTTGCACGACCTCGATCTCGTGGAGGGGGACCCCGTCGAGGATGCCCCGTCCCACGGCCTTCAGGAAGCCCTCCTTGGCGGCGAAGCGGGCCGCGAAGTGGCGTTCCGGGAAGGGGCGGGACTCGCAGAAGGCGCGCTCGCCGTCGCTGAAGACGAACCGCGCGAAGCCGGGCGTGCGCGCCAGGCTCGCCGCCATCCGGGATACCTCCACGATGTCGACCCCGAGACCCATCATTCTCCCCCGCAAGGTACCCCCCGGACGGGGCGCTGGCAATCGGACCGGACCGGGGGGCGAGGGCAAATCGCCAACGAATCCGGGGCGGTCCCGGCCCGCCGCCGGCCATCCCCGCCCGCGTTGTCGTATAACAGGCCCCGCCATGGCCGTCTCGCCTTCCCCCGCCCTGCCTGTGACCGCGCACTGCGCCGGGAACGCACTTGGAGTCACGACACTCTCGGTGATCGGCGCGCTGGAGGCCGGGCGCACCGGGCTGCGCAGGTCGCTCGCCGATCCGGCCCACGAGATGGTCCTCGGCGAGTTCCCGTGCCCGCCCGAGCCTCCCCCGGCGGCGCTCCGCGCCTTCGACACCCGGCTGGTCCGCATCTCGCTCATGGTCCTCGAGGAGATCGTCCCGGCGATCGAGCGGGCGGTGGCCCGGCTCGGCGCCGACCGCGTGGCCCTGGTCCTGGGGACGAGCACGGGCGGGATCCGGGAGTCGGAGGAGGCCTTCGCCGCCTGGAGCGCCCAGGGGAGCCTGCCCGCCGGCTTCAGCCTGGTGAACCGCCATTCCTTCAACGGGCTCCTCGGCGCGGTCCGGGGGAGGACCGGGATCCGCGGGCCGGGCTACGTGGTGGCCACGGCCTGCTCCTCGAGCGCGGAGGCCATCGCCACCGCGCGGCGCCTCCTCCTCTCCGGCACCGCCGACGCCGTCCTGTGCGGCGGAGCCGACACCCTCTGCACCACGACGCTCCGCGGCTTCCGGAGCCTCGAGGCCATCTCCCCGGGGGGGTGCCGCCCGTTCTCGGCGGGCAGGGACGGCCTGAGCCTGGGCGAGGGAGCGGCCTTCCTGCTGCTCGAGCGGGAGGGGAACGGGCCGGCCTGGCTGCTCGGCGCGGGGGAGAGCTCGGACGCCTACCACATGAGCCACCCGCACCCGGAGGGGCTCGGCGCGCGGCTCGCCATGCGCGACGCCCTCTCGCAGGCCGGGCTCGACCCGTCCGGCGTCGACCACGTGAACGCGCACGGCACGGGCACGCCGGCCAACGACGGCGTCGAGGCCGCGGCCATCGGCGAGGTGGTCGGGAACAGGGTCCCCGTCGCCTCCACCAAGGGCTACACCGGCCACCTGCTCGGCGCCGCGGGCGCCACCGAGGCGGTCTTCGCGATCGCCTCGATCGCGCGGGGCTTCGTCCCGGCCAGCCTGGGCGCGACCCCGGTCGACCCGGCCATCGCCATTGCCATCGCCACCGGCCCCCTGCGGCAGCGCGTGCGGACGGTCCTCTCCAACTCCTTCGCATTCGGCGGCGCCAACGTGAGCCTCCTCCTCGGAGCGGGGCCGTGAGATCGATCCACGTCGCGGGGATCGGGCTGTGGACACCCCGGTACCCCGGGCTCGCCGCCCTCGTCGACGACACGCCCGGCCCCGCGGCCGCATCGCCGCCCGCCGCCCTGCTCCCGCCCGCGGTCCGACGCCGCTCCGGCCCGCTCTGCCGGGCGGTCGCCGAGGTGGTCGGGCAGGCGGCGGCCGAGGGGGGCGCCGATCTCTCGCGGACACCGATGGTCTACGGCTCGGTCTACGGCGAGACCAGCGCCGCCGTCGAGATGATGGGCGCCTTCGCCCAGGGCGAGGGACTCCCCTCCCCGACCACCTTCCACAACAGCGTCCACAACGCCCCTGCCGGCTACCTCTCGATCGCCACCGGGTGCCGGATCTTCTCCCCCTCCATCGCGGCCGGCCCCGAGACCCCGGCCATGGCCCTCCTCGACGCCTGGATGCTCCTCCTCCAGCGCGGCGGCGAGGCGGTCGTGGCCCTCGCCGACGAGCCGGTGCCGGTGCCGCTCGGCGTCCCGGGGGCGTTCCTCATCGCGGCCGTCGCCTTCCTGCTCCGGGCCGGTCCCGGGAGGCCGGCCCGGGCGCGCATCGGTGCGCCGAGGCGGGGCGCGGGCGCGGTGCCGCCGATCCCGGCGGAGCTCGCCCTCCACCCCTGCGCTCCGGCCTTTCGCCTGGCCGCCGCGCTGGCGCGCGGGCAGCGCGGGGCCGTCTCCCTCGGGGACGGTGGCCCGGACGGCTGGATGGTCGAGCTCGCGGAGGACGGATGAGCCCCTACCCCCCGCCGGCCGAGCTCCTGCCCCACCGCGGGCGGGCGGTGCTCCTCGACGAGGTGGTCGAGGCGGACGACGTCCGGGTGGTCTGCCGGGTCGTCGTCCGGGAGGGCTCGCCTTTCGTCGAGGAGGGAACCGTCCCGGCCGTGATAGTCCTGGAGTACATGGCCCAGGCGATCGGCGCTCAGGCCGGGCTTCGTGCCCGGGAAGCGGGCGAGGCTCCCCGCGTCGGGTTCCTGCTCGGGACGCGCGACCTCACCTTGCCGCCGGGCGGGTTCGCGGTCGGCGAGGAACTGCTCATCGAGGCGACCCGGATCTTCGGCGACGAGTCGATCGGGAGCTTCGACTGCAAGGTGACCCGCCGGGGCGTCGCGGTCGCGGCCGGGACCCTGAACGTGTACCTGCCACCCAGGGAGGGGGCCCCCGGATGAAGCCCTGGGCACTCGTCACCGGGGCGAGCCGCGGGATCGGCGCCGCCGTCGCCGCATCCCTGGCCCGCGCCGGGCACCCGGTCATCCTGAACTACCGGGTGAACCGGGACGCCGCGCTCGGGGTCCAGGAGGCCATTCGATCCGCTGGCGGGACGGCCGAGCTCTGCCCGTTCGACGTCGCCGACGCCGCTGCGGTCGCCGCCGCCATGGCACCCTGGCTCGCCGACGGCGCGCCGCCCATCGGCGTGGTGGTCAACAACGCGGGGATCGTCGCCGATGCGCCGTTCCCGGCCATCGAGCCGGCGGCCTGGGAGTCGGTGACCCGGACCACGCTCGACGGCTTCTACAACGTGACCCGGCCGCTCGTGATGCCCATGGTCCGCCGCCGCTGGGGCCGGATCGTGAACGTCGCGTCGGTCTCCGGTGTCGTCGGCAACCGGGGGCAGGTGAACTACTCCGCCGCCAAGGCCGGCCTCATCGGGGCCACCCGGGCGCTGGCCCGGGAGGTGGCCCACCGCGGGGTCACCGTGAACGCCGTCGCCCCCGGCCTCATCGAGACCGACATGATCGCCGACGCCCCGCTCGACGAGATCCTGAAGCACATCCCCATGCGGCGGCTCGGCCAGCCGGCGGAGGTGGCCTCGGTGGTCGCCTTCCTCGCCGGGGACGAGGCCGCCAACGTCACCGGCCAGGTCATCGGCATCAACGGCGGGCTCGCGTAGCCGCCCCGGGTCCTCCCCATGCGCCGTCGCGTCGTCGTCACCGGAATCGGGATCACGAGCCCCATCGGAAACGACCTCCCCACCGTGACCCGTTCCCTCCAGGAGGGGCAAAGCGGCGTGCGCGCCTTCCCGGAATGGGGCGAGGTGAAGAGCCTGCGGACCCGGCTCGGCGCGCCGGTGGACGTCGATCTATCGACCCTGTCCCGGAAGCGGACCCGGACCATGGGGCGCGTCGCCCAGCTCGCCACCTGGGCCACCCAGAACGCCATCGACGAGGCCGGCCTCTCCGCCGACCTCCTCTCCTCGGGCCGGGTGGGCATCGCCTACGGCTCCACCAGCGGATCGCCGCCGTCGATCGAGGAGTTCGTGGGCAGCCTGGTCGGGAACCGTTCGCTCGACGGCATCCAGTCGGCCACCTACCTGCGCTTCATGAGCCACACCTGCGCCGCCAACCTGGCGCAGTACTTCGCGGTGCGCGGGCGCGTCCTCACCACCTGCTCGGCCTGCGTCTCGTCGAGCCAGGCCATCGGGTACGCCTTCGAGGCGATCCGCAGCGGCGCGCAGGACGTCATGCTCGCCGGAGGGGCCGAGGAGCTGGGCATCGCCGCGGCCGCCATCTTCGACATCATGTTCGCCACCTCGGCGGGGTTCAACGACCGCCCCACCGAGAGCCCACGACCGTTCGACGCGGCCCGGGACGGGCTGGTGGTCGGGGAGGGGGCGGGAACGCTCGTGCTCGAGAGCCTGGAGTCGGCGACCGCGCGGGGAGCCACCATCCACGCCGAGGTCCTCGGGTTCGGGACCAACTGCGACGGCTACCACATGACCGCTCCCTTCGAGGACGGGATGGCCCGGGTGATCGAGCTGGCGCTCGAGGATGCCCGGCTCCCCGCCGACCGGATCGAGTACGTGAACGCCCACGCGACCGGCACCGACGTCGGGGATTCCACCGAGAGCCGGGCCACGCTGCGCGTGCTGGGCGGGAAGGTCCCGGTCTCCTCGACCAAGGGCTTCACCGGCCACACCCTGGGCGGCTGCGGCGCGATCGAGTCGATCTTCTGCCTGGCCATGCTGCGCGACGGGTTCCTGGCCCCCAGCAAGAACCTGGTGCGGGTGGCACCCGACTGCGCCCCCCTCGACTACGTCGTCGGGGCGCCGCGCCAGGCCACGCCGTCCATCGTGATGAACAACAACTTCGCCTTCGCGGGGCTGAACACGTCGCTCGTCTTCGGCAAGGTGTAGCCGCGCGCGCCGATCGGGTGGCGCCCCGGGCCCTCGTCCGCTATAACGGACGACATGCCGCTACCCCTTCCCCGGACCGCCAACCCGTACCGCGACCTCGCCGTGATCGACGCGCGCGCCCCCCGCGTGAACCAGCTCCTCACCGGCCTGCTCGCGCTCTCCGCGCTCCTCACCGGGGCCTGGCCGCTCGTCGCGGTGGCGGCGGTCCAGATCTCGACCGGCCTGCTGTTCGGGCGGCGCTGGTGCCTCGCCTGCCGCATCTACTTCGGCCTGATCCAGCCCGCCTTCGGCGAGGGCCCGGTCGAGGACGCACGCCCCGTGAAGTTCGCCAACCAGGTCGGCGCCGCCTTCCTGTGGGCGTCGACGCTGGCCCACCTGGTGGGGCTGCATGCGGCCGGGAACGTGCTGGCCGGGACGGTCGCGGCGCTGGCGCTCCTCGCCGCCACCACCGGGTTCTGCGCCGGCTGCGTGATCTACCGGGGCTGGGCCTTCGTGCGGGGCGTCCGGGGAGGAATCCCGGGGCGGCTCGACCTGGCCGAGGTGGGCGGAACCCCGGGCCTGCAGGCCGTGGTGCAGTTCACCCACCCGCTCTGCGCCGACTGCCGGACCCTGTCCGCGCGGCTTTCCGGCGAGGGGCGCGCCCCACTCCTGGTGGACGTCTCGAAGCGCCCCGACCTGGCGCGGAAGTACGGGGTGTCGGTGGTCCCGCTCGCGCTCTCGATCCTGCCCGACGGGCGGGTGGAGCGCCGTATTCACTGAAGGTGACTAGGGCCGGGGGCGAGGCTTCAGCCGCCGGAGCACGGCCAGGCAGGCCCCCGCCCAGAACGTCCCCCAGACCGCTCCCAGCAGGACGTCGCCGGGCCAGTGGACGCCGACGTAGAGCCGGCTCCAGGCCACGGCGACCGCGAGCACGTAGAGCACGGGGGCGAGCGCCGGCCACCCGACCGCGCCCACGAGCGCCATGGCGAAGAAGTTGGCGGCGTGCAGGCTGGGGATCGATCCCACGTTGGCGGCGGGGGCGATGAACCGCACGGTCCCGGGCGGGAGCGCGTACGCCGGCCGGGCCCGGGCGACGAGGGGGCGGATCACCTGGGAGCCGAGGCCGTCGGTGAGGGCCAGCGCCGCGCCCAGCGCGAGCACCCAGGCCCAGGCCCACCGGTCGCCGCGCCGGCGCCAGAGGAGCGCCCCGGCGACGAGGACCGCCACGGTGGCGCCGAGGACCGGGCTCGACAGCCCCCGGGCGACGGCATCGACCACCGGGCCGGCGTCCACGTTGACGGCACGGAAGAGGCGCTCCTCGAGCGGAAGATGGAGGTCGGGGAGGGTCACGGGCAGCGCGCCGATCGAGGATACTACGGGGCCGCCCCGTCCGGGCCGGTGCGGAGCCCCGATCCCCCGCTACAGTCGGGGTGCGGGGAATGCAGGCCCACGGAGGAAGCACGATGACCCGGAAGCTCCCGATCGCAGCGATCGTCGCCGTCGCAGCCGCCTGGGCAGGACCCGCCTCGGCCTCGGGAGGCACGTGGCTCGACGCCCCGACCCCCAAGGCCTGGAACGGGCCCGGCATGAAGATCCCGCGCCCCCCCCACTTCGACCCCGACCCGTTCCTCGACAAGCAGTGCGCGAGCCAGACCCGCCCCCCATCGACCGGCGCCGACCGGACGGTCGCCGCCGCGGGCTGGAAGCTCTTCGGCGCCTCGCAGCGCTTCGGGACCACCGAGGTGCTGCTGGGCCGGTCGGGCGTCGACGGCCAGTGCCGGCCGCTCGGCTACCAGGTCTTCGTCTTCTCCGGCGGACTCTTCGCCGGGACGCTGGCGCCGCGCCCCATGGACTCCCGCTCCGACGGCGCCGCGCAGCTCCCCCAGCTGGTCGCGGCCGACACGCTGACGGTCCCCTTCTCCCGCTACGCCAAGCGCGACCCGCTCTGCTGCCCGTCCCGCCTCTCCACCGTCGAGTACCGGATCGAGGCCACGCCGAAGGGGCCGGTGCTCACGGCCGGGTCGGTGAACACCGTTTCCACGGCCGAACCCGCCGCTGCCGCGTCCCCGGTCCAGTCGCAACCCGGCATCGCCGGGCGCCCCTGGCAGCTCGTGCGGATCCAGATGATGGACGGCGCGGTGCTCGTGCCCGACGCCCCGGCCCGCTACACGCTCGAGCTGGGCGCGGACGGCCGCGCCTCGGTCCAGGCCGACTGCAACCGGGGCAGCGGGACCTACGCGCTCGAGGGCGCGTCGCTCACCTTCGGCCCGGTCGCGACGACGCGGGCCATGTGCCCGCCCGGCTCGCTCTCCGATCGCTACCTGGCCCAGCTGGGGCTCGTCACCTCGTGGACCGAGAAGGACGGCAAGCTCCACCTCGCCACGCGGGCCGACGGCGCCACCCTCGAGTTCCAGCCCGCCGGTCAGCTCCGGTAGTCTGCGTTCTCGGTCACGTACTCGTGACTCCGGTCGGCGCCGAGCACCTCGGCCGACCCGTCGCCGAGTCCGAGGTCGACCTCGATCTCCACGGACCGCTCGTGGGGCGGGTAGTCCACCGGCGGCCGGAAGGTGAGGCCGTCCGGGGGAGGGACCGAGGCGTAGAGCTCGGCCTCCTTCATGTGGAGGTGGAGGCGCCGCTCGGTCTCCGGGTCGAGGCGCATGGCCCCCTTCTCGAAGATGGTCTCCCCCCCCAGGCGCAGCCGGACCGCGGCCGGGTCGAGCGGCAGGCCGGTACGCCCGGCCTGCTTGCCGATGGCGGCGAGCAGGCGCCCCACGTTGGGGTCGTTGCCGTTCACCGCGCACTGAACCAGCGGTGAATTGACCACGGCCTTGCCGATCTCCCGCGCCACCCGCCGGTCCGGGGCCCCGCGGACCACCACGTGGAGGACGTGGTGCACCCCCTCGCCGTTGCGGACCACGTCCTCGGCGAGGTCGCGGGCCACGCGGGCGAGCGCCTCCCGGAAGGCGCGCGGATCGGGCGAGGGGCGGCGCATCGACGAGACGAGCGCCACGGTGTCGGAGGTGCTCGTGTCCGAGTCGACGGTGATGCACTGGAAGCTGCCCTCGACGGCCTCGTCGAGCGCTGCGCGCAGCTCGTCGCGCGGGACGGCCAGGTCGGTGAGCAGGTAGACGAGCATGGTGGCGAGGTCGGGCTCGATCATGCCCGCCCCCTTGGCGATGCCCACGATGCTCCCCTCCCCCACCGCGGCACGCCGCACCTTGGGATAGAGGTCGGTGGTGAGGATGGCCTCGGCGGCCGGCAGGATGCTCACCGACTGGAGCGCGGCCACCGCCGCGGGCATGGCCTCGACCATGGCCTTCACCGGGAGTCTCCAGCCGATGACCCCCGTGGAGCTGGGGAGGACCTCGCGGGGCCCGACGCCGAGCAGGCGCGCCGCCGCGGCGGCCACCTCCTCGGCCGCCTCCACGCCGCCGGGCGCACACACGTTCGAGACCTTGTTGTTCACCACCCAGGCGGCGAGGCGCGGGCCGGAGAGTCGCTCCCGGCCCACCAGCACCGGCGCGCCGGGGAAGGCGTTGCGGGTGAACTTGGCGGCGAAGGACGGGGTGGGCACGTCGACGGCGAGGATGGCCAGGTTCATCCGGGCCGGCTTCGGGACCTCGACGGGCGTGAACTCGAGTCGGGCGGTCCCGACGCGGAAGCCGTCGGGGAGGCGGGACTGGGTCTCGAGCCAGGCCCGATGCTGGGCGCGGCTCGAGAACGTCAGCTGGGTGCTGGGCATGGGGCCCCATCCAATCGTCGGCGCGGCGCGAGGTCAACCCCGATCGGGGCCCCGGGTGGTGCGCGCGGGCCCCGCCGGTTAGAACCCGCGCTTCGCCGTCGACCCCATCCCATGGAGAAGAACCGATGAAGAACGCCGTTCGCCTGCTGCTCGTCACCTGCCTGGCCGTGCCCACCCTCGCCCTCGCCCAGATCCCCTCCGCGGCCGATCTCAAGGCCCAGGGGAACGCCGCCGCCGGCCAGGCCGGCACCGCCGCCAAGGCCCAGGCCGACTCGACCGGGACGCAGATCAAGAACACCGCCAAGACCGAGGGCAAGAAGCAGTCGAAGAAGGGCGTGGACGCCGGGGCCGCCAAGGCCGGCTCGGTGGGCGCCGCCGTCGCCCCGACCGCCACCGACGTCGCCGGCAAGGGTGTCGACACGGGCGTCGACAAGGCCGCCGACAAGGTCGGCATCAAGTAGACCCTTCTTTCCTTCGGGAATCCGCGGCCCCGCCGGGTTTGACCCTGGCGGGGCCGTATCACGTCCGGTGCGGGGTGCTACGCTCGGGGCATGGCTCCCGCGGGTCGCCCCCCCGAGGCACCGGCCGCGATGGAGACATCGCGGGAGGGGGACTCGACGCTGGTCCTCCGGCTGAGCGGCACCTGGCGCCTCTCCGGCACGCTCCCCGCCGTCTCCGAGGTCGACGGGGAACTCGCCCGGCTGCCCGCCTCGACCCTCCGCGTCGAGGCGTCGGGGGTGGCCGGTTGGGACAGCGGGCTCGTGGTCTTCCTCTACGGGGTGCTCGAGGCCTGCCGCGCCCGGGCCATCCCGGTGACCCACGCCGACCTTCCGGGAACCCTCACCCGCATGCTGGCCCTGGTGCAGGAGCCGGCGCTCCCCCCCTCGGTCCCCGGGGCGCCCCGGGGATGGCTGGAGCGGCTGGGGCGGCGGGCCCTCGTCTGGCGGGAGCGTTCCCGCGCGGTCGCCCTCTTCGTCGGGGAGACCACCGTGGCGCTCGGTCGGTTCGTCGTCGGGCGCGCCCGCTTCCGGGGGCAGGACCTCGGGCTCCTCTTCGAGGGGGCCGGACCGGGCGCGCTGCCCATCGTGGCGCTCGTGAACTTCCTCGTCGGGATCATCCTCGCCTTCGTCGGCATCACCCAGCTCCGCCGCTTCGGGGCCGAATACTACGTGGCCGACATCGTGGGGATCGCGGTGGTGCGGGACATGGCGGCGCTCATCACCGCGGTGGTGCTCGCCGGGCGGAGCGGCGCCTCCTACGCCGCCCAGATCGCCACCATGAAGGTCACCCAGGAGGTGGACGCACTGCGCACGCTGGGCATCTCGCCGGTGGAGTTCCTGGTGGTGCCCCGTCTCGTCGCCCTGACCCTCATGATGCCCTTCCTCACCCTCTTCGCCGACCTGATGGGCATCCTGGGCGGCGCGGCGGTGGGCACGACGATGATGAACCAGGCGCTCGCCGCCTACCTGCGCCAGACCTCCCACTCGGTCTCCACCGGCGACATCGCCGGCGGCCTCGCGAAGTCGGCGGTGTACGGCGCCCTCATCGCGCTGACCGGCACGGCCCGCGGGCTCGAGGCCGAGCGGAGCTCGGAGCGGGTGGGCGAGGCCGCCACCAAGGCGGTGGTCACCGGCGTCGTCGCCATCATCGCGGCGTGCGGCATCTTCCAGTACGTCTTCTTCCTCTTCGGGTGGTGAACGTGGACGACGCGATCCTCGGCGTGCGCGACCTGACGATGGCCTTCGGCGAGCGGGTCGTCATGGAGGGGCTCGACTTCCGGATCCGGCGCGGCGAGATCTACGTGGTGATGGGCGGCAGCGGCTGCGGCAAGAGCACGCTGCTCCGCCACATGCTGGGGCTCGAGGAGCCACGATCCGGCGAGGTCCTCTACGGGAGCGAGAGCTTCACCCGGGCCGGGGCGGCCGACCGGGAGCGGCTCCTGCGGCGGGTGGGCGTGCTCTACCAGGGCAGCGCGCTCTGGACCTCGATGACCCTCGCCGAGAACGTGGCGCTGCCGCTCCAGCAGTTCACGAAGCTCTCCCCCTCCCGCATCCAGGAGGTGGTGGAGCTGAAGCTCGCGCTGGTTGGGCTCCACGGCTTCGAGGCCTTCCACCCCTGGGAACTGTCCGGGGGCATGCAGAAGCGGGCCGGCCTGGCCCGTGCCATCGCGCTCGACCCGGAGATCCTCTTCATCGACGAGCCCTCGGCGAGCCTCGACCCGCCGACCGGGCGGCGGCTCGATCGGCTCATCCTGGAGCTGCGGGACGCGCTCGGCACGACGGTGGTGGTGGTCACCCACGACGTGGCGAGCATCCTCGGGATCGCCACCCGGGCCCTCTTCCTCGACGGCGAGACCCGGCGGGCCATCGCCGAGGGGCCCCCTGCCGAGCTTCGCGATCACGGCCCGGACCCCGTCCGGGCCTTCTTTGCCGGGGGGAAGGCCCCCGCGGCGAGTCCCTGAGGAGCTCCCATGGCGCGCAGGTTCAATCCCCGGCTGGTCGGCGCCTTCGTCCTGGCAGCCACGGTGCTCGGCGTCCTGGCCGCGGTCTGGCTCGGATCGAACCGGGTCTTCCAGCGCAAGGTCCGGTTCGTGGTGGTCTTCTCGCAGGAGATCGCCGGCCTGGAGGTCGACTCTCCGGTGAAGTTCCGCGGCGTCCCGGTCGGGAGGGTGGCGAGCATCCACCTCTCCATCGGCTCGCCGGAGGCGCCGCTCCAGGAGCTCTTCATGCCGGTGGTGATCGAGCTCAACCAGTCCCGCATCCAGGAGATGGGGGAGGCGACCGACCTCGGCAACCCGGAGGTGGTGAAGACGCTCGTGGCCCACGGGCTCCGGGCGCGGCTCGCCCTCGAGAGCTTCCTCTCGGGGCGGCGCTACGTCGACCTCGACATCGTGTCCGACGCCCTGCCGCCCCCGCCTCCCCCGTTCCCCCTCCCCTACCCGGTCATCCCGGTCCAGGTCGAGCCGGGGTTGCAGGCGCTCCAGTCGGACGCCGCCCGCGTGCTCGGAAAGCTGCAGGCGCTCGACCTCGAGGGGCTCATCGTCGACCTGCGGACGGCGGCGCGGGGCGTGAGCCGGGCCTCGGGGAGCATCGACGTGGCGGGGCAGGGGCTGCCCCGCACGCTCGAGAGCATGGACCGTGCGCTCGTCGCCATCCGCGATGCGGCCCGCACCCTCGAGCGGGAGGTCCCGAACGTGGCTGGCGACGCCCGGGCGGCGATGCAGCGGCTGGCGGCGGCCCTCGACCAGCTCGACGGGACCCTGCGGGAGGTGAAGCTCACGCTCGCGCCGGGGGCGCCGGTCCCCGCCCAGCTCGAGCAGACGCTTCGCGAGGTGGGCCAGGCGGCCCGGTCGCTCCGGGTGCTGGCCGACAGCCTGGAGCGGGACCCGAGCCAGATCGTCCGCGGCCGTCCGGAGGGAAAGCCATGAGAGCCACCGCCGCCGTCCTCGCCGCCCTGTCGGTCCTCCCCGCCTGCCTGGGTCCGAGGACCGACACCGCCCGTTACTTCACCCTCCCGCCCGCCGGACCCGCATCGACCGCGACGGCCGTTCCGTCGCTGGGGCTGGGGCCGATCGTGCTGCCCCCGTACCTGTCTCGGCCGGAGGTGGCCACCCGGCTCGGGCCGGAGCAGGTCGCCTTCTCCGCGAACGATCGATGGGCGGCGCCGCTCGAGGAACTGGCCGTCCAGGCGCTCGGCGAGGAGCTCCGCGCCCGGCTGCCCGCACGGGAGGTCCTGCGCTGGCCCTGGCCCCTGGGCAATCCCCCGGAGGTGGCGGTCGCCGTCGAGATCCTGCGCTTCGAGGCGGACGCCGCGGGCGGGGGCACGGTCCAGGCCCGCTGGACGGTCACGCGTCGTGGGAATCCCCCGGTCCGGGGCGAGACGCGGGTGCAGGAACCGGGCAAGCCGGGTGACGTCCCGGGCTCCGTGGCCGCCCTGGGACGCGGACTCGGGGTGCTGGCCGCCGACCTCGCGGCGGCGGCCCGCGGACCCGCCAACTGACCCCTCCCCTTTCGCCCGGATTCGTGGTTTGTACGGGGCCTCGCTCGCCTTCCGGAGGCCACCTTGAAGAGAGTTGCCGCGCCGTTCCTGCTCGCCGTCCTTTGCCTCGCTCCCGTAGCCACACACGCCGACGGCGGCATGTGGATGCCCCAGCAGATGACCGACCTGGCCCCCCGGCTGAAGAAGCTGGGCTTCCAGGGCAACGCCAAGGCCTTCTCCGACCTCACCGGCATGCCCATGGGCGCCGTGGTCTCGCTGGGCGGCTGCAGCGCGTCCTTCGTCTCGAAGGATGGCCTCATCATCACGAACCACCACTGCGTCACCGGCGCGCTCCAGTACAACGCCACGCCGGAGCGGAACGCCGTGAAGGAGGGCTTCCTCGCGGCGACCCGCGAGGAGGAGGCCTGGGCCGGACCCGGCTCCCGCGTGTCGGTCACCGTGGCCGTCCGCGAGGTGACGAAGGACGTGCTCGGCAAGCTCCCCGCCGACCTCACCGACATCCAGCGGCAGCAGGCCATCGAGAAGAAGGCCAAGGAGCTCACCGCCGCCTGCGAGAAGGAGGGGCTCCGCTGCCGCGTGGCCTCGTTCTTCGAGGGGCTCAAGTGGTTCGAGATCGCCCAGGTCGAACTGAAGGACGTGCGGCTCGTCTACGCGCCCCCCTCGTCGATCGGCAACTACGGCGGCGAGACCGACAACTGGCGCTGGCCCCGCCACACCGCCGACTTCGCCTTCCTCCGGGCGTACGTGGGCAAGGACGGGAAGGCGGCCAACTTCGACAAGTCGAACGTCCCCTTCAAGCCCAAGCACTTCCTGACCGTCGACCCGGCCGGCGCGAGCCCCGGCGACGTGGTGGTGGTGGCCGGCTACCCCGGGCGCACCGAGCGCCACGTGACCGCCCGCGAGATGAAGGACACCATCGAGTGGAACTACCCGCGGGTGGTCCGCCGCTACGGCGACATGCTGGCGATCCTGGCCGAGCAGTCGAAGGGGTCGAAGGAGACCGAGATCAAGGTCGCGCTGCGGGTCCGCGGTCTCGCCAACTCCATGAAGAACCGGCAGGGCGTCCTCGAGGGGGCGAAGAAGGGGAAGCTCCTCGACAAGAAGGCGGCCGCGGAGGCCGAACTGCAGGCCTGGATCGACGCCGATTCCTCCCGCAAGAAGAAGTACGGCACCGTCATCGCGGCGATGAACGACCTCCAGGCGATGCGGGAGGCGGTCCGCGAGCGGGACGCCACGCTCGCCGCCCTCTACATGAACTCCTCGCTGCTGGGCTCGGCCCGCAGCCTGCGCCGGCTCGCCGAGGAGCGGCAGAAGCCCGACGCCGACCGTGAGCCGGAGTTCCAGCAGCGCAACTGGGACCGGCTGCGCGAGGGGCAGGAGCGGCTCCAGCGGACGCTCGACCTCGGCGCCGACCGCGCCCTGCTCCGCTACGCGCTGCTCGAGGCCGCCGCGCTGCCCCAGTCGCAGCGCATCGAGGCGCTCGACGCCCTCATCGGCATGACCGCCGGGCTCGCCGAGGCGGAGTCGAAGGCCAAGGTCGACGCCTGGCTCGTGACCCTCTACGGGACGCCCTCGAAGATCGCCGACCAGAAGGCGCGGCTGGCCCTCTTCGACGCCAAGCCCGAGGAGGTGCTCGCCACGAAGGACCCGTTCCTCGACCTGGCCGCGGCGCTCGCCCCGCTCGACAAGCAGAACCGGGACGCCGCCAAGGCCCGCGGCGGCGCCATGTCGCGCCTCGGCCCGGTGTACATGCAGGCCATGCTCGACAAGGCGGGCGGCCTCGTCGCCCCCGACGCGAACTCCACGCTCCGCGTCACCTTCGGCACCGTGAAGGGGGTCTCGCCGCAGGACGGCATCTTCTACCTTCCCCAGACCACCCTGCAGGGCGTGGTGGCCAAGGCGAAGAAGGGCGACCCCGAGTTCGACGCCCCGCCCTCGCTCCTCGCTGCGGCGGCCCAGGTGCTCGCCACCGGCAAGGGTCCGTTCGTCGACCCGAAGCTCGGCGACGTCCCCGTCGACTTCCTCTCCGACGTCGACACCACCGGCGGAAACTCCGGCTCGGCGGTGCTGAACGGCAAGGGGAAGCTCGTGGGGCTCCTCTTCGACGGGACTTACGAGACCATCGCCTCCGACCTGCTCTTCGACCCGGTCAACACCCGCTCCATCCAGGTCGACATCCGCTACGTCCTCTGGGTGGCGAGCCAGGTCTCCGGGGCCACCCGCGTGGTCGAGGAGCTGGGCGTCAAGCCGTAGCCCTGCCCGCACGTGGACCCCGCCCCCGAAGCCGCGGTGCTGCTCGCCCGCCGCCTCGAGCGGGCCCACGCGCTCCAGCTCGAGCGCACGCGGGCGGCGCGCGGCACCGGTGCCCCTGCGATCGAGGTCGCGGGCGGGCTCTCCGTCTCCCACGGTACCCGCTCGCCGTTCTCGGCGGCCGTGGGCGTCGGCGTCGGCGCCCGGATCGCGGACGGGGACGTGGACCGGATCGAGGCCCACCTCGGCCAGGGCGGCGGCCCGGTCCGCATCGAGGTGACCCCTTACACCGACATCTCCCTCACCGAGGAGCTGGCGCGGCGGGGCTACCAGCTGGAGCGCTTCTTCCTGGTCTGGGTGGGCGCACCCGGCGGCGAGCCGCCGGCGGCCGTCGTCCGGATCGCGGAGCCCTCCGAGGAGCGGGCCTGGGCCGAGCTCTTCTCCCGCGCCTTCCTGGGCGCACCCGCGCAGTCGGATGCCCAGCGGGAGGGGCTCCGCTGCATGGCGCGCGCGGAGGGGAGCGTCCCCTGGCTCGCCTTCGGCGACGGGGGGCCGGTGGGCGTGGCCCTCTCGTCGGCCGCCGACGGCGTGGCCTGGCTATCCGGGGCCGGCGTCCTGCCGGCATCCCGGGGACGGGGCGTCCAGGCGTCGCTCGTCCGGGCCCGGCTTGCCTGGGCCGCGGCGCACGGGTGCGACCTGGCCGCGTCGGCCACCGAGCCGGGCACGGCCTCCCAGCGGACGCTGGAACGATGTGGTTTCCGGGTCGCCTATCCCAAGGCGGTCCTGGTTCATTGAGCGCAGGCGGCTCGGGGGGTAGAAGGGACGCATGCCTTCCCTCCCGGCGCGCGCCGCGGTCGCCCTCCTGCTGGCCAGCGCCGCCTGTGGTCCCCTCTCCCATGCCGCGATCCGGCCGGACCTCCTCGACCCGGCCACCGGGCGCGCCAGCCCACCGCTCCCCGCTCCGGTCCCCACCCCCGCGTCGGCGCCGGAGCGGATGCGCGTGGCGGTCTACGGCGACTCCCAGGGGAACACGGTGGTGCACCGGGCCGTGGTGGCGGCCATCCTGGCCGAGAAGCCCGACCTGGTCCTCTTCGCCGGCGACGCCATCGACCACCTTCCCGCGGGGCACATGCCGGACTGGGGAGGCTGGCAGTACCTGGTCCCTTTCTGGCCCCAGTACGTGCGGGGGTACGGCTGGGTCTCGCTCCTCTCCATCGTCCCCTTCCCCGCCGCCATCCACGAGACGCTGCTCGGTGCCGTCGCGCCTCCGAGGCCCCTGCCCGACCTGAACGGCTGGCTCGAGGACACCGCACCCCTGCGCACGGCGGGAATCCCGGTCCTGGCCGCCCGGGGGAACCACGACGGCTACCACGCGGTCGACCGGGAGCAGTTCGCCCGGATCCTCTCGCCGCCTGGCGCGCCGGCGCTCCCGACCGATGCGTTCTGGTACGAGGTCGACCTGAGGGGCTTCCGCTTCCTCGTCCTCGACACCGGAACCGACATGCTCGGCGACACCGACCCCATGCCCGTGGGCGGGGCGCAGCTCCGCTGGCTGGACGAGCGGCTCTCGGACGCCGAGCGGCGCGCCATCCCGGCCATCGTGCTCCTGCACATCCCTCCGTTCTCCTCGGGCAAGCAGGAGCGCGGCGCGCCGTGGATCCGCACGCGGGTGGTGGAGGAGGTGCTCGATCGCCACCCGGTGGCGCTCGTCCTCTCCGGCCACGTCCATGCCTACGAGCGCATCGTCCGTCCCGGCTTCCAGGGACAGCCGGTGAACTTCCTGGTCAGCGGAGGGGCGGGGGGACCCTTCTTCCAGCCGCGGGAGAAGCGGGAGGTGGGCTCGGCGATCTTCGTGGAGGAGGTCCGGAACTTCGTCCTGCTCGACCTCGGGCCGGACGGGGTCCGGGGGCGCGTCCTCCCGGTGAAGGTGCCGGGGGAGGCGTGGCGAAACCCGCCCACGCCCCTGGACGCGTTCGAGGCTACTTGCTGCGGGCGAAGTCCCAGCGGCCGGTGAGGCCGACCGACCACATCGTCTGGTAGATTCCGGACGCGGGCATGCTGAGGGCGGTCATCCTGGCCTCGACCCCGAGTGCGAACGGGTCGGGGCGCCAGGCCAGGGCGCTCAGGCTGGCCATCCAGCCGACGGCGAACTGGTTGACGGTGTTCGTCGCCCCGCCCACGTTGGTCTTCACGAGCACGTCGTAGAGCCCCGCGCCCACACGGATCCGGAACCAGTCGATGTCGAAGCCCGGTCCGAGGATGACGCCCCAGGCCCAGGTCGAGTTGACCGCGGCGATGCTCCGCAAGCCGGTTCCGTCCACGAGGGTCACGTTCTGGCCACTCGTGAGGATGGGAACGTAGGCGATGTCGATGAAGGGGTGGGTGAAGTGCGCGCCCCGGTAGGCGACCGACAGCGCGAAGGCGGGGCCGCCGTTGTACCAGGAGAAGGTGTTCAGCTGGTCGGTCGGGAAGGCCAGCTGCCCGTACCCGGCGTAGAGGTCGAGCTCCCAGGCGGTGCGTTCGGCCGCGGCGGCCGCGGGTGCCTCCGCGCGGGCTGCGGTGGAGGTCGCGGCGAGCGCGAGAGCGAGGAGGAGGTGTCTCACGGGGTGGCGACCTTGTAGGGCGTGTAGAGCGGCGCGGTCCCCACGACCTCGAAGCGCTGGTTGGCCAGCCCGAGGAAGTTGGTGAGGAAGCCGTTCGGGATCGCCTGGGTGAGGAAGGCGTCCATGGTGGCCGGGTCGTTGATCGTCCAGAAGCCGACGAAGTAGCCCTGCTGCTGGAGGGAGAGCACGTCGCTGCGCATCGGTCCGCGCGTGTAGCGGGGCATCCAGGCCACGCACGGCGTGGCGGTGACGTCGGAGATGTTCTCCTCGACGAGGCAGTGCTGGTTGGGGGCGAGCTGGCCGGCGGCGAGGAGCTGCTGGTAGGTCGTGACGTAGTCGGCGCTGGGCAGGCCGATGACGCCTCGCTCCCACACCGGGCGGCTCCCGGGGTAGAGGCACTTCTTGCCGGGCGGCGGCCAGGGCAGGCCGGGCGTCGCCTCCGGGGGCGGCGGGTTGCAGGGCACGAGGTCGTTCTGGAGGCGCCCCAGGATCGCGCTCACCGGCTGGATGATGTCGGTGCTCTTGCTGTCGAGGTAGGTGGGGAAGCTGGTCCGCGTGAAGACGTACTCGAGCATGTCGTCGACGCGCGGGATGATCTCCCCGTTGCGCAGCCTGCAGTTCGCGAGCAGTTCGGCGTAGGTGAAGTCCTCGATGGCGCCCGTGCAGTAGATGCCGGAGACCGACGAGGGGTTGAGCCCCAGGTGGAAGAAGACCGGGATCTTGTCCTTGGTGAGGTGGATGTCGATCTCGAGGTAGTCGGCACCCATCTTCGTGGCGAGGATCGAGGTCTCCGGGGTGTTCTCCGAGATGCCGCAGTTCTCCGTGCTCTGGCAGGCGCCGTGGTGGACGCCCACGAAGAAGGTCTGGTACCCCTCGGCGTTCAGCTTGCTCTTGCGGGGCTTCACCCAGCTCAGGCTGAGCGGGAGTCCCGGGGAGTCCTGGCCGTTGCCGGTGGAGCCCTCGATCAAGGGGCGGACGGAGGGAGCCGGGCGCGGGTCGCCGGGGAGGTCGAACGACTCCCAGGCCGGCGCGCTGCAGACGTAGTCGACGATCTCCGGCGGTCCGACGAAGAGGCGGATGAGACCGGTGGTGGAGGGCTTGGGCTCGGGGTCATCGAGGTAGCGCCAATAGCCCTCCAGGACGAGCCGGACCACGGGGCTTTCGCCCGACCGGTCGTAGAGGCAGGCCGGCTGCATGATGGCGAAGCCGGCGTGTTCGCCTGCCAGGATCGACACGGAGGATTCCATCCCCGCGTGGACGCCGCCCCACTGGCTGCCGTGGACGATGACGGTGTTCCCGAAGCGGCTGCTCGTGTCGTAGACGCCCTCGAGGGCGTTCTGGAGCGACCAGGGGTTCGGCGGAGGCGTTCCCCGGGCGACGAGCCCTCCCTGGGGGAACTCCGGGGGCTGCGCGCTGTTCTGGCGCGACATGCAGCCCGTGACGACGACGGCCATCAGGCCGACAACGAGGAGATTGCGGTTAGAACTCATAGCCTGCCAGGAGCCCGAAGTACCAGATCTTCTGCGTGCTGAACGGCTCACTCGAGGGGGTGGCCTCGACGTTGAACCAGATCGGATAGTTGGCCGCGGTGTTGTAGATGCTCGCGCCGTAGTAGATGACGCCCTTCTTCTGGGGCGAGTACTCGACGATGGCCGTGAGGCCGAACCCGGAGTAGGCGGGCGCGTTGGGACTGATGGTCATCGTGCCCAGCTGGGTGGCCTGGTAGAGGGAGAGGTAGGCCTCGTACTGGAGGGTGAGCCAGGAATCGCTCGAGACCTGGAGCCCGATCCGCGCGCCCGGGTCGAGGAGCATGCCCCAGCCGAGCGTGTCGAACGAGGTTGTCCCCATTCCGAACTTGCCGAGCTTCCCGAGGAACCCGCTCACGTGGGCCATGACGCCGATGCTGAAGGGGCCGGCCTTGAACGCCCACTCCGCGCCGACGCCGAGCTGGGTGTAGATGATGATGGACTGGAGCCGGGCATCGACGGTGAACCCGGCGCCCAGGCCACGCGTGTAGTTCACGCTGAACATGGGCGCGAGCTGCCAGATGGCCCCGATCGCCCACCGGTCCTTGCCCTCCCCGGGACCCTCGGGGAAGAAGGTGAGCCCCTGCTCCGGATAGGCCCAGGCCGGCGTCTCCCAGGGCTTCTTGGGGATCCGCTCGACCAGGACCACCGTCGTGTCGCCCTGCGTCTGCTCGCCGACGAGGGTGAGCGGTCCGGAAGGTGGAGGGGCGTCGGCCGCTTTCGCGGCGAATGGGCCGGCCAGGACCGCCACGAGGGCGGCTGCTGCGGCGACTCTTGGTAGGTTCACGGCGCGCACTTGGTGGGCACATCTAGCGGCGCCGATCTCCATCGTCCATCCGTTTTGCGTCACGCCCCTTCGGGGGCGGCGGGTCGTCGTCGTCGAGCATCCGGTACTTGGGCCCCTCGGGATCGTCGTACTGGCCGCTCTTCACGGTCCAGATGAACCCCAGCCAGGCGGCGATGCCGAGCCCGAGCGAGATGGCGATGAGGAAGCCCAGCGACACGGTTCACCTCGGGTGACGCGACGCGCCAGACCGGATTCTCAGGGAATTCAGCACGACGAACGACGAGCTCGCCGCCATGGCGGCCGCTGCCACGATGGGGTGCAGGAGCCCTGCCACGGCGAGTGGAACGGCCACCAGATTGTAGACGAGGGCCCAGAAAAGATTTTCACGGATGATCCGGTAGGTCTTCCGGGAGAGGCGGACGAGCTCGGGGAGCAGGAGGAGGTCGTCGCGGACCAGGACCGCCTCGGCGCTCTCGAGCGTGACGTCGGTGCCGCGGGACATGGCCACCCCCACGTCGGCCTGGGTGAGGGCGGGCGCGTCGTTCACGCCGTCGCCGGCCATGAGGACCCGCCGGCCGGCGCCCTGCAGCGCCGCGACCCGCTCCCGCTTCCCCACCGGGGTCACCTCGGCCACCGCCTCCCGGACGCCGAGCGCCGTGGCGATGGCCTCGGTGGTGCGGCGGTTGTCGCCGGAGAGGAGGCTGACGCGAAGCCCGAGCGCCTCGAGTCCGGCCACGGCCTCCCGCGCCTCGGGGCGCAGCGCGTCGGCCACGACGAGGAGTGCGACCAGCCGCTCGCCGTGCGCCAGGAACGCGACCGTCTCGCCCCGCTCCTCGCGAGCCCGCGCAGCGCCCTCGGCCTCCGCGGGGACCCCGATCCCCGCCTCGGCCAGGTAGCGCCGGCTGCCCACCCGCACCCGCTCCCCCGCCACCATCGCCTCCACGCCGCGGCCGGGCACGGACTGGAAATCGCTGGCCTCCGGCTCCGCGCCCGCGGGCAGCGCCCGGGCAGCCTCGACGACGGCCCGCCCCAGGCTGTGCTCGGAGCGGCGCTCCACGGCGGCAGCGAGCCCGAGCGCCTCGTCCCTCCCCACACCGCCGACCGGGAGCAGTTCCCGCAACTCGGGGCGCCCCCGGGTGACGGTGCCGGTCTTGTCGAGGAGGACCTCGTCGGCGCCGGCGGCCCGCTCGAAGACGTCGCCTCCCTTGACGAGCAGGCCGCGCGCGGTGGCCACGCCGGTGGCGAGCAGCACCGCGAGCGGGGTGGCGAGACCGAGCGCGCACGGACAGGCGATGACCAGGACCGACACGCCGATCATGATCGAGGCCGCGGCGGGCGTCCCGCGGAGCAGGTGCCCCGCCGTCGCCGCCACGGCGAGCACCAGGATGGCGGGGACGAACCACCCCACCAGCCGGTCGGCGACCGCCTGGATTCGCGGCCGGGAGGCCTGCGCCTCCTCCACCGCACGGATGATGCCGGAGAGGACCGTGGCGGCGCCGGTCCGGGTCACCTCGAGGACGAAGGAGCCGTGGAGGTTGACCGTCCCGCCGATGGCGGTGGCACCCGGCTCCTTGCCCACCGGCCGCGCCTCGCCGGTGACGAGCGACTCGTCGACCTCGCTGCGCCCCTCGCGCACCACGCCGTCGGCGGGCACCCGCTCGCCCGGCACCACCTCCACCCGGTCGCCGGGGCGAAGCTCCGCCACCGGGACCCGCCGCACCTCGACGCCGCCCCCGGGCACGGTCTCGAGGCGCCGTGCCTCGCGCGGCTGCAGCGCGGCAAGCCGCGCCACCGCCTCCGAGGCCCGCCCCTTGGCCGCCGCCTCGACGAACCGCCCCACGAGCACGAGCGTCACGATCATCGCCGCGGTGTCGAGGTAGACCTCGCCGCCGGCCACCATCTGCCAGGCGCTGTACGCCAGCGCGGCCCCGGCGCCGAGCGCGATGAGCGCGTCCATGTTGAAGCGGCCGTGGCGGAGCCCGGACACCGTGTTCCGCAGGAAGGGGGCGCCCGCGTAGAAGTAGACGGGCAAGGTGAGCCCGAGCCCGAACCACTCGAGGAGCCGACGCGTGCCGGGGTCGATGCCCTGGAAGTATCCGGCGTAGAGGGCGATGGTGACGACCATGAGCTGGGAGGAGAGGAACCCGGCCGTGCCCAGCCGCACGAGCAGGTCCCGGGTCTCGCGCCGCTGGGCCGCCTGCCCCTCCGTCTCGCCGTAGGGCTTGGGCAGGTAGCCGGCCGAGCGGATCCGCCCCAGGACGGCCGGCAGGTCGGTCCGCGTCGGGTCGAAGCGGATGCGTGCCCGGTGGGTCGCGTAGTTCACCCGGGCGAAGGCCACACCCGGCACCCGCGCGAGGAGCCGCTCGTTCAGCCAGACGCAGGAGGCGCAGCGGATCCCCTCGACGTAGAGGTCGATCTCGGAGAGCCCGTCCTTCCCGTCGCGCACCGCCGCGCGGAAGGCCTCCACCTCCTGGGGATCCTCGGGGCGCGCCGCGAGCCCTCCCTGGTTCCAGCTCCGCCCCTCGTAGAAGGCGGAGAGCCCCTCCTCGCGGATGAGCCGGTGGATGCCCTGGCAGCCGGTGCAGCAGAAGACCCGGTCGACGTCCCCGTCCCGCTCCCGGACGGCCTCCCGCTCCGGGAACTCGAGGAGGCAGTGATCACAGCGCGGGGACATGGATCCGGAGCCCGCGCAGGACGAAGAGCACGCCGAGGAGCGCCACCAGCAGGCCGCCGGCCCGCTGGAGCAGCCCGCGGGAGCGGGCCGAGAGCGCGCCCACCACCGCCCCGGCCAGGAGCAGGGCCGGCAGCGTCCCGGCGCCGAAGGCGAGCGCGAGCGCCATCCCCCGCACCGGGCTGCCGGTGGCCGCCGCGGCCGCGAAGGCGGAATAGGAGAGGCCGCAGGGGAGGAACCCCAGGACGAGGCCGAGCGGGTAGGCACGCATGGGGGCCTCGTGCCCGGCCAGCTTCCGGACCGCGCCGAGGACCCGCCCGGCCAGGCGCCCCTCCGCGTCCTTCACCCACAGTGACTGGACGGCGACCCCCAGCCCCATGGCCACGAGCAGCAGTCCCGCCAGCACCGCCACCACGTCCTGCGCGCCGGCGATTCGCCCGGCCACGTTCACGAACGACCCGGCCATCCCCATGGCCGCGCCGACCGTCCCATAGGTGGTGACGCGCCCCAGGTGGTAGGCGAGCTGGGGCAGGAGCGCGCGGCGGACCGGGGTCCCGGGCGGCGCCGCGATGCCGAGGGCCCCCACCAGAGGTCCGCACATGGCGACGCAGTGGCCGAAGCCGCCCAGGAAGCCGGTGGCGAGCGCGATGGGGAGCGACGCGTCCATCGGCGAGCCGCTACTCGGCGGCCAGGAACGGGAAGCGCACGCGCGTCTCGGGGGCGCCCGGGCGCCGCACCACGACCTCGGCCAGCCAGTCGCGGCGACCGCTCGTGCAGCGCAGGAGGGCTCCCTGGCCGGTGTAGCGGCCGTCGGCGCCGGACTTCATCGCGATCCGGTTCTCGCCCATGAACATCCCGGGCATGGAGAGCTCGACGGCGACCTCGGCACCGGCCAGGGGCGCGCCGTCCTGGAGGACCCGGACCGTCGCCTCGATCGCCTTCAGGGGCACCGGGGGGCGCGGGGAGAGTTCGAGAACCACGCGGACCGGCCCCGCGCTGCCGGCGCAGGGGCGCATCCCGGCGTCGCAGTGGGCCCCCTCGCCGACCTCGCCGGCGACGTGGATCCACTTGCCGACGGTGATCGACTCCCCGCCCCGCCGGATGACGACGTCGAGGTCCCAGAACCCGGCCTCGTTCATGGGGAGGACCGCCGCGTACCGCCCCGCCCCGGCCCGGTTCGCCTTCGCCGACCCGTCGAGGCGGCTCGTCCCGGCCCTCGAGACCCGGAAGAGCACGTCGGCGTCGTCGACGGGGGCCCCGTCCTTCCCGGTCAGGGTGACCGCCAGCGTCGCCGCGGGGCTGGCGCGCAGCGAGCCCTCGTCGACGGCCACGTTCCACCCGAGCGCCTGGGCCTTTCGCCGATCGGCGTCGTGGTGGATCCCCGACTCGTAGGGGTCGGCGACCACGGTCCGCTCGAAGGTGTTCATGCCCACCCAGATCGCGCCCACGACGGCGCCGAGCGCCAGGGCGGCGACGATGGCGATGACGATCTTCACGGAATCCTCGGCAGGAACATGGGCACCCGGGCCCGCACGGTATCACCGCCCGGGTCCGTCGCGGTGAGCTCGGCCTGCACCACGGGTCCGGGTCCGAGCCCGGAGGCCGAGACGACGAGGAGCACGCGGCGGTGCTCCCCGGCGGCGAGGTCGACCTGCGCCGGGCTGACCGACGCCTCGCCCCGGTCCGGGGCGAGCGCCAGCACGAGGTGGAGGGGGCTGCGCCCCCGGTTCTCGAGCGCCACCTCGTAGGCGTTCACCACCCGTCCGTCGGGACCGAGGCGCGGGGAGAACCGGGACGAGAAGGCCGCCGTCAGGTCGAGACTCTCGCGCCCGGCGCGGACCGAGGCGGCCACGGTGCCCCCCACGGCGAGGGCGGATGCGACCGAGAGCGCCACCACCACCGGGCGGAGCAGGCGCGGGCGCTCCCCCGGCGCGCCGAAGAAGTAGTCGACCAGGGTCGGCTTCCCGAACTTCGCCAGGATGGGGGCGCAGGCGTCCACGCACTGCGCGCAGGCGATGCACTCGGCCTGGAGCCCGTCGCGGATGTCGATGCCGGTGGGGCACACCCGCACGCAGGCGAGGCAGTCGATGCACTCCGCGTCCCGGCGTCCGTCGTAGGCCACGACCAGGGTGGCCCGGTCGAAGAGCACGCCCTGCAGCTTGGCGTACGGGCAGGTGGTGGCGCAGAAGCGGCCCCGGACGAAGGCGAGGTCGAGGAAGAGCGTGGCGCCGAGCACCACCCAGCTCCAGCCGAGCACCGGCCCCAGGTCCCCGCCGACGAGGCGGGTGAAGAACTCCCGGGGGGTGACGAAGTACCAGAGGGTGGCGGCCGAGAAGACCACCGAGACCAGCGTCACCGTTCCCCAGGCCAGCGCCAGCTTCCCCCGCCGGGGGCGCTTGCGCGCCCGCTCGGAGGCGAGCGCACCGGTGAGGTCGCCGAGGATGGTCTGGGGGCAGCTCCACCCGCACCAGACCCGTCCCCACACGAAGGTGACGAGGAGGAAGAGGAAGGACGCGGCGAGGAGCGCGAGGAGGAGGACGAAGAACTCGTCCATCCACAGGGTGGCGCCCAGGAAGTGGAGCCGCAGGCTGGGGACGTCGAAGCGGACCGCGCTCTCGCCCCGCAGCGTGACGAAGGGCAGCCCCAGGAAGAGCGCGGCCTGGACGAGCCCGGCCCACCGCCTCCAGGGACCGAAACGCCGCGTCGTCGGGCTACTCGTCGTCATCGAGCATCTTGTACTTCGCTTCCTCGATGCTCGCCTTCCGCTTTCGCGAGAAGTAGTGGACGATCACCCAGAGGAGCGCCGCGCAGAGGAGCAGGCCGAAGGCCAGGTAGACCCGGTCGTCGCCGGGGATGGTCTCGGGCCGCATGCGGCGTCTCTAACGGGCCTTGCGCTTGCGTGCCGCCAGGTAGAGACCGATGGCCGCCAGCGTCGGCAGGGCCGTGAACAGGACGGTCATGAAGATGTTGGAGCCGGCTTCGCCGGAGGTGGCGACCGCCGCCTGGACCGACTCGTCGTAGGCCTTCGACTGGGACCAGCCGCCCAGCGACGGGCTGTAGGTCCACGTGTAGTAGACCCCCCAGACGATGAGCCCCCAGAAGAGCAGCCAGAAGCCCAGCGGTACCTTGCTGGCCGTCGCCTTCGCCTCGAGTCCGTCCGCGGTGTCGGGAAGTTCGTTCATGGCCGTCGCCCCTCTCAGTGCTTTCCGCCGGTCTCGTGCTCGCGCTTCTCCAGCGCAGGAGGCTCGGAGCCCTCGTGGTGCTGCTGGGCCCGGATGAAGCTCACCAGCCTCCAGATGCCGTCGGGCGGGATCTGCGCGCCGTAGGCCTCCATGCCGCCGTCGGGCAGGCCGGGTCGCCCGATGGCCTTCTTGGCGTCGCTGCCGGCCGAGATGATGGCGAAGTACTGGCCGTCGGTGCCGTAGCCCGGCTGGGCCAGGAACTTGTTCTCGATGAAGGACGGTCCGATCCCGCCGTGCCCCTCGTCGCCGTGGCACACCGAGCAGTTGGCCGCGAAGAGCGCGGCGCCCGCGGCGATGGCCTGGGGCGAGTTGCCGAAGGGGTTCACCGCGGCGAGGTCGAACCCGCCGGCCGTCCTGGGCTTCTCCACCGCGTGGCCGAGCTGCTGGACGTAGGCGATGAGCGCGTCCATCTCGGTCTTGCTCGCCAGCTCGGAGATCTGCGGCGCCGTGTAGGGCATGGAGAGCGCATCCATGTGGGCCTTCACGGAGGCCGGGGCGAGCTTGTTCTTCTTCAGCCAGCCGTAGGGCGGCATGTTGGAGCGGGGAACGACCGCCTGGGCGTTCTCGAAGTGGGCCACGTGCCAGGAGTCGGGGCGCTTGCCCCCCTCGCGGGCCAGGTCCGGGCCGGTCCGCTTCGATCCCCAGAGGAACGGGCGATCGTAGAAGAACTCGCCGGCCTTGGAGTACTCGCCGTAGCGCATGACCTCGGTGCGCAGCGGCCGCACCGTCTGGGTGTGGCAGTTGACGCAGCCCTCGCGCTGGTAGATGTCGCGCCCGGCCAGCTGCAGCGCCGTGTAAGGACGCAGCCCCTCGAGCTTGGGGTGCATGTCCGGCCGGAGCATCGGATAGCCCATCATCACGATTGACCCGGCCAGGACCGCGGCCGTGACCATCAGGGTGAAGACGATGGGCTTGCTGTAGATCTTTCCCGCCATGGCTCTCGCCCTCCCCTACGCCGCCGCCGGGGCCGCGGACTTGCCGGCCTCGAGCGCGCGCCCCTTCTGGATGGTCAGCAGCACGTTCAGCACGAAGACCACCATGCCGACGATGAAGATGGCCCCGGCCAGCGACCGCACGTGCCAGTACGGGTAGTTCTTCACCAGCGACTCCATGAACGTGTACTTGAGGGTGCCGTCGGGGGTGAGCGCCTTCCACATGGCGCCCTGCTGGATGCCCGTGATCCAGCCGGTCAGCGAGAAGATGAGCTGCCCGACCAGCACCAGCCAGAAGTGCACGTTGGCGAGCTTCACGCTGAAGATCTCGGTGCCGTACATCTTGGGGATGACGTAGTAGATCGAGGCCGTCACGGTGAGTGCGACCCAGCCCATGGTGCCCATGTGCACGTGGCCGGGGACCCAGTCGGTGAAGTGGATGAGCTGCGAGACCACCCGGAGCCCCTGGGTGGGACCCTGCACCGTCTGCAGGCCGTAGAAGGTGATGCCCAGGATGAAGAACTTGGCCAGGTAGTCGGTCTTCATCTTCGACCAGTCCTCGCCGATGGTGGCGTAGCCGTTCACCACCGAGCCCCACGACGGGGCGATGAGGAAGAGGGTGAAGACGATGCCCAGCGTCTGGATCCAGTCGGGGAGCGGTGAGTAGACGAGGTGGTGGGCGCCGGTCCACAGGTACCCGAAGACCAGCGACCAGAAGGCCACGATGGAGAGCCGGTGGCTGTAGATGGGCAGCCCCGTCGACTTGGGGAAGAAGTAGTAGAACATCGCCAGGATGGGGGTCGTGAAGAGGAAGCCCACCACGTTGTGGCCGTACCACCACTCCACGTTGGCGGAGTTCACGCCGGCGAAGAGGTGGTAGCTCTTGAGCGGCCCCGCCGGGATCGACAGGTTGTTCACGATGTAGAGCACCGCGATGGCGACGACGGTGGCGATGATGTACCAGAGCGAGATGTACATCTGCTGCTCGCGCCGGACCAGGATGGTGCCGATCACGTTCACCGCGAACATCACCCAGAGGATGACGATGGCGATGTCGAGCGGCCACTCCATCTCGGCGTACTCGTTGGTCTGCGTGTAGCCCATCGCCAGGGTGACGAGCGCGAGGAGGATCCCGACGTTGAAGAGCCAGAGCTGCACGCGGGCCAGCTTGGGGAAGAGCAGCGGCCGTCGCGTGAGCCGCATCACGATGTAGTAGGAGAGGC